>JADFPD010000016.1 GCA_022562475.1 Chloroflexota bacterium | reverse complement strand
TTCCGATGGCCACGGCGGCGCTGTCGGCCAAGGTTGATAGCAATTGAATCTCAGCATCGGTGAAGTCGCGCGTTTCTTGATAAATGACGTTCAAAACGCCGTAAGCCTCATCCCGCACGACGATTGGCACTGCCAGCACTGCTTTGAGACCCGCCTCGCTGAGAGCACGGCTTGCGTCTCCTTCGGTTCGGATCAAGCTCTGGTCGGAGGTGATATCACTGCTCCAAACAGGGCGTCTTTCTAGAAATGCAACCCCCGAGACGCCCTTTCCAGGTTTGACCGAATACCGATCTTGAAGGACTGGTGCTACGTTATAGGTTCTTGCAAGCAACAGCGAATCGTTGGTCTCGTCAAACTTCAGGATTGAAGAGCCTAGACTACCCAGCATCTCGGTCGCTTTGGTGGTGATAAGGTCCAAGACACTATCCATGTCAGTGGCGGAGGCTAGCTGCTCCGTAATCTCGTATAACTGGGTGGCCTCGTCACGTGCTTGCTGGGTTTCCCTGATGAACCGGGCGTTGCCGATAGCCACGGCGGCACTGTCGGCCAAAGTTTGAAGGAGTTGGATTTCGCCATCGGTAAAGTCATGGATTTCGAAGAATGATATGTTGAGGACGCCATAGGGTTGGCCCCGAATTATTATAGGCACCGATGCAGTGCCGCCGACTCCTGAGTTTCGCACGATGGTTTCGCCAATGGCTTGGGTAAAAGCCTGAGACGATAAACGGTCCCTAGTCCACACGGGCTTGCGCTGCTGGAACGCCAAACCCGATGTAGACTCTCCCGGTTTGAGGAAAATCGATTGCTCAAACTCCAATGGGAAATTATAGGTCCTGACGATCGCCAGGCCGTCTCTAACCGGGTCGTACTCGAAGATCGCCGTAGCCTCGCACCCCAGTAAATCCACCGCCCTGGCAGCAATCAGGTCCAGTACGCTGTCCATATCCTGGCTGGAGGCCAGTTGGGTGGTTACCTCATAGAGTTGGGTGGCCTGCCGTTCTCGGGCCTCCGCTTCGTTCAGGAGCCGGGCCTTTTCCAGGGCTAGGGATGCCTGGTCCGCGAACGCAGTGAGCAGAGACACTTCGTCTTCGGTGAAGCGGCGAGGTCGTGTATCGGCCAGAACTAGGACCCCCAGAGATTGGTCATTGGCTACCAGGGGTACTATTGCACCTCCTCGGAGACCGTGTTTTTCCATTATGGAACGCAGTTCTGGTGTTAAAAACTCCGCCTGTGATATTTCCTCAACGACAAAGGCCTTTTTTGTGGCCATGACGTGTCCCGCCGGGGTTGTGCCCTCTCCAATCACGGTAGACGAGCCGAGGTCGGCTAGAAGGTCAACCGCTGCCGTCGTGGCGGCGCTGGCCACCAAATCCTTTCCTGCTACCAGGCGGATATAGGCGATGGGCAGACTGAGAAGTCTTGCCGCTTCGTTCACGATCACGTCCAGCACTTCACCCGTGTCGTGTGCGCCGGCAAGTAAGTTGGAGACCCGGTAGAGGGCGTCGGAGCGTTCTTTCTCCCGCTCAGCCTCGTGCAAGAGTCGGGCTTTCTCCAAGGCCAGCGACGCCTGGTCGGCGAAGGCTGAGAGGAGGGAAACTTCATCGTCGGTGAAGCGGCGTACGCGCTTGTCCATCACATTGAGTACGCCGATCGATCGGTCATTGGCCATTAGAGGAACCACGGCGAACCCGTGGAACCCGTATTTTTTTGCCCTGAGACGGACTTCTTCAATCGATAGGTCCTCAGCGGCGTCCTCTACGACAATGGGTCTTTTGGTGACTACAGCTTGAGCCATTACGGTTGCCTGTTCTTCGACTGAAACGGCCGGCCTAGATTCGGCATCCTCAGCCAGAAATCCGGCTACAGACTTCGTCGCGGCCCCGGCTAGCACCAATGAATCGCCTTCCAACAAGCGGATCCAGGCGGCAGTCGCGCCAACAAGCCGGGCGGCCTCGTTCACGATCAGGTCCAGAACTTCGTCCGTCTCGTGGGCTCCTGCCAGGAGATTGGAAACTCGGTAGAGGGCATCGGAGCGTTCCCTCTCCGTCTCAGCGCGTTCCTTCTCCCGCTCCGCCTCGTTCAACAGCCGGGCCTTCTCTAGGGCAAGCGACGCCTGGTCGGCGAAGGCAGCCAACAGTGAGACTTCATCCTCTGTGAAGCGGCGGATGCGCGTGTCCACGACCGTTAGCACACCAACGGACCGGCCGCTGGCTAATAGAGGTACAAAGGCCGACCCATGGAATCCCAACTCTTCAAAGGTGAGACGGCCGCTTGGATGAACCTGAGAATCTTCCACTAGATCGGTGATTACCAGTGGCTCCTTGGTGGCCATCACATGCCCCGTCGCGCTCGTTCCTTCCCCAACACGTAGCAGAGCCGCCGCCGCTCCGTCCCGGGCGGAAAAAACGGGCACGGAATCCGTCGCGGCACTGGGCACCAACACATCGCCTTCCAACAACCGCATAAACGCGCCGGTTGCACCAAGAAGCCTCGTGGCTTCGTTCACGATCAGGTCCAGCACTTCGTCAGTGTCGTGGGCGGCAGCCACCCGTTTGGAAACTTCCTGAAGCGCATTTGAACGCTCTCGTTCTAGCGCCAAGTCTTCCAATAGCTGCTTCTTGGTTTTTCGCTGGTCGTTCATGCGGTATCTGCCTGGAAAGTTGCCGGTATTATGACATGATTCAATTAGGGGGTGCGCTTCACACTCATAAAATGAGAAGATGCCTCGAGTATCCTCAGGAAGCTCCTCATCGAGCCGTAAGGGGACCACGGTCTGCCACGAGCACGGTGGCCAGAAGGTGATTGTAAGGGCCACCAAGGTAAGCCTGATGCGGTCTAACGGTGTTCATTACCGAACTGCCGGCCACTGGCGCCCAATCTGTGGGTCCCAGCATAGCGATAGGGGCAAGCGGCTGCAGTTGGAGGCCCTTCAACAGCTAAAAGGTTAGTAGCCTGCCTGGCGATTACCAGCGGGCTGCATCCATTTGGGGACAGGCTTGATACCCGGTTATTGAGGAAACTCGCTTCATGAGCTTATAGCGTTCACAATATGGTCAAATTACGCTGATTTAGGAGTAGACCGTGGCCAACTTCCCGCGACCGAACGATGTTCTGCGCATATTGACGCTAAATACGTGGTATGTACCACCACTTGAAGACCGAACGCGCGAAATCGCGGCGTGGATCGATGCCGTCGATCCCCACATTGCCTGTCTGCAAGAAGTCCGGAAAGCGGCGGACGAGGCAACATTGGCCGATCGTCTGGCAGAGCAATGCACCGGAGAATGGAGCGTCGCATATGGAGGGAGACTCGATAGCGATGGTCTACTTGCCGGAAACGCTGTGATGAGCAGATGGCCGGTGGAGGCGAGTGAGATGTACGTGCTAGAGTGTGCCGATCGCCGCCCGAAGTCGATGCTCTATGTGCGCACCGGTGGGATCGACGTGTTCTGTGCACACTTGACCGTCGATCCTAAGGGCGCGGCAGTACGTGAGAGTCAGGTTTTGTTTATCGACGACATTATCTCTTCGCGGAGCGTCGAGCAATCTCTGGTGCCACCGATTCTCGCTGGCGATTTCAACGCTCCACCCGAGTCCAGCGCGATACGATTTCTGTGTGGAGATTTGGGTTTGTCCGGACGTGGGGCATTCTATCAGGACGCATGGGCGGTTTCTGGCGACGGTCCTGGGATAACCTGGGACCACCGTAATCCGCACACTACTTCGGCTTACCTGTTTGATGGACGCATCGACTTCATATTTGTCGGTGTACCGAAGGCGCCCGTGGGCGGGGGTGAGAATCCGAAAATTCGATCGGGCCAAGTTTTGGGCGCTTATATGGCCTGCGACGTGGCACTGACGGGTACCTACGCGAGTGACCACTATGGGGTTGTGGCGGATATTTGTTGCCCAAATTTGACTAGCTAGGCGTTCTGGCAACGAATAACGTCCTGTGAGTAGGTCTGTTGCCGGCTCCTCATGTGACCAATCCCCCAGCCAACCGGCTTCCCGCCTTCTAATTCCCGGCTCTGGCCTACACCCGCCTCGGGAATGACGTGGCGGCCCAGGAGGACGCCGACCGGGCGGTGGAACTGGGATTTGACCGCAGCTTCAGGGACGAAATGATCCAGAATTATAAGAAATAACGGTCTGGCAGCAACGTCTGCGAAGCGGGGCACGTGGAGCTAGACGGCGCGCCGGAGACTCCGGACAGCCACATTCTGACGCCGACTTCCCTGGTCAAGGTGATCTGTCAGCTGAACGGGGAAGGGGTTGGGACGGTGACGGAGGCTGATATATTGGGTGGCGGTACAGCCACAACACCGAAGATTACCAGATCAGGCGAACGCTAACGCTCAAAGAAACGCCCTGGCCATCGATGGCCAGGGTGTTTTAGCATTCACTAAGCAGACGCTCCCGGCGCGGCATGACATCGACATGAACACCCGGGTTTATGGGCGACTCGGTTCCGCCGAAGTGGACGCAGAGTACATGAAGGTCGTGCCCAATATCCCCATGCCGCCACCGCCCGCCCACCTGGCCATGCAAGGGCAGATGGCGTTGGAGGTTAGCTGATCGTACAGGTAATCCCCCTAGACATTTTGATACCCGAAGAATATCAAACAACCGAGCCCTGTAAGGAACGCCAAGACGGAAACCAACAAATAAATGTATTTCCAATTGTTCACATTTTGGCTCGGCTCCGATTGCATCATGGTATCAACAGCCTTGTGCAGCATCATCCAAGAGTTTATGCCAATGGAAATTCCCAACGCAATCCAGGCAGTTTTCAGAAAGCCCGACGACTCTAGGTCGTTACCGCTAAGGAGTGCGATAGAGAACCCCAAAACTGCGCCGCTGATAGTTAGTATTGATCCATTTATCGAACTAATTTCTTCCTGCGCCCGGACTACCCATTGGCGATCAGTTTGATTCATGCAGTTACCTCACTAAAAGAATTCATGGAATATTACCGGATTAGGGATGCTTTTACAAGGCAGAAGAATTCTTAGCGTTTAGCCAGAATGAAGTGAGGGGAAGTGATGAAGGCTCATTGTCCGAAGTGCAAAGCGTCCTGGCGCGGCCAGGTGCGCGAGTGCCCGGCCTGCGGCGCGGGATTAGTGGCCAAGCCAGTCTCGGACTACCATCTCAACAATGCCAACGCCGTATGCGGTGTGATCGTGGGCGAGTGTCCTGCCGGTTGTATACTCCGTGCCGTCCGCGCCTGATCCCGTCTACGGGTAAGCCCCGCAAGTGATAAATGAATGGGAGGTCCATGCGACGATTAACGATCTGTTGGTTGCCGGTCTTGTCGGCGCTGGCGGTCCTCGGATGCTCGGAGGCAACAAATGTTACGCCGGCGCCGGAACAAAATCCTACACCGGTGATCCAGATCGTGGTGGTAACGGCGACTCCGGGCCCTACCTCGCCTCCGGTCATTCAGACCGTGGTGGTGACAGCAACCCCTTTGCCAACCAGAACTCCCCGCCCAACGCTTGAGGCGATGGCCGGCATGAACCAAGAGATGTCCGAGGTGCAAGAAATATCCATCATCGAGAACTACAGGGCCACCCAGTTCTGGCCCAGAAACTTCGTTGTGATCAAAGACATCCCCGTAAGGATGTATCTGACTCGACTTCACCGGGAGCATGTAAACCGGTTCACCATTAGTCCGTTTTTCAGCTCGTCGGAGGTGATCTTGCCCGGCGAGGTGGGGGTCATAGAGTTCGTCCCAGACCAGATAGGCGAATTCAAGATCAGCAATGTTGGGCACGGCTTCGATGCGGACTTAATCGTTGTTGAGACCCAGGCGGAAGCGAACGCATACATCGCCGACCGCGGGGTCCAGATGTATGCGCTGATACATGACGTAGACCAATTCCGCCTGTTTCCCGAAACGATCGTGGTCTACAAAGACATACCGGTAACGATCCACAACATCAGTCTAGTCGCAGAGCATCAGGTATCCATCGAGCGGTACGAGATGGGCGAAGAGATCAATGTGTTGCCCGGTGAATTAACGCGCTTCGAGTTCACGCCCGACACCACCGGCGCCTTTACGATCCTGCACGAGATTCACGGGTTCTCCGGAACGCTTATCGTGGCGGATGTGCCTTGATGAAATCGCGGCCGATCGCGCGCCGGCCCATTCCTCGGGTCCTTCTCAACCATCTACCAGCCGGGACTCACTCCCTTTGAAGGTCCTCGGGGGTTAAGACCCTAAATCCGATGGCCACCTTGACCTGGTACCAGGTAACATTGCCTTCCTGAATATTGCCTCGTATCTCCTTAACCTCGAACCAGTCCAGGTTCCTGATCGTCTGGCTGGCCCGGGAAATTGCACTGTCGATCGCCTCCTGGACACCGGTCGAAGATGAACCGACCAACTCGATAACTTTGTATGTATTGCCAGTAGTCATCGCCTTCCTCCTACTTCCATCAGGAGGCGAATTATAGATAATAATTATCCTTGATGACAATACCTGCTAGCATGAGCCCAAATGGATCTTAACCGCCGGTTTAGCGTCGACTCATTCAGCAGCGGATTGGAGTAGAGTTTAGGCGGGTCTACTCTGATATTTGCGATGATTGCAAGACTTAAATCGCCATCGAGTCCTTGATGCCGGGTCAGCCGTTGCGCGCCCGTGAAGGCACATTGGAATGAATCTCCAAACAAAACTAGGACTGCTTATCGGGTCATTGACCTTCCTACTGATCGTGAGCGCGGCCCTGTCGTATGTGCTGGTGAGACGGATCGACAGCGATGTGCAGAATCTGGGAAGAGTAGTGGCGCCTCTGAAAGAAGCAGTATTGGAGATGCAGATCAGCATCGGTGAAGGCAACAAATCGATTATTCAATATTCCATCGACCGAGACGACCGGCACATCAAGCGTTTCTTGGAGTCCAATATTGAATTTGAGAATGCCTTGGAAGAATTCAATCGGCTGGCGGAGACCGATGAAGAAAAGGTAGCCGGCCGAAGAGTCGGTCAGATCCATGGCGGATTCGAAGAGATCAGTGACAACATCATCGGAGTAACCAATAACCTGCAGGCCAATCTAACGAGACTGAGCCAGGGCGTGGCGAACATAGACCGGATCCTCAACGAACAATTGGAAGTATTGATCGACCGGGAAGCTCCCGATGGTCTATCGAAATTAGAAGCCGTGCTGAATATGGGCACACGTGTCGATAAGGCCTTCCTAGCCGTTCAGTCTTACTTGGCCAGTCCAGATCCAAAGTTTCGCGAGACTGTGAGAGTGGAACAAGAGGGCTTCAAAGAATTCGAAGCCGTGTTCCGTTCTAGCCAACTCTCATTGAATGAGGAGTTGATGGTCGGTGTTATCGATGGTGTCTTTTTAGATACTGTCGCCTTGGGCACAAGGGTTATGGACCAAGTAGATGTACAGCGTATTCTCCTGGGGAATCTCGCGGATGACATAGAGGAGATCGACCATATCGTGACTGAGGATGTTCAGCCGCTCATCCTAGCCGAAACCTTTGAAGCGCTGGATGGCGCTGAAGCGTCGGTAGAGGTTGCCACGATAGCGGTCTTTGTTTTGATCGCTCTGGGAGCCGTCGTCGGTGTGGGAACGGCGGTGATCGTGGCGCGGCAGATCGTCAACCCCATCGTGAGGTTAACGAATGTTGCATTCGAACTGGGCCAGGGGAACCTTGGGGTAAGGGCGACCGCCAACACCAAAGACGAGATCGGAAGCCTGTCTAATTCTTTCAATCAGATGGCCGCCGCGCGCCAGAGGGCAGAGGCGCAACGCGTGACACTGATCGCAGAACTGGCCGCGCGGAACGCGGAGTTGGCGCAATTGGACGAGCTAAAGGATAATTTTATATCGTCTGTTTCCCATGAACTGAGGACTCCGTTGACGGCGATCAAGGGCTCGGCTGAGATCCTATTGGACGATCGAAACGCACCCGAAGAGGTCGTGATAGAGTTCCTTACGATCATCAACGTCGAAAGCGACCGGTTAACCCGCCTGATAAACGATGTTTTGGACCTGGCCCGCTACGAAGCCGGTCAGGAGATCTGGAATGACGCTCCGAATTCCATGAGCGATATCGTCGAATCGGCCGTCGCAGGCATCCAGTCTCTCGCGATTCAAAAATTCCTTAACGTGAGTGTGGACCTTGACCCAGATCTATCCAATGTCTGGTGCGACCAGGACAAGATCAATCAAGTGCTGACCAATCTCTTGAGCAACGCCATTAAATTCACGCCTGAGCACGGTGAGATTGGGATATTGATCAAGGAGGCATCTACCTCCGGTGACACCCGAAACGGCCGAATCGTCGAGATCAAGGTTTCCGATAACGGAGTTGGGATACCAACAGATGAGTTGGACGAGATATTCCAGAAATTCAAGCAGGTCTCAGACGCACCCTCGGATGTTCGTAAAGGGACCGGATTAGGGCTTCCGATCTGCAAGGAAATAGTCGGCCACTACGGCGGGAAAATCTGGGCCGAAAGCGAACTGGGCAAAGGTAGCGTGTTCACATTTATACTTCCGATCGATCAAGTGGCCGTCGAGTCGCCGCCGGCCGATGCTGCGGGTGACTCCCCGGCCCAATCGATCTAGCAAAAGTCTGTGTTGGTAGTAGACGGAGCAGCAAATATCCTGTATAGCGAAATCACCAATAATTTTGATAGTATAATTGCCCGGCAACCGGCGAGTCGCACCGGCTGAAATCTTAGAGCAGACCGCCGAGTATCATTCTTCTTCATTGAGGTAATGGCCCGATCATGGCGAAGATATTAGTAGTAGAAGACGAACCTTCTCTACAGAAATTGCTGGAATATCAACTCAAAAGAATCGGTCACGAGATTCAAGTGGCAACCGACGGCAAGCAGGCTCTGGCCATGGTCAAATCAGACCGTCCCGACCTCGTTTTGTTGGACGTGATGCTGCCGGTGATGGGCGGGTTTCAGGTCCTCCGGAGCCTGCAAGATGATAAGAGCACGAGCAGCATACCGGTGATTATGCTGTCCGCCAAAGGCCAGCAGCACGACATCGCCGCCGGAATTGAAAAAGGGGTTTTCGATTACATCACCAAGCCGTTCAACATTCCCAACCTGGCTGAACGGATCGAAAAAGCCCTCGCCTCCATTGAATAGCCGGTGAATAGCCGGTGAATAGCCGGCGAATAACCGGCCTCTTTTGCGCAAGCGTTGCCGTGTGAAAAAAGGGAAGAAAAAATTTCACCTCGCCCAGTTCCTGGTGCACGGACCCACCTACCACAGCCTGGCCATGTGGCGTCACCCCCGCACCGACTGGCCGGAGGACAGTTGGCGCCGGCCGGAACTCTACCAACATATCGCTCAGGTCTGTGAGCGCGGTCTGTTCGACACGGTTTTCTTCGCCGACCTCAATTACATCTCCGACTCTTACAAAGGGTCATTGGAACCGGCGCTGCGCTACGCCACACAGGCCCCCGAGCACGACCCCATCCCGCTGCTCACCATGATCGCCGCAGTGACCAGTCACATCGGTCTGGGGGCGACGTTCTCGATCAGCTACCAGCACCCGTTTTACGCTGCCCGTCTCTGGGCCACACTTGATCATTTGACGGGTGGAAGGGCGGCCTGGAACGTGGTTACCTCGCTCAATCACAACCAAGCCGCCAACTACGGCCAGGCGGGCCTGGAGCCCTCAGAGTTGCGGTATGAGAAGGCCCACGAGTTCATCGAAGTCTGCCAACAATTATGGAATAGCTGGGACGAGGACGCGGTGGTGATGGACCGCCAGAACGCCATCTTCGCCGATGCATCGAAAGTCCGCCGGATCGAATACGAAGGCCGATTCTATAGCTCGCGGGGTCCTTTGAACGTCGTCCGCTCACCGCAGAACGGGCCTGCTTTGCTCCAGGCTGGGACCTCGCCAAGGGGCATCGATCTCGCGGCGAAATACGCCGACGCGGTATTTGCGATCAACCCCCGTGTTGAAGAGGCCGCTGCATACTATTCTGCCGTAAAGGACCGAATCTCCGACTTCGGGCGCGACCCGGACCATTGCGCGATATTGTTCGGAGTCCAACCGATCATCGGAAGCAGTGAGGCGGAGGCGCTGGAGAAACAGGAAGAACACAACAGTCTGGTGCCCCTCGAGGGCGGCATGGCGATCCTCTCGGGCCACCTCAATTTCGATCTTTCCAAGCTGTCGCCAGACGACGAGATGATGAGCAGGACAGAGCCGGAGCTTCAGCGCTCCCGCAGGGTGTATCAGAAGGAAAACGGCGAATCGATGACCCTCAGGGAAGTTGCCCAACGCCACGGCGAAAGCGTGGGTCTTCCCCAATTCGTGGGGACGCCAGCCACCGTCGCCGACCAATTGGAGGCGTTCTTCGACCAAGTTGGCGGCGACGGGTTCATGCTCTCGCCGATCTACTGCCCCGGCGCCATAGAAGAGTTCGTGGACCTCGTCGTCCCGGAGCTCCAACGCCGCGGCCGTTTCCGGACTGCCTACACCGGCACAACCCAGCGCGACCACTTCCGGCAAGCCGACTGATAGACCGGCCGAAGTTCATACGGTAAAATAGGCACGGAATCCCAGCAACCACCAACTCAGGAGGGCTTCGAACATGGGCATCTTCCGGATGTACACCGGCGAAGACGGCAAGAGCGTCATGGAAGAACTTCAGGTGGACGACCCCATCTTGGAGACTCTAAAGACCTGTACCGGCTGTTCCATTCAGATAAATGAGCCCACAGAGTTCTCGGAGTTTCACCCCGCTCCCCGCCGCCGCTGGATGAGCATGCTGAGCGGCCAGATCGATATCCAATTGGCCGACGGCACGGTCCACAGTTTTGGCCCCAACGACCTGAGACTGTGGGAGGACGTGACCGGGGAAGGTCATAAGACCCGCTTCCCGGTGCCATCGGTCAGCATTTCCATGCCGCTCCCGTAGCGGCGGACGACGGGCCGCTCCCGTAGCGGCGGACGACGCCCGCTCCCATGCGGCATGCGTATAAATAACGAGAGCAGCAAATATGAGCACACCTTCCCAACCTGACGAGACCTCCGGGGAGACCCCCAACGAGATCCCCTACGAAGTGAAGGCGTGTGCCCGATGTAGGAGCACGGAGATAGACCCCACGGAAGGGTTTCATCCATTTGGCAGATGGCGTTGCCGCAGTTGCGACCGGGCGTTCATGATACCCGCGCTGCAGATACGCATCCTTCCCGCCCATGAGATGCCGCCACGGCACTGGCATTGGGAATAAAATGACCCTCAGCCGCTGACTGAGGGTCCATTTTGGGTTCAGCGGTCTAAGGGCCGCTAGATATCCTGCTTGTAGAAGTAATTGATTCTTGGCTCGCTCACCAAGAATGGCCCCAGGGTCTCAGCGATGCCAGTCTCGTCCCGCCAATCCCGGCACCTCTGTTGATGCTCCTTTGATTCCCAGTTCTTGGACCACATAGATATAGCCGGGATTGTCCTGGTGCTGTAGACGTCCACCCGATGGCACCCCTCAAAGGCCCTCGTGTTGGGAAGCAATCGCTTGAGCAAGGATCTGAACTCTTCCGCCCGCTCGGGCTTGATGGAAAACGTTAAAATGACGGCCATCGACATGGTTGCTCCGCTGACTTAGTCTGAGTCCGGTGCCTAAAACTTGCCCTGGGCCTTCATCTCCTGGGGTAGGAGGCTGTGGTAGATAAAGGTATTCACTGGAGTCGGCACGCCGGCTTCCAGTCCCAGCCGGACCACGGCCCCATTCTGGACCTCCAATTCCGACGGGCGTCCCTCCATCAAGTCCCGCTGCATCGAAGTCGTCATACCGGCGGGTGAATTCTCCAACCTGGCGATGGTCGAAGCTAATGCGTCGCCCGGCATCTCAATCCCGCGTCCAGCGGCCACCGCCAAGACTTCCCGGACCACCCGTTGGGCCATCTCCCAGGACCCGGGCACGCTGCGCCATTGGCCGATGGGCACGCGGGTAATGGCGCCCACTCCACTGTTGGCGGACATGAACGCCAGTTTCCACCACAGAGCCGCGTGGATATTGGACGGGATATCTGCCTGGACGCCTGCATTATGAAATACCTGCAATAGATTCTGGGTCCGCTCGCTGGTCGAATCGTCGGACTCGCCAAAAGAAACGAAGGGCTCACCGCCCGCGTGACGGATGTGTCCCGGTCCGACGATATAGCTAACCAGACCGCCCAATCCAACCACCACGGCCTGCTCGCCCAGCACGGACGCCAACTGGCCGGGGGCTTCCACGCCGTTCTGAAGGGGAACGACAAATGTGTTGGGGCCGATCATCGGGCGCATTGCCTCGGCGGCATCGACTACCTGCCAAGCCTTGACCCCCAGTATCACCGCATCGACTATGCCGGCCTCGGCGGGGTTGTCGGTGGCCAGGGCCGGGGTCGCGACGAAATCGCCCTTGATGCTGTCAACTTTCAGGCCGTGCTCCCGGATCGCCTGAAGGTGTTCGCCTCTGGCGATTAGGACCACTTCCTCCCTCGCTTGGGACAATCGCCCGCCAAGGTAGCCGCCGATCCCTCCGGCGCCGAAAATCGCGATACGCAAGCAATCTCCTCCCCAGGATTATTCCGTTAGACCTTGATCAGCCAGCCTACGGTCGGGCCCGGCAATTTCCAACAACCGCCCCCAGATGCGGCGGCTATTGTCGTCGCGCAGCATGCATATTTTGATGTTGTGGGGGCCCGGCCCGTAGGCGCAGGAATGGCCGATCTTGCCTCGGACTTTATCACACCAAACGTAGGCGTGAAGCAGGGGCAGTGGGTTTTCCACCTGGGCGCCTCCGGACACCGTGTCCCAGCGTGGGCTATGGAGGTCAGACCACCGGACCCGGCCCACGCCGCGGTCGTCCCAGTCCCGCCGGACGTAGACTGTAGACCGGCCTAGGGTCTGCCGCCACACCAAGCCGACGGTCAGGCGTAGCGCCGCTGCCAGTAGCCAAAAGATCAGCCGCAGCATCTGCCACAACGACTTTAATATGAACACGATGGTCTTGGTCACGATGTCACCGAAAGAACGCCGCCGGCAAGTTATTCACCCCATCGTGAATGCGGGTGAGGTGATGCTCCAGGGTGTCCATGGCATCGATCTCGGCCACCGTGTACCACCCGAAGTCGATGGTCTCATTACTGAGCACCAATTCGCCGCCGGTGATCTCCGCCTCAAAGCTGAAGGTCACAGGCTGGACCTTGTTTCCGTCACGGTATTCGATGAGCAGGTCCGGAGTTGTATATATGCCCACCAGTTTGGTCACCCGCACCTGCAGGCCCGTCTCCTCCAATACCTCCCTGACACAGGTCTCGTCCGCGCTCTCTCCGGGGTCCATCGCGCCTCCGGGCAGGCACCAGCGGCCGTTGTCTTCCCGCTGAGTCATCAAGATCTTTCCCCTGGATTCATCGAAGATCAACGCCGAGGCGCCGACCCGCAATACGCCTTCTTTCCCGATTCTTTCGCCAAAGCTAATGGTCCTCATCTGTCGCAATCTCTCCGGCTTGCCGGCCAATTGTTGATGAAGGTTGCTCCAACTCGCGGATTTAATCAAGAAGTCGCGCGCTGGAATAGCGTCCACTTCCTGCCTGAAAGGTCCGCCCGGGCACCGCATTGACGGTATTCACCCACTCTCTATAATGGCGTCAACCGGACCCCGCAGGAAATTTTAAGCCACAACCCATCGCCAGCATCGGGAGTGGCCACCGAGAGGAATCTCATGAAGTTTGGACTGTTCTACCAGATACAGGTCCCGAAGCCGTGGGACGACGACAGCGAAGCCAAGCGCATCTGGGAAGCCCTGGACCAGATCGCCTACGCCGAAGAGATGGGCTACGACAGCGTGTGGTTCTCAGAGCACCACTTCAGGCCCGTCTGGTCGCACAACAGCGCTCCCGACCTGACCCTGGCCGCTGTGAGCCAACGCACCTCGCGCATCCGCCTGGGCGTGGGTGTCGTCTTGGCGCCGATACATCATCCCCTGCACACCGCGGTCCGAATGGCCACCTTGGACATCCTCAGCAACGGCCGGGTGGACGTCGGCCTGGGCCGCACGGGGTATCCGTACCAGCTAACCCCCTTCGGGACAAAGTTGGAAGACACCCGGGGAATGTGGGAAGAGTTCGCCCAGGTCCTGCCCCGGATCTGGACCGAGGAAGTGTTCTCCCACGAGGGCAAGTACTACCAGATTCCGCCCCGTGAAGTCCTTCCCAAGCCGATCCAGAAGCCCCATCCGCCGCTCTGGTCGGCCTGTTCCAGCGAAGCCACCACCCGCACCGCCGCCCAGCTTGGCCTGGGCGCGCTGGTCGGCAGCGAGGGCGGCCCCGATAAGGTGGGCGAAGTCCTTCAGCTCTATCAACAGGCCCTGAAAGCAGCAACTCCCTCCGGCGTGTCGCCCAACAGCCAAAACGCCCTGATGACCGCCGGCTTCTGCCACGAAGACCCCAAGGAGATCGAGGGCAGGGGCACGGAACTGATCGGCTGGTATACGGACCAACAGCGGGAACGGGCGCGGCTGGTCTGGCAGGGTGTCGACCCGGCCACCGTGCCGCCCGATTACCAGGGTTACTACGAGCGGGACATGAAATTGGCGGCCGGCCCCCATCCGGGAGACGCCACCGCCGCCGAGACGGTGAAGAAGGGCACGTCTTTCTGCGTGGGCACTCCCGACCAATGCATCAAGTTCTTCGAGCGCTACGAGGAGATGGGAGTTGAGCAGATATTCTTGCTGTCGGCCATCGGCCCGGCCAGGCACGAAGAAGTGATGAACACGCTGACCATGTTCGGCAAGCATGTGATTCCCCACTTCCGGGCAAAAGAGAAGGCCCAGGCTTCCTCAACCATGCCATCGGCAGCCAACGATTGACCGGCCGTCTATCCACCGCTTTCCAGAGGGAGAGGTACCATGAAAATAGGGGTTGTGTTTCCCCAAACCGAGATCGGCGCCGACCCGGCCGCGGTGCGCGATTACGTGCAGGCCGTAGAGGAGATGGGTTATTCCCACATGCTGGTCTATGACCACGTTCTGGGCGCGGACACCAGCCACCACGCTGATTGGCAGGGCAGCTATACCTCCGAGTCCATGTTTCACGAGCCTTTCGTGCTCTTCGGCTACCTGGCCGGAATCACCGCCAAGCTGGAACTGGTGACGGCGGTGTTGATCTTGGGCCAGCGGCAGACCGCCCTGGTGGCCAAGCAGGCTGCCGAGGTGGACGTATTGACTGGGGGGCGGCTTCGCTTGGGGGTCGGCGTGGGCTGGAACCAAGTGGAATACGAAGCGCTGGACCAGGACTTCGGGAATCGCGGCCGCCGCTACGCTGAGCAGATCACCCTGCTAAGGGAGTTCTGGACCAAGGAGGTGGTCGGATTCGAGGGCCGGTACCACAAAGTCGACTACGCCGGCGTTAACCCGCAGCCGGTGCAGCGGCCGATCCCAATCTGGATGGGGGCTGGGGCGCGGGCGAACCCTGTGCCCACCGACCGGGTGCTACGTCGAGTGGCGCGCCTTGCCGACGGCTGGTTCCCCCAGATGCAGCCCGGGGACGAGGCCAAGGCCACCGTGGAAAGACTGATGGCGTTCGCATCCGAGGCCGGCCGGGACGGCGCGGCCATCGGGATGGAAGCCCGCATCAACCTGGCCGACGGCGACCCTGAGTTCTGGCAGGAACAAGCAATGGCCTGGCAGGAGATGGGGGCAACCCACGTTTCGGTTAACACAATGAGGGCGGGGCTGAATTCACCTCAAGACCACATCAACGCAGTTCAGCGATTCAAAGAGGTGATCGGCTAGGGAGGGGGAAGGTCTTCCGTTGGACTGGCGCAGTTACCTCCCCACCGCGGTTAGGGGGAGGCCGACAGTGAAGGTGGTGCCAACTCCCACTTTGCTGTGGACATCCAGAATTCCGTTGTGTTTCGATATAACGTGTTGGCAGACCGACAGCCCGAGACCGGTGCCCTGAATCTTGGTCGTGTAGAGCGGCTCGAATATCTTCTCCAGTCCCTCCGGACTTATCCCCGGTCCCGTATCCTTGATCATGACCTCCGCCGACGGTCCCTCGGCTTTCACGGCGACCGTCAGCTCACCGCCATCGGACATGGCTTCATAGGCGTTGACGATCAGATTTGTGAACACCCTGCGCAATTGGAGCGGGTCTGCCTGAACATCCACTGGACTATCTCCATAGTCGGTTATGACCGATATGCCGTCCGGGGTTTCGATCCCGGAAAGGGTGGATTCCAGCACTTCGAAGAGGGTCACTGACGAGTAGACCGGGGTTGATATTCGGGTGAAGGAGATCAGGTCTTCGATGATCTTGTCACATTGGGTTATCCGCTCGTCCATCACGGTGAGGTATTCGGATACCTTGGGCTCTGTGTTCAGCCAGCCGGACCTAGCCATCCTCGATTTCAGGAAATATATCCCGTTCCTGATGGCGCCCAATGGATTGCGGAGATCGTGGGCGACGCCGGCGGAAAACTCGCCGAGCGCTCCGAATTTCTCGGTGCGGACCAATTGGATCTGCGCGTCGATCAGTTGAATGTTGGCCTGCTGCAACTCCTCGGTGCGTTCGGAAACTCGCTGTTCCAAGTCCCGGTTGGCCTCTTCCAGTTGATTGTTTTTCTCTTTGAGGCGGTCGGACATACGGTTGAACTCGCGGGCCAGCGTGCCCATCTCGTCGTGGGCGCTTTCTTCGATCCTGAATGAAAGATTGCCGTTGCCAATCTCAACCGCCCCGTCCCGCAGCCGCATGATCCGCCTGGTGATCGTCCGGGTCACCACATAGCCAACACCCAATACCAACAGCGACAATGCGGCTGTCACCATGACCTGATCCGCAATGAGTTCATCGCGAAGACCTACGACCGGCGATTTGGTCAAGGAAACCGCAAAAACACTGCTGGAGCCGCTGCCCAATGCCACCGGCACATATGCCGTCCGATGATTAGTCCCATCGATAATCGCTGAGCCAATGACGATCTGGCCCATCCGAGCGGCCCGGACAGATTCAGAGTCAGGAACCATTGAGAACCGCGTTGATTTTTCGCCAGATAAAAATGACGCGGAGACTACCTCATCATCGTCACCCAATAGAACCATGATCGGGTCAGAGCGGTTTAGATTCATCTCCGCCAACGCTTTATTATCGATCAACCGACCCACGACTACTGCCCCCATGATTCCATCCGCGTCCACAAGGGGGCGTGCTGACGCCAAGAACCAACCTCCGGGGGTCTGGACCAACTCAGTTTTGCCGATCTTGGCCAAACCTAATGCGTTCAATTCATTCATCGATTGCGAGTCGAGTGCAGCTCCAGGCTCGTGTTCGTGACCCAAACTCATACCCATCCCATCGACGACCTCCAAGTGTTCGACTCCCAACCTTATCTTGGCAGCCATCAGGATGTTTTTGATCGCCACACCGTTGGATTCCCGGGCCATGGCCAGCAAGATTGGGTCTTGAGAGAAATCGTCGGCCACTCTATTCAGCTCTGTTTCAAATAAGCCGATATTTTTGTCGACGAGCAGGACCTCGTCTTCCAGCCTTTCGGTGCTGGTAACCGATGCCAATTTGTTGAGCCCAGTCACAGTCAGAGGCAGGGTGACCGCCAACGTCATGGCCAGGGGTATAACCACCAATAAAGTTAACTTGGTGGACAAAGAAAAATCCAGCCTGATGGAGACCCTGGGCCATCTAAAACCTGAACGGGAACGAAAATCTCTGCTCAGGCGGTGGGGCAGGTGTGGAAGGTTCATCCGACAGCCACTGGGCACTCGGATAGCCAGTTGAAAACGATACTGCCGTCAACGGCGGATGCGGTGGTGATGTCCAATGCCATTAAGGAATGCGCCCGAAAGAGCATCGATCTCATTTGTGGCACTCTGCCAATTTGGTAATAATATACAGGCCGACTGGTAGCCTATTCCTCGTGCCCAACCCAGGGCAAAAATAGTACACACTCCCTCCACGTAATTGTTACACCGATAGTTGCAACGCCGAAGTTCCACGGGACCCGGATGGTGACCCATAATGGTCCATTTGTTGGCCTTGAAAGCTCGCCACGCCGGCCCATTTGGGCCAGATAGGGGCGGCGAAGGCTCGGGGTTGCTTACCTAGCGCGGCGAGATTATTATTTTTTGGGAATCCTATTCATTCGTAATTAGGGAACCTGAAATCATGTGCGGCCGATTTACCCTTACTTCAAACCTGGACGACCTTCAGGGCCGGTTCGGGTTTTTATCCGAGTTCACCGATCCCCAGTTCTTCGATCACGGGCCCAGATATAACATCGCACCCACGCAGTCTGTGTTGACGGTCACCAACGACGGCCAACGGCGCGGAGAGCTGATGCGCTGGGGCCTGGTGCCCTTTTGGGCCAAAGAATTGAAGGTTGGCGCACGTATGATCAACGCCGTTGGAGAAACGGCCTCGACCAAGCCGGCCTTTAGGGCGGCGTTCAAAAAACGGCGCTGCTTGGTCCTGGCCAACGGTTTCTACGAATGGAAGAAAGAGGGCGGCCGGAAGCTGCCAAGCTATATCTACCCCAAGAGCGGCGAACCCATGGCATTCGCCGGACTATGGGAGACGTGGAAATCCCCTGAGGGACAGGTGGTCAAGTCATGCACCATCATCACAACTGAGGCCAATCCACTGATCCAACCGTTGCACAACCGCATGCCGGTCATCTTGTCCGACGAGACGCAGGCCCTGTGGCTGGACCCGCTGACTGAAGACCCCAAGAACCTGGAGCCTTTACTGATACCGGCGCCCATCGAACTCCTGACCTCCCATCCCGTGGCCGAAACGGTCAATTCGGTGAAGAACCAGGGACCAGAGTGCATCGTGCCTCTGCCTGACGGTCCAAATGGTCCCGGCGAGCAACGCCAAGGACCGCCTCCCAACGGCCGTTTATTCTCCTAGCTCATCCCATGGTCAACGATTCCAAAGACATAACCACGGAGACTGAAACGCCCTACAGCAGATACCGGTTCGTTATGGCGGCATTGGTGCTGGCTGGGCACCTGTGCGTGGGTCTCAATCTTTTTGCGGTCTCGCCGCTCCTGACCCTGGCCATTGACGACTACAGCATCAACCGGGCGACGGCCGGACTGCTGGTGGCCTTGCCCCTTCTGGTCGCGGCTGCGGTGGGACTGCCCGGCGGCATCCTGATCGGACGCATCGGCCTGCGCCGGTCGTTCATCATCGGTTGGGCTGCCTTGTCCCTGGTGTCCCTGTCTGGGTGGGCCCCCAATTTCATAACCCTGTTGTTGCTCAGGTCCGGGACCGGTCTGGGAATTGCCTTCATCTTCACGGCCACCGGCCCCTTGTTGATGCAGTGGTTCCGGCCCAAGGAAGTGACGGTGATGAACGCCCTCACCACCGCTATATTGAGCCTGGGGATAGCCTTGTCGGTGGCCACGGCCGCGCCGCTGGCGAAGGTCATGGACTGGCAGATGACGCTGACAATGTTTGCCCTTCCCGGCGTTGCCGGTCTTTTGGCCTGGCTTGTCTTGGCCAGGGACTCGGGCGGCATCCCGATGACCGGCGCCGGCATATCCCTTCGGGAGGTCGGAGCGGTGCTGCGCAACCGCACTGTGGTGCTCCTGCTGGTAGCCGACGCCGGCATCTTCGTCCAATACGCCGCTTTCACCGGCTGGCTGCCTACCTTCTACTATGAAGTCAGGGGCATCTCCCGGTCCCAGGCTGGGTTCATCACCGGCATGCTGCCCTTGGTTGGCGTGTTCGCCGTCTTGGCCGGCGGGGTCGTTGCGTTACGGGTGTCGTCGCCCAGACCTCTATTTGTCGCCTCAGGCCTGCTGGCCGGACTGGGCGGGCTGGGCGCATTTCTACTCCCCGGGCCGGCCCTGATCTATCCGGCAGTCATCATCTTGGGCATCGGTTCATGGTTCTACGTGCCCACGCTGCTTACCCTGCCCATGCGAATGGCCGGAATTACGCCGGAAAGAGTGGCCGTGATCTGGGGCTCGATCCTGACCTTTTCAGGCTTCGCCATGTTCGTTTCGCCCATCCTGGTGGGCGGCCTGCGCGATCTGTCAGGCTCGTTCATCCCGGGGTTGGCCATCGCCTCCGCCGCCTCATGGGCTCTTATTCTGGCGGGCGTCCTGCTGCCCCGGAACGTCTCAGAATCCTCCGTCAGAACGTCACAGGCGCCCTCCAAGCCAGATTGACAACCCAAAACCTGGCGCGTACCTTTAAGGCCGTCACGCTTGAGCTCCATGTTCACGCCCAAACCGCCCACCCCAGGAGACTGATATGGCAAGGATCCCAGCCGCAACCAGAGAGACCGTTCCCAGCAACCAGACCGCCGAATTTGACCAGATCGTCGCAAATGCGGGCTCGGTGCCTTTGGTCGGACCCGGTTCAATATTGTTCCACGTGCCTAAAGCCCAACAATTGGCCACGGCGCTGAACCAATACCTTCGCAACGATTCTTCATTGTCGGCCAAGGTTTTGGAACTGGCTATGCTGGTCACGGCCCGAGAGAACGACTGCATGTACATCTGGAATGCCCATGCCGCCGCCGCCCGTGCCGCCGGAGTGCCCGACGCCGTGGTGGACGCCCTTAGAGACCGGAAAGAGCTTCCCTCCTTGGCCCCCGACGAAGCCGCCGTCATCAACTACGGCCAGGAATACTTCCGCACCCACCGCGTGAGCCGCGGCGCGTTCCAATCGGGGATAGAACAGTTCGGCACGCAGGGCCTGATCGAGCTCACACTGACGATGGGCAACTATGCCCTTCTGGCCTTCGCCGTCAACGCCTTTGACTCCGAGTTGCCGGCCAACCGCACCGAACCGGTGCTACCCGCTTAACCCGATTCAGGAGGGAGCAGAGATGGCGGTCCAACCGTTCAAGA
Source organism: Chloroflexota bacterium (assembly GCA_022562475.1). Classification (GTDB taxonomy): domain Bacteria; phylum Chloroflexota; class Dehalococcoidia; order Lucifugimonadales; family UBA3495; genus UBA9611. The sequence continues at coordinate 11,776 of JADFPD010000016.1, read as the reverse complement.
TTGATGTGCCGGACTCGGTCTTAGACGACCTGAAGTCCCGGCTGGAGCACACCCGTTGGCCGGACGAACTGCCCGGCACGGATTGGGACTATGGGAGCAATCTGGACTACGTCAAGGAGTTGGTGGAATATTGGCGCACCAAGTTCGATTGGCGTGCCCAAGAAAGGCTGATCAACTCTTTCTCCCACTTCAAGACCGAGGTCGACGGCCTGGACATCCACTTCATCCACGAGAAGGGCAAGGGACCGGACCCCATCCCGCTGGTGGTCACCCACGGCTGGCCCGGCACCTTTTTCGAGATGCACAAGATCATCCCACTCCTCAGCGACCCGGCCGGCCACGGCGGCGAGCCGGCCGACGCCTTCGATGTCGTGGTGCCGTCGATGCCCGGCTACGGGTTCTCCGGCCACGCCACCGAACGCGGGCTGGATGTACTCGCCGTTGGTGATATCTGGGCCAAATTGATGTCCGAGAACCTGGGTTATCAGCGGTTCGGGGCCCAAGGCGGCGACTGGGGCGCCAGCGTCACCGCCAAACTGGGTCTCTCCCACGGCGACAAGGTCATCGGTATTCATTCGACATCAGTCACCCGGCCAAATCCATACTTGGGTCCCGGCTCGCGGGAACTCTCGCAAGCAGAGAAGGGCCTGATCCAGCAGAGGAGAGACTGGCTGGCCGCCGAGGGAGGCTACTCCCACATCCAGGGCACTAAGCCCCAGACCCTCTCCTACGGCTTGAACGACTCACCCGCCGGGCTGGCCGCCTGGATCGTGGAGAAGTACCGGGCGTGGAGCGATTGCGGAGGCGACGTGGAAAAGCGGTTCACCAAGGACGAACTTCTAACCACCATCACCATCTACTGGGTCACCCAAACGATCGGCTCGTCGACTAAGCTCTACTACGAGACGCTCCGAAAACCCTGGGACATGGCTAAGGACGAAAAGATCGAGGTGCCTTGCGGCATCGCTGTATTCCCCGCCGAGATCAGCGTTCCGCCCCGGGAATGGGCCGAGCGCTCCTACAACGTGCGGCAATGGACGGTCATGCCCGCCGGCGGACACTTCGCCGCGTTGGAGGAACCGGCCAGGTTGGTGGAGGATATCCGCGACTTCTTCCGGCCGCTGCGGTAACCCCCACCGAATCCGCTACGGGTCTCATGAGAATCGATACACCCACCAAACCCCCCGCCGGTTAGGCTCCGGGCCGCCAAGAGATCACCCGCGGTTCTAGGTGAATCGCGCCTTTGATCGAGAAGCCGCCGTCTTTTTCTTCCAGGACTTGGGGCAGCAGCGCCTCCAGGCGTGCCATCTCCGGCGACTCGGGGGTGACGTATAGGCGGCGGGCCAGTTGCTCTTTGGCCGTTTCCAGGCTGTCGTACCCCCGGTTACGCTCGGTGCGGACCACTTCGACGTCCGGCGCGACCCCCAACTGCTCCAGCACCTCCAAAAACTCGGGAAGGCTGGGCAGGGGAAGACGCGGCACGCCGTGCACCGGCTCCCAGAGGCGATAGACCTGTGACTGGGGAGGCGCTTGGTACAGCACGGCCAACACCAGACCGGCATGTCTTTCCATTTTTCTGACGAAGGCCTCGATGTCCTGGATGACGTAGAGAACATGGGCGCAGATAGCCACGTCCGCCTGCCCCACCTCGGCTTCCAGCCAACCCGACTCGACCACATCCACGTTTCGGACATCGAACTCGGCAGCCGTTTCCCGCAGTACCCGGCACATGCTGGGCGACGGCTCAACGGCGATCACCTTCTGGGCGACGAGGGCCAATGGCAGCGCCAGCCGCCCGCCGCCGGCGCCCACGTCCAGGACCACCTGTTCCGGCGTGACCAACTGCCGAAGATGGTTCAACAGACCGTCGTCGGTGCGCCTGGGATCGGCCCGAAACTGCTGGGCAGAGTTGCTCCATGAGTCCGCGGGCGGCTCATCCTTGCGCATACTGTCCGATTGGGCATGCTCCGCCCGAATCATTTCTGTCCAGCGTTGGGTTGCGCTCATGTTTCCTCTTTAGCAACTCGTTGGCGACTCGTTGCGTTTTCGTATTCTTAGAGATTGTAACCGTGCCTGGCTGTAGGCTCAATCTCACGATTCCCGGGACGATGCGGGTAGAATACCCTCTATGGCCGATCGTAAGCGCAGAACTCTCTTGGCAATCGCCGTCTCCGTCACGGCGCTGGTGTTGGCTGTGGCCTGCGGCGGGGCTTCGACCACAGGACCCACTCTTTCGGCCGGCCTGCCGGAATTGCGCCTGCAAAGGGTTTTTGAGGACTTGGAGTTCAGCCGGTTGACCAATCTGGTCCAGGCGGGCGAGCGCTTTTTCGTGACCGAGCAGACCGGCCGGGTGATGTCCTTCACCATCAGACCGGAACCGTCGGCCGCCGCGGTGTTTTTGGACATTCGAAGCCAGGTGAGCACCGCTGGAAATGAGGAGGGCCTTTTGGGGTTGGCCTTCGACCCCGATTTCGAGGCCAACGGTCACTTTTACGTCTACTATTCGGCCGCCAGCCCCCGTCGGTCCGTGATTTCAAGGTTCACGGTGTCCCCCGCCGGCTTGGCGGAAGCGGAAAGTGAGCTGAAGGTGCTGGTAGTTCCCCAGCCGTTTCAGAACCACAACGGCGGGCAGCTCGGCTTTGGACCGGACCGCATGTTGTACATCGCTCTGGGCGACGGCGGCTCGGGCGGCGACCCGCGGGGCAACGGCCAGAACACATCCACCTTGCTGGGGTCCATCTTGCGAATCGATGTTTCAGGGATCGGGCCGGACCAGGGCTACCGGGTGCCGCCCGGCAACCCCTTTGTGGACGCCACGGACGCGAGAGGGGAGATCTGGGCCTATGGGCTAAGGAATCCCTGGCGGTTCTCCTTCGACCGGGAGAACGGCGACCTCTGGACCGGCGACGTGGGCCAGAACAGTTACGAAGAGGTTGACCTGGTCCAAAGGGGCGGCAATTACGGCTGGAACACCCTCGAAGGCGCCCACTGCTTCTCCCCACGCACCGGATGCGACCCTACCGGCACTCTGCTGCCGGTGATCGAGTACAGCGCCGACAAAGGTTGTTCGGTGATCGGCGGGTACGTGTACCGGGGAAAGGACATACCTTCTCTGACAGGGACCTACATATACGGAGATTTCTGCTCGGGAGAGGTGCTCGGCTTCCGGTTCGAGAACGGCGAAGTGACTGGGCACTCGTTGTTGATTGACTCCGGAATCATGATCACGTCTTTCGGGGAAGACCGAGGCGGCGAGATCTACGTCGTCACCCTGCGCGGCGGCATCTACCTGCTGAAAGCTGACGGCTGATAGCTGTCAGCTGCCTCCCCACGCTTGACACCCCACTCCAGGCATGGTTTCCTTGGCCCGAACCAAACATCGCATAAGAACGGAGTTGCCTTAAAACTGTCATTCTGAGACCGCAGCCGAAGAATCTCGTTGCTAAATTTAGTACTAACCGAGAACAATGAGACCCTTCGCTTCTCTCAGGGTGACAGAATGGGGCATAAATGGACCAATCACGCGGCCAAATCTATTTTTGAGACAACACCAATAATTACGGAGTGCAACCATGGCAGATAAACTGGTCGGCGCGGCGGTGAGGGGCAACACGATTGCCGAAGTCCAAGGCCAGATCCAGCGGGCCGAGGAACTGGGCGTGCACGCCGCCTGGATGACCTCCGGCGGCGTTAGCCTGGACAGCATGACCTGCTTCGCGGCATCGGCGGCTGCCACCACCAAGATCAAGCTGGGCACCTCCATCGTTCCCACCTACCCGCGCCACCCGCTGGTCATGGTGCAGCAGGCCCAGGTGGTGGCCCAATTGGCGCCGGGCCGTTTCCGGTTGGGGGTTGGACCCAGCCACCGCCCGACCATCGAGTCGATGGGCATCGAGTTCGACGCACCTTTGGCCCATCTCAGGGAATATATCCAGATACTGAAGAGCATCCTCCAGACCGGCTCGGTGGACTTCGACGGAGAGCACTATACCGCCCACGCGGCCATCCCCGGTCCGTTGGACATCCAGGTGATGGGTTCGGCCCTGAGGAAGGGTTCCTTCGAGCTCTGCGGGGCCACCGCCGACGGAGCGATAAGCTGGATCTGCCCCGGAAGCTTCCTGAGAGATGTGGCTATTCCGGCCATGGAGAAGGGCGCCAAAGAGGCCGGGCGCTCCGTGCCGCCGCTCATCGCCCACGCCCCGGTGTGCGTGCACGACAACCCGGAAGAGGTCCGGGCCGCGGTGCGGGAACAGATCATGAACCCCAGGCTGCCCTACTACCAGAACATGCTGATCGAGTCGGGGTTTCCCGAGGCCAAGAGCGGCGAATGGAGCGACGCCATGATCGACGGCGTGGTCATCTGGGGCGATGAAGAGACCTGCGCCCAGGGCATCCAAGAGCTGTTCGCCATGGGCGCGACGGAGGTGCTGGCCTCGCCCATCACCGCCGGCGCCGACCGGGCGGCGTCACTCGACCGGACCATGAGGCTATTGGGACAGGCCGCGGCCACGGTTGATTAAGGCGAGCGATTGAGATACGACGTTGTCATCGTCGGCGGTGGCTCCGCCGGTTGCACTCTGGCCGCCCGCCTGAGCGAAGACCCCGACCGGTCGGTCTTGCTACTGGAAGCCGGCCCCGACTACACCGGCTTGGAGCACCTTCCCGACGAGCTGAAGCTGGGATACCGCCAGGAAGCCACGGATATCGACTCGCCGTTCAACTGGGCCTACCGAGGCCAGGGCACTCCCGAGCAGAAGGTCCCGATGCAGGTGGCCCGGGGCAAGGTGATCGGTGGCTCCGGCTCGGTCAACGGCCAGGTGTTCCTCCGGGGCGTGCCCGAGGACTACGACAACTGGGCCGCTGAGGGCAACGATGAATGGAGCTTCGTAAAACTGCTGCCATTCTTCCGTAAACTGGAGACCGACCTGGACGTGAGAGACGACTTTCACGGGACCGACGGGCCCATCCCGGTCTGGCGGCTGCCCAGGGAAGAATTCTTGCCGGTGAACGAGGCTTTCCACCAGGCATCGGTCGCCGCTGGGTTCCCGGAAGACCCGGACATGAATAACCCAGATTCCACCGGGACGGGCGCATTGCCTATGAACAACCCCGGCGGCATCCGGATGAGCGCCTCCCTGGCCTACCTGGACCCCAACCGCCACCGGCTCAACCTGTCCATCAAGGCCGACGTGCTGGTGCACCGGGTGGTGTTCGACGGCGGCCGGGCCGTGGGTGTGGAGGTGGAGAGCGGCGGCGAGAAGTTCACCGTGGAAGGGTCGGAGATCATCCTCTGCGCCGGCGGGATAGCATCTCCCCAGTTGCTGCTGCTTTCAGGTGTTGGACCCGCCACTCACCTGAGCGATTTGGCCATCCCGGTGGTGAAGGACCTGCCCGGAGTCGGCCAGAACCTGCGCGACCACCCGTTGATCAACATCGAACTCGAACCCAGGACCGGGGTAAAATTGGCCACCGTCGAGCCGCGTATCCAGAGCGGGCTGCGCTACACCGCCCAGGGATCGAAAACGCGGAACGACATCCAGGTCTTCCCTTCGTCGTTCACCGGTCTGCGGGCCGGCGACCCCCTGCAAGGCCGGAGTCCAGACCGCCCCCAAGGCATGAGGATCACCTGCATCTTGAAGCTGGCCGACAGCGCCGGAGAGTTGACGTTGAACTCGGCCGACCCCGATAGGCCGCCCCGCCTGGAGTACCGGTACTTCGAGACTGAGTGGGACCGGCAGCGCATGCGTGATGCCATTCGCCTATCACTGAAATTCCTGGAGCATCCCGCCTTTGGACCTCTGGTGGAGCGCCGGCTTTCGCCCGCCGGCGAAGACCTTGCCACCGACGCAGCGCTCGACGCCTGGATGCGGCAGAACGTTGCCACCACCCAGCACACATCCGGGACCTGCAAGATGGGGCCGGACTCAGACCCCATGGCGGTGGTCGACCAATACTGCCGGGTCCGTGGGCTGCAGGGCTTGCGGGTGGTGGACCTATCCATCTGCCCCAACGTCGTCCGGGCCAACACCAACGCCACGGCCATCGTGATAGCAGAGAGGGCCGCCGGCTGGATCAGCTAGCGGCCCTCTTTAGGCTCCCTTTCAGTTAGGAAGTCGGTTCGAAGCAAAGACATCCCCCGCTCGTCCTGAGCTTGTCGAACGACTTACGCAGCCGTCGTTTTGGGCGTGGGAGCTATCTTGCCGAAGACCTTGGGTGGGGTATCGTCCTTGAACGATAGCCTGTCCACCTGGTCCTCCCAGCCTCGGTCGGTGTCCAGATCAACGCCCAGACCGTCGGCGATGCGGCACATGTAATTGAACAGCGCCACCACATGGACGATGTCCACCACGTCGGCGTCATCCCAGCCGACGCCGCGGAGCTCATCCACCCAGTCCTGTGTGATGCCTGACGGAGTGGTCGTCAGGAATTCGGCGAACCCCAGCATGGCCATCTGTTTGGCCGGCAGACCGGCATCGCGGAAATTCTCGCCCAGTTGCTCGGCCAGTTTCGATTCGGGGTCCTCGCCACGGAGGGCCTGTGCGTGGGCGAGGGTTCAATACTGGCACTTGTTGGTCGCCGACACCACCGCGGCCACCATCTCCCGCTCGGCCCGGGACACGCCCGACTCGTCGAACATCACCGAGCCAACGTGGGCCATCAGGGTCTTCATGATGTTGGGCTTGAGGCTGCTCACGGCCTGGACGTTGGGGATGCGTCCCCGCGTCTTGATCATGATGTCGTATGCTTCGGTCAGTTCACCTTGGGAATCCTCGTAGGGAATGGTCCTCACGTAGGGCATCTCTTGCCTCCAATCTGTGTGCCGGTCATCAGGTTTGGATGACGATCATCGGATAAGGGTTTTGTATCTGGGAAGGTTAGCACCGGCCACGTGCGCCTTCAAGCCGTGGGACGGTCATGGTTGCCGTCTGCCGGTCGGCCTGGGTATACTGGCGTCCAATTTCCCGCCTGGGAGCGGCCCTGAGGAGCAACCATGGGAATCCTGACCGATGACATGAAACGAGTGGTCCGGCAGCAGCGCATGGGATTCATGGCCACCGTCTGTCCCGACGGCTCGCCCAACCTTTCGCCCAAGGGCACCGCCACGGTCTGGGATGACGATCACCTGGTCTTCGCCGACCTTGGATCTCCGGTCACCATCGAGAACCTGGGCCACAACCCTGCCTGCGAGATAAACGTCGTGGACACCTTTCTCCGCAAGGGCTACCGGTTCAAGGGGACCGCTGAAGTGTTGACCGGCGGGGAGCTTTTCGATCAGATCCATAAGGCTTACGCCACCGGCAGCCACGGTATCCGAAGGTCCGGACTGCCGGCCGAACGGTATGTGCTGATGACCGTGACCAAGGCCGCGGCCCTGGTTTCTCCGGGATACACGCCAGGCAAGACCGAGGAAGCGATGCGGGAAGAGTGGACGGGATATTGGGCCGAGGTGCAGAAGGCTAATTCTTGACCCGCAGGCTACCTGGCTAGAGCGACAATCCGATTTAGCCTCCGTGCATCTAAAATCTCGAATTAATGCCCAAATTTAGGAGTGATTCCATGTCTTGGATCGAAGAAACCAGCATAGACCTGCCCCCGGTGATCTCCTGCATGTCCATCAACAAGCAGGCCATGGAAGGGGTGCAGGCGATGAACGCCGCCATCACCTTCGGCGCATCCGCCCTGACTCGGGTGCAGGAAGAGGCCATCGCCACCGTGGTGTCCGCGGCCAATAATTGCCGGTATTGAACCATGGCTCACGGAGGGTTCCTCCGTCAGCATTCCGACGACCCCGAGTTCTCCAGCCACATGATGCATGACTACACAAAGGCCGACCTGGACGACCAGACCCGGGGCATGTTGGACTTCGCCGTGAAACTCACCAAGGACCCGTCGGGCAACAGGAAGGCCGACGTCGAACGCCTGCGGAGCCTGGGCCTAAGCGATCAACAGATACTCTCCACGGTCCTGATAACCTGCTGCTTCAACTTCATGACCCGCCTGGCCGACGGCCTGGGCGTGGAGATCCAAGAACCCCGCTTCGAAGCCGCCAAAGGCTGGATGTCGGCAGACGTTCAGGCAATGGCTTGGCTGATGGACCGTAAAGAGACTTAGGCTGGGTGGGTTGGTGCGTTTTATGGTCCAACGTTTGCTCGCTATGTGCCCGGGGCCATTTGGTGCTGGCGGCAAAACATCAGGGGGTGTGCGAACAAATGCCCGGGGTCCGGCCTGATCAAGAGACGACGTATGCAATCACCGCCCACCCGATCCCCATTACCGCTAGGGAGAGCAACAAGGCGAGGATCGGCACACCTAATGGACGGCCTTCTGGCTGGGTTGGGTCGTACTTGCCGGGTTCATCGGGCTGGAACCGATCGGGGTAGTTTGGGTCTTCCATGGAAGTAACCTAAACGCTTTCGACCGCTCTCGCAAGTATCTAAACGTTCCTATCGGCAAACTGTGGAATACAGGCAACCAATAGCCCAGCTACCCTAGGAGTTGACCCACTGATGACAGGCGCAGGCGTGACCAGGCTTAATAAATAACGGGGGTTGTGCGATCATGTTGTCTGCCAAGAACCGGCCGCACGACATCTCTGCCGGAATTGGCCATGGCGTTTTTGCTTACGTCACCAAGCTATGCGATATTGAAAAATCTGGCCGCCACTACGGACAAGGCGCTTTCCTCAACTTATTAACTCTCTTGCGGATACCGGTACAGTGAAATAGAAAGAGGCGCCTTCGCCTGGCGTGCTTTCCACCCATATCTTTCCGCCGAAACGCTCAACGATCTCCTTGCAGATGTGAAGTCCCAAGCCGGTGCCTTTTGGTTTCTCTGAATATTCATCATTTACTTGTTCGAATTTCTTGAAAATGATTTCGTGCTTCGCTTTCTGGATTCCAATGCCAGAGTCTTTGACGCAGACCTCTACCCTCTCGCCTAACCCGTTCGAATCGTCGTCGAGCTTCTTAACGTTGATCGAGACGGTCCCACCTTCCGGGGTAAACTTGATCGAGTTGCTCAGCAGGTTGGTCGCGACCTGGACCAAGCGGTCACGGTCGTTCCAAAGAATGGGTAGGTCTGGCTCCAAGTCCACGTTGATAGACAAGTCCTTCTGCATCGCCAACGACTGAGTCCCGTCGACCGCCATTCCAACGACCGATTTAATGTCGACGTCCTCCCAGACCCAGTTCATCTGCCCGGATTCGATGCGTGCGAGGTCCAGCATATCTTCGACTAGGCGGGTCAAACGGTCGCTTTCGCTGTCGATGATCTCAAGGAATTGCATCTGAGTTTCCTCGTCATCATCTCTGTAGGTGATTAATATCTCGGCAGCGCCTTTTATCGCGGTCAGTGGAGTGCGAAACTCGTGGGAAACGGTCGCGATGAATTCATCTTTCAAACGGTCGATCTCTTTTAAAACTTCCTGCGCTTCTTCGACTTCTTGTATACGCGTCGTTAATCGCTCTCTCTGACGTTGAATGGTGGTCCAGCCGCTCCTGACGATGTTGACCAACGAGATGTACAACAACAGAAGTCCACCGGTAAAAACGCCGATGATCACCCAACGGAGTTGGTTGATTTTGTCTGTCAGGCTGGGGATGGAATATGGATCGCTGGATTGAATCATCGGGCCGCCATTTGCCATAGCGTCCATCGCGTCGCCATGCCGTACCAATAAATCAATACCACCGTTCAACCAAATGGTAAGAACTGTGATTGAGACCGCTCCGATGGCAACGATTGCCACGAGGCTCACGATGGAGAATTGGAGGAGGATGTTGTCTTTAATTAACCGCATTGTGTGTCCGGCCCCAGACCGCCCGCTAATAGGTCAGATCAACCATCGATCCCCGCACCGCCTACCGAATCGACCGATTTTAGTTATGAGATAGTTTAGCAGAGGAATTCATTTCGGTGCGTCTCATTTCGCCGGTGGGGTTAGGGGACATGCTCTGCGGTAGAAGGGGCGCCTGCCGGGTTATTCTCAAAACCAAAAAAATTTATACTTATTTATTCGTCGATGATCACAAAGTGCGGTTACGTCACGCCTGGACCCACCTTGGCGAACAGGGATCAATGAGCAGGCGGTGATCAGGTATCGGCTCGGCCCAACATCGAATTCGGTCCCAGAAAGCAATCGGCAGATTCGCGAATATGTTTTTAGCGTGTCCAATCGGCGCCGTTGGCCTTGTTACACCTGGCACCTGGCCGGACGGTGCGCCGACACCCCCGTCGCAACCTACTTAATCGCCAGACCTCTAATTCGCCAGCCTAAACTTCTTCACTGAGTTGTTGCCGGTGTCGCCTACGTAGAGGTTGCCTTTGCTGTCGAAGGCTAGGCCGTGGGGTCTGGATAGGATGCCGGGCGCAAGCTCGGTGATGTATTCGCCTTCCGGGCTGAAGATCTGCACCCGGGAATTATCAACCTCGGCGACATAGAAATTGCCCTCACTGTCGATGGCGATGCTCGTCGGCACCCGGAATTGACCGGCGTCAAAACCCAAAGAGCCCCAGACAGCCAGAAACTCTCCATCTCGAGTGAACTTCTGGACCCGGTTGTTTCCGCGGTCAACGACCCAGATATCGCCGGCCCGGTCCACTTTGACGCCGGTGGGCGTGGTCAGTTCGCCGTCCCCGGCGCCGCCATCCCCAATCTCACCCTGATAGTCGCCGTCGGAGTCGAACACCTGGATCCGGCCGTTGCCCCAATCACTCACGTAGAGATTGCCGTCAGCGTCAGCGGCGATGACCATTGCCGAGAGAAACTCCCCGTCGCCGGACCCTCGCGAGCCCCAAGATGCCAGCCATTCGCCTTCCGAGGTGAATTTCTGGACTCGGTGGTTGCCGCTCTCGGAGACATAAACGTTTCCTTGACCATCGATGGCGATACCAGTTGGATTCTGAAATTGCCCGTCTTCAATTCCTGCGGAGCCCCATCCGGTCAGCAGCACACCGTCGGGAGAGAACTTTTGCACCCGGTTTCCGCGAAACTCGGTGACATAGACATTGTCCAAGGAATCGATGGCGATTCCATTTGGGGATGCAAAGCTGACTCCAGAGGCGGGAGTATTCCCCCAGATACTCTCAATCTCGTAGATGGAACTTCCAACTTGAATTTCAACTGCGGGCTCTATCGTGAGGACCACGATGGGCATTTTTTCGGTGGGCCCAACCGTGGGCCTTTCGGTGGGTCCTGCTGCAGGCTCTACGGCCGCTTCTGCAACAGGCTCAGCAGTGGGCCTCGCGTCCTGCCCGCAGGCCAGTATGAAAACTGCCAGGCCGGCGGCTACACAGAGAATCGTCCGAAAGTGTCTCATGTTCCACTCCATTCTCCACCCGGCGTGAGCGGTATCGAGGGCTGGTCATTGCCCGGACGTTGTGCCGCGGCTCCCGGCGGGTTTCCAGGTATCGACGAAGCCCGCGGTCCGCCACCGCGGCGACGCCTGACCCATAGTTTACCTTTTGTGATACTTACCCGGCAGGCGTCCCGGCCTGCATTCTACCCTCGAGCGGGCGTAACCCAGGGGTAGAGTGATTGCTTCCCAAGCCCACCGCTGTAAACGCTGTGCTTCCGTAGCTGCGGACCCAAGCAAAACCTGTACGGTTATGTGCTCTCATTTTACGCAGATTTTTGGCGTAATTCTTGAGAATCCTCGGTCAATTTGGTCGGGGCTTTTTGCGTTAAAGTGGCCGGCTCGGCTTCTTGGACTGTGATAACAGCTCTTCATTATCCAGCATGACGGCTCGTACGATTCCGGGTTATACTCTGGCCCAA
>JADFPD010000112.1 GCA_022562475.1 Chloroflexota bacterium | reverse complement strand
GGGGTCCGTTTCATTCCTGAAAACATTCCTCACGTCCTCGACGAAGGCTTCCATGGTGTAGTTAGCAACCTGTGTCTGGGCCATCTGAATCCTCCCACGGCAGTCGATGATATTTAGTATCCATTGTGAGTGGGCCGGCGGGCCGGTGTCAACGTCCTGGCTTGCGATATTAAATCGGCGGGAAAATCGCGGGCCCGCCCGCTGGCCGCACAACTGGACACCTCCTGGCAGCAGGGTTTCGGGCCGGGGAGCAGATGCAGACCGACACTGGCGTTATTGGCGTGCCGGAGCTATCATATGCGCAACATTTACCCCAGCGCCCGATCCCCGAATTTACCAGCAGGATTTAGGAGGATGCATCATGGCGGACAGCTTCACGATCTTGGTCGGCACCGTCGGTCAAGGGATGAACGTAAGCGGCGACAGCGGCGAGACCTGGACGAAGATCCGGAACCCCATCCCTTCGGAGTGCAGCATCCGGGCCCTGCGCACCTACCCGGACAACCCACACCGTATCCTGGCCGGGTCCGACGGTCTGGGACTGTTCCGCAGTGAGGACAACGGGATCAGTTGGGAGACGGTAGACTCGCCCATCGGCGACCTGCAAGTCTGGTCGGTGGCCTTGGACCCAGCCCACACCGATACCATCTTCGCCGGCACCCGGCCCGAAGGCTTCCGGTCCCGGGACGGCGGCAAGACTTGGGACAAATTGTCCATGGGCGTGAACATGGAGTGCCCCGTCGGCACGCCGCGCACGACCAACATGATCGTCGACCCCAGGGACAGCAACACCATCTGGGCCGGCATAGAGGTCGATGGCGTCTACAAGAGCCTGGACGGCGGCGATAACTGGGTGCACCTGCCCGACCTGGGGCCGGACCCGTTCCACGGCGATATCCACGGCATGGCTGTCACCGATTCGGCGGTGTATTGCACCAGTCCCTTCGGTTTCGCCACCAGCAACGACGAGGGTGAAAGCTGGGACTACCATTACTTCCCCAAGTTCAACCCCGACGATGTGCGTTCCTACTGCCGCGGCATGATCGTCAAGCCCGACAACCCCGATGTGATGTTCGTCGGCAACGGCGATTTCATCCCGGGTGTCGTCGGCTGCGTGCAGAGGACCAACGACGCGGGCAAGACCTGGGCCCCGGTGGAGCTTCCCGTTGAGCCAAACTCGGTGGTCTATTGGCTTGGCAACAACCCAGAGATTCCCGATGTCGTGGTTGCGGCCACTCTGTTCGGCTACGTGTACGTCAGCACTGACGGAGGAGACACCTGGAGCAAGTTGAAGAAGGAGTTCGGAGAGATCCGCTCCATCGCGGTGACCCCCAACTAGTCCTCTCCGGAGACGTGCGTAATACGTGCTTCAAGAAAGGGAGTCCCGGTCGAATCGGGACTCCCTTTTCTATTCCCCCAACCGGATAGTCAGGTTTGAAAGAGCGCTTTGTTGTATAGTTGGCAAGGGCCGTCTTAATCACGGCTCTATATAGAAAACATTATTCCTGTCCTTCGGACAGAGGGAGCAACCGAACATGGTCCGGTCCACTACGAAGCCCAAGCGGGAAAAGAAAGTAGAAACAACCGAAGAATTCGTACAGCGCATCAACGCGGAAGCGCGGAAACGAAACGGACTGAAGCAGAACCTGAAACGGGCCCGGCGGTAGTCCTGGCGGCAAGACCGCAGCCAGGTCCTACGTCCTCTTCATTTTTAACCGGATCTCCTCACCTAACCTAGGCTCGTAACCGCTAAAAACCCTTGGCCCCAATCGTGCCCAGTCTTCGTCCTGTTGGGCGGCGTTGCGGCTTGCGCCTATTGCCCCCGACACTTCTCCGTCCTTGATGACCAGCAAAGTACCCTGTGCCCGTATTACACTGCCTCCCGGCGTGGCCATGATGGCCTGCGTCACTGGGAAATCCGCGGGAATGGCGCTGCTATCCCGGCCAAAACCAACCATCCCCGAACGCCTTACCCTGGACCGCCACGGCGGAGATGAGTATCGCCCCTCATGCGGATGAAGGCCAACAGCTGACCGCCGGCGTTGCCCAAAGTCAGGGGCATGAGTTGGCCCTCCAAAAATTTGCCGTTTAGGCTCCATTATTAACTCCGAATCCTGAATCCGACATCACTTCTTCAAATACATAGTTGCGACTAGAATTCCCATTGACTATAATCCCACCGTACGAACGGCGGCGTCAGCGATTCATCATCGGGAGCAACGCATAAATCACGGCCCGTTGTGCGTCGGAACTAGAAACGGTCCCCGGGCATCCGGAAAACCGCCGCACGTCGGCGAATCGGACACCGGGAGCGCGAGGAGGAGCAAATGGTTGACCAGCTAAAACGCCCCACGGAACATCCTGAGATCTACTGGTTCTCCGAGCAGGCTTACGGGCACGTTGGCGACGAGGACCTGAAGAAATACGAATCGGGCCGACTCGGCTTTCCCAACACCTACTTCGACCCGGAAAAGGCCGCGGTCCTCTATAACCAATACCACGAGCAGTACCAACTGGCCGACGAGGTCGGCTTCGACGGCATCATGACCAACGAGCACCACGCTTCGTATTGGTGCATGAAGCCGGCGGTCAACTTGGACGCCGCCGTTATCACAAAACTAACCAAGAAAGTCAAGATCGCCATCCTGGGCAACGTTATCTCGGTGGGAGACCCCGTCCGAATGGCCGAAGAGATCGCCATGCTGGACTGCTACTCCGGAGGCCGGATCATCTCCGGCTTCGTGCGTGGCACCGCCGTGGAAACCCTGCTTTCCGGGCAGGACCCAACGGAAAACTTCGCCCGGTTCCAAGAAGCCCACGACCTGATCATCAAGTGCTGGACGGACCCGGGCCCCTTCCGTCACGAGGGCAAATATTACAAGTACCGGGTGGTGAACCCGTGGGTGAAACCCATGCAGACTCCGCGGCCAGACATCTGGTTCCCCGGCACCGGCAGCCCCGAAAGCGTAGTCTGGGCCGCGACCCACGGCCACCCTTACATGAACCTGGGCGCCCTGGTGGAAACCACCGAATGGCTGAAACAGATCTACATCGATACCGCCAAAGATGTTGGCTACAAGGCCGGCCCGGAGCACTTTGGCTACCTGCTCCGGTGCGTGGTGGCGGATACCGATGAGAAGGCCATCGAGATCGGGCGAGAATTCATGTGGACCGCGGAACACCGCCAGAAAGGCCCCAGAGAGCACAACGACCCGCCCGGGTACCAGTCCCGCCAGGCAGTGGAAGTCAAGCGCAAACGGCCGGCCCTCGGGACCGGTTCTTCGGAATTCGGCAATCCAACATCCTACGAAGAATTGCAGGCGGTCAACAACATCATCGTGGGCAGCCCGGAGACCGTCACCGGGAAATTCAGGGAGATCATCGAACGCCTGAGCCCTGGATACCTCCACATCTACGGCAACGAGGGCGCCATGAAACACGAGGACACCATGCGTTCCATCGAGCTCTTGGGTAAAGAGGTTATCCCAGCCCTGCACGAGATAACGCTCAGACCCTACGACGACTAGTCCGGGCAAGGCGTAAAAAAGGCCCCTTCCAGATGAAGGGGCCTTTTATTATGAGATTCGTCTGTCTTGCGTAGGGGCACGGTCCCGATGAATCGGGATGCCCCTACATTTTCGCGGGCGCGTCCTCAACTCGGAGTCAGTTCAAGGCGGCGATGGTCTCGTCGGTGTTCCGAACGCGGACCAATAGCGGCAGCACATGCTTGATGGTCATCTCGTGTACGTCCACCTCTCCGGCGGTGCAGCAATCGCTGACCACCACGCATTGCATGTCCCGGTTCTTGGCTTCCCGGGCCGTGCCCTCCACGCTGCGCTGAGTGGATATTCCGCCCACCAGGATGGTTTCGGTGCCCAGGTGGCGCAGGATCTGGTCCATGTTGGTGCCGTAGAAGGCGCTGAACCGTGGCTTCACGACCAGGAAGTCCTCGGGTTGCATGGCCAACTCGTCGATTATTTCCACCGCGGGGGTGCCGGCCACCATGGGATTTCCGCCGCCACCGCCGATGTCGGAGATAGTCTTGGGGCCGTCGGCATTATCCGCTCTGCGATGGGTCGTGATGTAGATGAGCGGGGTGCCGACTTTCCGGCAGTGGGCAATCATCTTCTGGAAGCTGGCCACGATGTCCTTGCGGTTATCAGGCAAGGTGTAGTCAGGACCGGGGCCGCCTTTGGCGATGGCGTTCACCATATCGATGATGATGAAGGCGGTCTTCTTGGGGTCAAGTTTGATGGCGTCGGACATAGGTTTTCTCCATACTGTGACGGATCGGGGCTGGGTTGGGCCGCCGCTTGGGCTTAGTTGAGATAGGTATCGGGGCTGGCCAGGAACTTGCCCCGGCAGACCAACCCGCAGAAATACAGCCACTGGCCGCCGTGGAAGATGCGGGTGCCCTGCGCCGGGTCCACTTCCGTGGCTCCAAACGAGGTCTGCGAAGCCTCAGCCCGGGCTTGGGCCTCGTCGATCTCCTTGCCGCATACGACATCTTTGGCCATTGGTCACTCTCCGTAATCGTAGCCGCCTAAATCTGGCGGCTCGTGGTTTCTGTCTAAGAACCGGTGGGGCTGGAGCTAAACTCCAGTGGGCAGGGGCATCCCCAACCGGACCTTGCCAGGATGATCAAGAAGCGCCGACGCGATCCTGGCCCGATGGTCGTAGGTGGTGCCCAAACGCATGGTCCATGAGGTAACCCGGCGGAACCATAGGTGCAGGTCGAATTCCATCATGAAGCCGATGCCGCCATGGATCACCTGGGAGGTGCGCACCACAGACTCGCACTTCTCGTTGCAGAATGCCTTGGCCTGGGACACTTCGACCGAAGCGGGAAGGCCCTGGTCCATCTTCCACAGGGCTTCGAAGGTCAGCATCGCGCCGCCGTCGACGTGAATGATCATGTCCGCCAGCATGTGCTGGACCGACTGGAAGGCGCCGATGGGCCGCCCAAAGGCGATCCGGTTCTTGGCGTATTCGATGGCCATCTCGGCGTCTTTGCGGGCCGCTCCGACCATCTGGCAACATAGCAGCGCGGTAGCCCTGTCGAGCATCGCTTCGACGATGGGCCATCCCTGGCCGATCTCGCCCACCAGGGCCGCTCCCTCGATGCGGTGGTCCTTGAAATCCACCCGGCTCTGCTTGTCTTTGGCCAAAGTGAGCAGCGCGGTCTGAGAAACCCCGGTCCCGTTGGGGTCCACCAAGAACAACGAGATCCCCTGGTTCGCGTCCGACGCCGGGGACGTTCGTGCGGCCACCAAGCACCGCTGGGCCACGATGAAGTTGTCGACGAACATCTTGGTGCCGTTCAGCACCCACCCGTCGCCGTCGGCGGTGGCCTCCAACATCATGGCCTCGGGTATCAGCCGGGGGTCGCGCTCGGTTACCGCCCAGGTCAGCACCATGCCGCCGTCTGAAACCGCGGGGAGGATATCCTGCTTCTGCTGCTCGGTGCCATCGCTGACGATCGTGAGTGCCGCCACCGAGGTGCTGTGCAGCGGCACCGGCGCCAAGACCCGCCCGGCTTCCTCCAGGATCAGGCCCAGGTAGGTTATCGGCAGTCCCTGACCGCCGTACTGCTCAGGGAGCGCCATGCCCAGCCAGCCCAGGTCCGCCATCTGCTTCCAAAGGGCGGGCGGGTAGCCCAAGTCATCGAGTTCCATCTCTCGGACCATGGCCGTGGAGATCTCCGCTTCCAGGAACTCCCGGGCCAGGTTCTTCAGCATCTGTTCTTCTTCAGAGGGCAATATGTCCATGGTCATCCTTGGTTTACTGTGCGGTTGCGCCGGATTAACGTACCTGTCAAAAATGCCCTTGTCTCCGCGCACGGCGTATCAACCGCGCCCGTGGCGCAGCCTTAGCCTCGGGGGAGGCCCAGGCCGCGGCGGGCCATCTGGTCGCGCATGATCTGCACGCTTCCATGGTTGATACCCGACTGGAAAGAGCCCATCAGATTGTGGGCGTACAAACCGTCCTCGATGGCCTCCGGAGACCCGTTCAACAGTTGGGCGTACGGTCCCAGTATCTGGGAGATCGCCTCGGTTGTTTTAACGCCGTGTTCTGGCGCCCAGACCTTTTCGGCCGAACCTTCATAAGTGAAGGTGTCCCCCCGGTTCACCAGCGACATGCTGCGCAGGGTCATCAGGCGGCAGACCTGGGCTTCGGTCCACAGTTCCGCCAGCTTGTCGCGCACCGCCGGGTTGTCGGCCGGGGAGTTGCCGCCGAAGTCGTTCTCCTTGACCCAGTTGACGATGTCCTCGTCGCGGCGGACCGATATCAGGTAGCGGCTGGCGCCGACGCGGTCCAAGTTCAGCCCCATGGCGCCCACGTACCATCCCCCGTTCTCTTCGCCCAGCATGCAGGATGCGGGGATGCGCACGTCCTCGAAGAAGGTCTCGTTGGTGCGGGCCATGCCGTAGGTGGTGCCCATCGGGGCCGGCGGGTCGCTCTGGATGGTCCACAGCGGCCGCACGGTGATTCCCGGCGTGTCCATGGGCACCAAGAAGATGGAGATGCCACGGTGCCGGGGCGCGTCGGGGTCGGTGCGGCACATCATGTAGATGTGGGACGCATAGTGGGCGGCCGAGGTGTACATCTTCTGGCCGTTGATGACGAAATCGTCGCCGTCGCGCACGGCCCGGCACTGCAGTCCGGCCAAGTCGGCCCCCGCCTGGGGCTCCGTGAACCCCAGGGCGAAGATGATGTCTCCCCGGATCATGCCGGGGATGAAATACTCTTTCTGTTCTTCGGTGCCGGCGGCAAGGATGGCCGGAGCGCCGCTGCCGGCGCCGCCCACTCCGATACCCAGCCTCAAGAACTCTTCTTCCACGATGTATTGGTCGATGCGGCTGCCGCTCTGGCCGCCGTACTCTTTGGGCCAGCTGATACCGATCCAGCCTTTATCGGCGACCTTTTTCACCAGGTCACGGTACTCGGGACCGCGCCCACCTTCCTCGCCGCCTTCCATCTCGTCAAGGAGACTCTGACCGACGTTCTCGGCGATGAATGCCTGCACGTCCCGGCGAAGGTCCTCTTGTTCCGGTGTGTAACCAAAATCCATTCTGTGACTCTCCCATGATGCGCGGATAATGGGCCCAGCAGTCTCTCAGGTCCACGCCCTGCCATTCTCGTGTCCCGCGGAATCGGTGTCAAGTAAATCGCAGAAGACAAGGCTGGGGGCAGCCCCCCCAGCTACTATCTCAACATGCGCTTCTATAGCTAACTCGCCTATGGGCCCGCGTATGAGACCCTCAGCACGCTACCCGCGCCATGGTCGCCGATCAGCAGCGAGCCGTCGGGCGCCATGATGATCGGCAGCGGGTGTTTGAAGCCGGTCGCGAAGTTTGAGACCCGGGCGGTGTAGCGGCCATCCAACTTGGTCAGTTCGATGCGGACCACGTATTTCCCAGTGGAGCCGTCTCCAGCGCCCCAAAGGGTGATGAATATGTTGTTGGTGTACTCTTCCGGAAACTGGTCGCCGGTGTAGAAAATCAGCCCATCGGCGGACGACCGTGACGGCAGGTCAACGATGGGAGAGATAGTGCCCTCGCAACGGCGTCCGCCGTTCGTGCCCCAGCAGTCAGGGTAGCCGTAGGCGCCCCCTTCCACGACTAGGTTCAACTCCTCCGGCACCGCATACCCTTGGTCGTCGCGGCCATTGTCCGCGGCCCAGAGGGTGCCGTCCTCGGGGTGGAAGGCCAGTTGGTAGACGTTCCGTAGCCCTCGTGCGTAAACCTCGGGGTTTGATCCGTCCAGGTCCATTCGCATGACCGAAGCGCTGCGCTCGTCTTCCTCGCCGCAAGCGTCGCAGGAAGAGCCGACCGGAACGTAGAGCTTGCCGTCCGGGCCGATGGCCGGTCCGTTATTCTGGTGATTCCCCGGCACAGGTATGTCGTTGATTATGGTGCGGAAGGAGTCAAGTTCTCCGTCCCCGTCTTCGTCGGTGATCCGTGTGATCTCGCCCCGGCTGGATAGATATAATGCTCCATCGAAGAAGGCTAGTCCCAGGGGCACCTCGATCCCGCTGGCGACCGTCACAACGTCGGTGGGCGGTCCGCCGGCAGCCGCATCGTTCACGCGTAGAAGATCGCCAAGCTCGGTCGCGATGTACAGTCTGTCCTGGTCGTCAAAAGCGAAGGCGGTCAGGAAGCGGATGCCTTCCAGCCAGACCTCGGCCACGAAACCTTCGGGCAGGTTCAAACCGGCCCCCGCGGGTTGGAGAAGATTATCGGGTAGGGGAGTCGGCTGCGGCACCGGCGTTGAAGTTGCCCTGGGTGTGCGTTTGGGAGTTGGAGTTGGGACTGCCGTAGGCGGAGGTGTATCAATGGGGACCGGCGTGGGCGCGGGAGCATCCGCCGGGAGCAGCGTCGGACTCGGCTGTGCCGTCGCGGTGGAAATCAGCGGCGCGGCCGGTTGGGTCGAAGTCGGAGCTGGGGTCGCTACGCCGGTCGCTTCACCTTGCGTGCAGGCGATCAAGAGCGATGCGCCTATGATGAATAGGAAATGCCTGCGCGACACGTTATTCATATGACTAAACTAGCCCGCCTCAACCCGGATGTACTTGATCAGGCCTCGTTCAACTCCAACAATATCGGCCGCAGTTCTTCGATCAGCGGAGGCAGGAACTCCTCCCAGGTGCCGACGATGCCGAAGTCGGACGAGCGGAACATCACCGCCCGCCGGTTCTGGTTGATGGAGATGATCACTCCAGCCCGTTGCAGCCCAACAGTGTGGTTGAACGCGCCCCGGATACCCACCGCCAGGTACACGGTGGGAGCGATGGTGCGTCCGCTGATTCCGACCTGGACCTGCTGGGGCAGCCAGCCCTCGTGGGCCACGTCCCGGGTGATGGCGATGCTGGCGCCGATGGAGCGGGCCATCTCTTGGATCTTGGCCAGGTTTTCGACCCCGCCGAAGCCCATGCCGACCCCCAGAACCACCGGAGCGTTGGCCAAGATGAGCCCAACTTCGTCCTCTTGGAATTCCTCTTTCAGCAACCGGACATCCGGCCCATCGAAGGGAACCGCGGGTAGCTGCTCCACGGTGGCGGTTGCGCCGGGCTCGGTTGCGGCGGGCGTGAGCAGTCCGGGCCGCAGGGTCACCAGGTTGGGCAACGTCTTGGACAGGATGGGCGCGATCACGTTGCCGCCCAGGGCTGGTTTCAATTGCACCAGACGTCCTTCGGCGTCTATCTCCAGGTCGATGGCATCGCCGGTGAGACCCAGTTCCAGTCTGGCGGCCAGCCTGGACGCCAGGTCGCGGCCATCGGCGGTTGAAGCGAACAGCACTGCGTAAGGAAGTTCTTTTTGTACAGCCTCGGCCAATGCCCGGCCCACAGCCATGCCGTAGACCGGTCCAATTTGAGAATTGTCCAGCACCAGCACCCGGTCGGCGCCCTGGGAGGCCAACTTCGCGATGGTGGAGTCTTGCTGGGGCGCGATCAGCACCGCCACGACCTCGCTCTTGGTACTCTGGGTGAGTTCCCGGGCCTTGCCCAGCACCTCCAGCGTTACGTGGGCCAGGCCCTGGCGGGTGGTCTCGGCCACCACCCAGATACTCTTCTCCTTGCCGCCGGGATACCGGGGCAAGGATGTAGGTCCGGAACCAGCCCCTGATTCAGCGGCCAGTTCGGCCAGGCGCTTCCGCAGCGATTTGGCCACCTGCTTGGCGGCGTTCTCCGGCGTGGCGTCTTCCAGCAAGACCCCCAGCCGGTTGGGCTCCACCAGACGTATCTCATCCACCCAGGTCGGAGACCCCTCAGCCCCGAACTGGGTCAGATCACCTGGAGGTCCGGCGGGCCCATCAGCCAAGAGGTCGGCGCAGGTTACTTCTTCCGCCGGTATCCCCTGGGCCCGGTCCATCTGCTCCTTATTGGGATAAAGCTCGGGAGCCACCCCTTCGGTCACGCAGACCAAGGCGGGCAGGCCGCACTCCAGGGTCTGAAACCCCTCATCGGTCATGCGCTCCGCGATCACCGATTTTCCGTCATCGCTGAGGTCCAGTTTCCGCACGCTACTGATGTGGGGGAGGCCCATGAGCTCCGCGATCTCCGGACCGACCTGTCCCGTTTCGCCGTCGGTGCTGTTGCGGCCGCAGATTATCAGGTCTGGTTTCTC
>JADFPD010000111.1 GCA_022562475.1 Chloroflexota bacterium | reverse complement strand
CAACGCTCGCCGTCGGACACCACGGTAATCACCACTGGGTCGGTGCGGGGATAGGTCTCCACCTCGCACTTAGAGCATCGGCGCACCTGCCCACCTCGCTTGACGAAGGTCTCGCCGCCGCAGATGGCGCAGAAACCGTTCCGGTTGTGCCAGTTGATCTGGGCCCTGGCCTGGGCGACGATGCCCGAGTCGGGGCCGCTGAGTATCTCCGTGACCGTTCTGGCGTCCATGAACCGGTACCCGTGCCCGTCACTGAGCTCAGCTACAGCCGTTTTCTGAGCGGATATATCGACGGTGAAATAGGCCGTCTCATCGAGAAGCCCAAGAAACACAGGACTGGAATCGACACCCAGGCGCTCCAGATCGCCGGCGCCGACCCAGCCCAAGCCGTCTTCGCCTTCGGTCACCAGGACATTTAGGTCCCGGAGGGGCAAGAACTTGCTGGTTGTATCCTTGGCCTTGTCAGCGAGCCATCGGTCGTCGCGGCGTTCCTTTTCGCCTCGGTCAACCGGATTTCCCGAATAAACGTGAGTGAAATTCAACTGTGTGTCCTGTGAATCTATTTGGTTCGCGGTACGCTATTCGATTGTACCAACAATACGCATCCGCCAGACCGAATCTTGCCCTGTGGAAAGTTCCTGGTTATGATGCGGCCACAGTCAGCGATCCGCAGCAACCATGAGGGGAGGGAGCCGATGGCACGAACACCCACGGTAACGCGAGACCAGGTGCCCGAGAAGTACCGGGAAGCCTTTGACCATGAAGTGGCGATCAGCCCTAGCGCCATGGAGAGCGGGCCGGGCTCGGTGATGATCAACAGCCCTGAGATGCGAAAACGGGCCAACCACCTGGTCTTCTACTTCAGGGAGGAGTCGGAACTGCCCCAGAATATCCAAGAGATGGCCATGATCATGACCGCGCGGGCCAAAGACTGCCAGTACATCTGGTTCGCCCACGCCGCCAGGGCTCGGGAGCAGGGAATCAGCGACGCATTCGTGGACGCCCTGCGGGACAAGAAGCCACTGCCCAAACTCCAAGGCCCCGAGCAGATAGTGGTGGACTACGCCACCGAACTGTTCGGCGCCAACCGGGTGAGCGAAGCAACGTTCAAAGCCGCCCTCGACCATTTCGGCGCCCAACTGCTGACCGAACTGACCACCATGATGGGGTATTACGCCATGCTGGCCCTGAACGTAAACGCGTTCGAGGTGGATGTCCCCACGGGAGGCGAGGCGCCCTTGGTGGTTTAGAATCCTCCTCATTCCACCCATCGCCGGAACAACGGTCGTTCGTAGGGGCGTCCCGATGAATCGGGACGCCTGATTATGTTTAAATAATCGAGCCGTAGCCATAACGCAAAAAGAGGCCCCACTCAGGACAATTGAGTGGGGCTTCTTTTGACTGCTCCGGAGAAATGCGTCTCACTAAAGATTCAGCGAGTGCTCTTCGTAGTCCTTTACCTTGTCGTAGACCTGCAGGCGGTGGCGGGCGGTCTCCAGGACGAAGATGCTGTCGTTGGGGTCCACGTTTACCGCCACGGGCCGCCGGAAACGCCACTCGGGCTCCATGTTGGCCCGGCGCCGGGCCTTCACGATGTCTGGGTTGGCGTCGATGTAGGTCTGGGTCCAGGGTGAAGGCGTTTGGGCGTCGCCCACCAAGGTCGTGACGAAATGACCGTCGGGTCCGTAGATCTGCACGCGGTGGTTGCCCCAGTCCGTGACGTAAACGTCGCCATCGGAGTCCACCGCGATGCCCGTGGGGCCGTGCAGGTCTCCCACACCATTATCGTTACCTTGGAACATGACCAGGAAGCCGCCATCCGCGTCGAATTTCTGGACGCGGTTGTTCTTCCAGTCGGCCACGTAAACGTTGCCTTCCCGGTCCAAACAGATGCCCCAGGGAAGATTCAATTCGCCTTCCCCTTCTCCGGCCTGTCCAAAGCTGCCCAGGAATGAGCCGTCTTTGGTGAACTTCTGGATGCGGTTGTTGGCGCTGTCGACCACGAAGATGTTGTCGTCGGCATCGAAGGCGATGCCCGACGGCCCGTCCAGTTCTCCCTCTTTGCTACCGGCGGTTCCCCAGGAAGACAAGAACGCGCCCTCCTTGTCGAAGACCGAGATGCGGTGCAGGAAGTCATCGGAGGCGTAGACATTGCCTTCGCTATCCAGGTCGATGGACCGAGGCCAGACGAACTGGCCGTCCCCCTTGCCGGATGCGCCGAACTGGCCCAAGAACTCGTGGTTGCGGGTAACGCGGGTGATGCGCTGGCCGATCTCCTCGACGCCCCGGCTGATGACGTAGATGAGGTCGCCCTCGCCCAAGACGAAGTCCTGGGGCGCCCAGAACCCCTGCCCCGACATTCCGTACATGCCGATGCAGTAACTGTAATCAAATACGCGCCCAGCGGCGACGGTGGTTAACATTCGGTCTCTCCTAGCTCAACATGAGTCAACTGGCCTTGATCGCCTAGACGAACTGGATCTGCTCGAATTTCCCGCCCACGATGGGTACCGGGTCCAGGCCCAGCCACTGGTCGATCACGCTGGAGTAGAAGCCCCGGAAGTCGTAGTTGGGGTCCAGGTCCCCCTGGTTCAGGTCTTCGGGTTTGAGGGACGGATAGGTCCCGTACATTCCGCCTTTGACATTGTCGCCGATGATGAAGGCGCCGCCGCCGGCGCCGTGATCGGTGCCGGTGCCGTTGTCGCGGACCCGGCGGCCGAACTCGGTGAAGATCATCATGATCAGATTATCCGCGGCGTCATGCTCGCGCAGGTCGTCAAAGAAATCTCTTATGGCCCCGGAAACCTCGTTCCACAGCCTGGTGTGCATGGGAGGCTGGTTGAAGTGGGTGTCGAAGGGCCCATGGGAGGTATAGAAGACCTGCGTGCCCAGATCAGCCGTGTGCACGCGCACCACGTCTCGCAAGTATTTGGCGATGCCGTTGTCGGCATATTCAATGGTAGAGGTGTATTTCTCGGGTGCGGCCTTGATTATGTCGGCGCCCCTTAAGGCGTCGCGGCCGGTCTGCCCCAAGTAGTCCATGGTGGCGCCGGTGCCGATGGCCGGGGCGTACATGCGGGCGAATCGGTCTAGAAGCCGGTTCCGCTCTTCCTCGCTGGAGATGCCCGGCACGCTGGACATGACTCCATAGGATTCCAGGTTGGACACGGAGGTGATTGGCACGCCGCGCAGGGCCAAAGCTCTGGGCAGACCCTGCCCGAAGTTCACGCATTTGAGCACATTCTCGCCCTGGGGGTCCAGGTCGCGGACGACCTTGGCGACCCAGCCCTCTGTGCCGACAACTTCCGGCTCGCAGGTGTGCCAGATGTCCATGGCCCGGAAGTGGGACCGCGGCGAATTCTCGAAGCCGATGCCGTGGATGATGGCGACCTTGCCGTCATCGTACATATCCTTCAACGGCCCCATGTTGGGGTTGAACGCCAACTCGTCGTCGATGGGCAGCACCGTGTCCTGGGGAATTCCAACCTTGGGCCGGCTGTCGTGATAGTGGCCGTTGGTGTAAGGGATTATCGTATTAAGATAGTCATTGGCGCCGGTGAGTTGCAGTACCACTACCACCGGGTCTTTTTTGTTTGCCGTCATGTCCGCACCTCGTGCTGATTAATCTGGGACCGGATCGGTCTTGCCTGTTGTTAGGCGAATTGGAAATCTCTTGATGCGGCGATCAAGGCCAGCATCACACCTATCTTCTTCTCGGACTTTTCGGTCTCTTCTTCGGTGTCCCAATTCAGGTCACCGTCTTCAGCCGCCTGGGCCAGCAGCTCAGAACGGGTCGACCCGCTGAACTCCAGCGGCCCCACCAGGTCCAAGCAAGCATCGACGAACTCTTCGGGCGCCGATACGCCGCGGTGGCGAAGACCGGCGATGATTGTCCGCACGCCAGGCAGGCTGGTGTCGCCCAAGAGGCCGGCGGCGAAATTGACCCGGCGCACAAGGGCGCCGCCGTCGATCCACTCACCGCCGGTATGCCAGCTTTCCACGCTGGGGGGATTGAGGAGTTCCTGACCTTGCCAGTTGCACTCCATGGCCAGCATATTGAACCCGGGCCGTGGCTCTTGGTAATTGCCCACCATTCGAACGGTGCTGACAACCAACTCCGCCGGGCTCTTCACCCGGGCGAAACGGGCGTTCTTGAAGAAATCTGAATTAAACAGCAACCGCAGGATGGACCGCAGGTTGCCGTCGGACTCGTCGTAGGCCGCGACCAGTTGATTAACGGCGTCTGGGTCGTTGGGCGGGTTGATATTCCAACTGGGCACCTGGGGTTCGTCGGCCACGAAGAAGTTATAAAGGTGCCGGGCCAGGAATTGGGCGGTGGCCGGCTGTTTGACCACGATGTCGATGATGTCCTCCCCGTTGAAGCGGCCGGTATGGCCCAGGAAGTTCTTCTCGCCGTCGTCGTGGTCCTCGGGCCGGTACTCGAAGTTCCAGTAGAAGCGGCCCAGGGGATTGCGGGGAATCTTGGGCTCGATGGTCCAGCCGGTGAACGCCCTGGAGGCATCTTTGATGTCGTCTTCGGAGTAATTGCCGACGCCCATGGAGAAGAGCTCCAGCAATTCACGGCCCCAGTTCTCGTTGATGGCGCCGTTATGGTTGCCGTTGTTGTCCAGCCACCAGATCATGGCCGGGTTCTTGGCCAGCTCCACCAACAGGTCGCGGAAGCTGCCCAATGCCTGACGCCGGAACATGGCGATCTGCTGGGTGATTTCCGGGGGGTTGTCCACCTTGGAATTGCCGGTGGCGAACAACTGATGCCAGAAGAGGGCCAGCTTCTCCTCCAGGGGACGTTGGGTGTTGACCATTCGGTACACCCATTCGGCCTGGTTGATGGGGGGCCCCAAGGCGCCTTCGTAACCGGGCAGGTACCGGTAAAGAATATCGTCGTCGATGGCCGGTTGCTCTTCGGGGTGAAGCAACTCCTCAACCGTGGCCTCGTAACCGTTGGCGGCTCTCTCTTCCAGTTCTTGACGGGAAGCGCCGAATCCGGCCCGCCGCATCAGGTGGGCGATAAGAGCGATTTCTTCTTTATCCGGCATGGATTTCCCCCCTTCCATTTAAGACGTTTAGGACGTAAAACTAAGGGATTTCGAGATGATAATAATTATCGATTTAATTGGATACATGCTACGTAGAGATAATCGGGGTGTCAAGCACAACTAAGACGCCCGATGATGCCGATTCTCATCGAATATCGATACCGAATCGTTGCGCCAGCAGGGCGGAGGGCAACCTACGCCAGCCGGTAACCATTTGGACTTACTTGAATGACCGATCGCTAAGAGAACTTCCTCGGGTGCCCCTGGTGGCTCGATACAAGGAGACTGTTGGGGTATGGGCATCAAGGTTAGCAGTGTGGTAGCATTCCCATCCATATAGGTCAAGATTCTAGACTCTCAGCCGGGACCCATTCAAGATGCTCAGGAAATTCGTACGCATCAACGCGTAAAGGACCACTAAAGGCCAGCAACATGGACCCCAATGGCGCGAACGGCGGATTCGACAGGCTTGAGTTCCAAAGGGCTCTTTTCACCTTGGTTTCTCGGGCCTGCCTTCGGGATGCGCAAGGGGTCGAGTCCGGTATCTCCCAGGCGCCCAACAAAGTTGCCGACAGAGAAGACGTGGTTGCGGATTCCACGATATTCAACCTACAGAAGTACATCGCCAGCATGAGCATTGAAGACCTTAAGCAACTAAGACTCAAACTAGCACACGCATTCCTCAGTGAATTAGATACCCAGTTGGCGATGGGCCGCTTGGTTGATCCGTAGCAGCCCGGTAGACAGCCGAAAAATATTGCGCCCAAAATTCCGTGGCCCGTATATAAGCTGGGGTTGACTGTGAGGCTAAGCAAACGTAAATCTGTGGGTCTGGTTAGCATGCCTTGGATGGCTCCGACGATGCCTTCCATCCAATTGGCTACCCTGGCGGCCGCATTGAAGCGGGAAGGCATTAAATCGGAATCCCACGAACTTTTTTTGGATTACGGCGCTCGAATCGGACTCAATCTCTATAAGATTTTCAGCAGCCTTTTGGGGTTCACCGCCCAGTGGTTATTTGCCCAGCATTATTTTGGACCCGAGGCCGGCAATTACTTGACGGATTTTCGCGCTCACCGCCCGCGGCTCGGCCTAAGTTCCGTCGAGATTGAAGATTCGGTATTAGACACCCTGGCGCCGGTGACCGAAGAATTTTTGACTGAGATTTCTGAGGACTCTGTTTGGTCGCGGTATGACGTAATAGGATTCTCACTAACCATTTCGCAGTTGGCGCCGTCTATGGCGCTGGCGAGACTGCTTAAGAAACTACATCCAAACGTAACCATCGTTTTCGGTGGCGCCGAATGCGCCGGGCCCATGGGCTCTGCGATCCTGAAAATGTGTCCTTACGTGGACGTAGTCGTCCGGGTCGAAGGTGAGGGTGTCTTACCGGAGTTGGTGCGCCGGATACGAGACCTCCAGGGATACGAAGATCTACACGGTGTCAGTTGGCGGCAACCGGACGGAATTATCATTAACAACCCGACGGGTCCGCTATTAGGCGAAAATGACAAGCGTCTTCCATTGCGATATGACGAATTCTTTGAGCGTCTGCAACGACTCAATCTTAAAGAAAAACTAAGCGTCTGGCTCCCCTATGAAAGCAGCAGGGGCTGTTGGTATGGCGAGAAAATCCAATGCACATTTTGCGGTCTTCACGACATTATGGAATACCGTACTCGCGATGCAGACCATGTTCTGGCGGAGATGGAGGACTTGGCTCGACGGTATGGCATCAACCGGTTATTTTCCGTGGACCTGATTATGCCCCGGGCATTCTTCAAGACACTCCTTCCGAAAATTATAGAACGAGGGCATAAATGGTTTATTTTCTACGAAATCAAAGCCAATATGAAACGCCACGAGATTGAATTGTTGGCCAAGTCCGGAGTCCGTTGGATTCAACCGGGCATTGAGAGCTTGGATCAAGACTTGCTTCGGATGATGAAAAAGGGCGTTTCGCCCTTGCAAAACATTCAATTGCTCAAATGGTGTAAGGAGTTTGGCATTCGGGTTAGCTGGAATCTTCTCAGTGGGATGCCAGGGGATAAGGACGAATCATATCTGTCCATGGCAGAGGTCGTCCCAAAACTCAGCCACCTTGCCGCGCCCTCTGGTGTAGGCCCCTTCCAGCTGCATCGATTCAGCCCATACTTCGATCAGCCAGAGCAATTTGGCATCGATCAGGTTCGAGCACACCACCTATTCCAGTATGTTTTTCCGATTCCCAAAGAAGAACTCGACGAGTTAGTCTACTTGTTCGAATACAAGACAATCGCTAAATCGGCTAGTCCCAAGGTTATTCGTTTGCTTGAAGAAAAGGTAAGAAATTGGAGAGAGGACAATGAGCGTGGTGCGGAATTAACCATTCGAAGACTAACAAACGGATCCGCTCAGATCAAAGATACAAGAGGTGACCCAAGCGCCAGCGCGATTCACGAATTGAAGCCTTCTGAAGTTGATCTATATATGTTTCTGGATGCAGCGGTCAGCGAACGGACGCTGGGCTCGAAATTTGCGCTTGCGCACCCAGACTCCGCGGAGGACCTCGGCGGCCAAGACTCGATCGAGGCGACCATCGACCGATGGAAGCAAAGTGGTCTGGTATTCTCCGATAACGGGTCAGTATTAGGCTTGGCCGTAAATGCTTCCGATGTGCTCGTCCAGGAAGAATATTCTGCCAACATTAGCGCACCTGTGGCTTGATTGGGGCCGAACAACCGGCCATGCATGTTAGATACGGAGGATTGTCATGGAAGAAAGTAGCGGCGAAGCAGAGGATAAACTGCGAGAAATGGTTCGAAACCTGAGACAAGACCCGGAACACTACAGGAGCTTGCGCCAACGGTTCTTGGCGGCGTCATCCGATGAAGATCGCGTGAAGCTCCTTGTGGATTTCGCGACTACGGAAAGCGAGTTCAGGGAGATGGTACCCACTGAATTGGGACGAGAAGCTTTGGCCACCATCACGACCGTCACCGTTACGACCGTCACGTGGCCTGAAACCGCCTACTAGATCTCTATCGCACGCCATGGTGAGTCCCAACTAACCGGTGGGATCACCACGGCTCTGAACTAAGGGGTATTCGCGACGGAAAATCCGTTGCCGGGACCGTCGTGCGTTGTTGCCCTGTGAAATGGCGCTCGTGGCTGAGCGGCCGACTCCCCCAAGCTTCGCGGCCGACTCAAGGTTTGGGGCGCAACGGAGTTGTACGATGTCACCCACTGTACCTCACTCTTATGACATTCCCCATCCTTCATCGTTAATACCTTCAGGCGTATTCGCCGAGACGGAGCGGTGGTTTGTGTGCGGCCGAGGTGGGGCAGGTCTCCACGGTTGGAAAATATATGTCTCGTGCACGATTCTAAACATGAAAACCATCTTGGAAGCCACCGTGCCGACCTTACTGCGGTCCGACGTCCAATTTAAATATGTGAAAGATATAAACACTTTGAGGGGCCTTAACGCGGGCGGATTTGGTTATTCGCAGATCGGCAAGTGCCTGGTGGTATACATGCCCCAGCCGGATGATGCGCTAATCAACAGCCTCATGGCTTCCTTGGAGCCATTCAGGAACCAATGTCCCGTCGTACCGTACGCCATCCCGTTCGGTGGCGGGCTCCCGCTGTATTACCGCTATGGGGCTTTCGTGGACGAATGGATCGAGATCAACGGAGAGTCAAGGGCGGATGACCGGTGGAATCGTTCTAATGCTGTCCCCGAGGGTGTCAAAGATGAACTTAGAAGATTCGTAGCCAAGGACGACCCTGACACTACCGTTGGCTCCTTTTTATTGACCTACCCAGGCATCGAAGCCCTCGTCCAACAAGGAAAGACCGGGATTTTTCGTTCCCTGAACTTGAATTCCGAAGAGTATCAGGAAGTGGTGCTGAAGTTTGGCTATCCCAACGGCCAAGTGCAGCCGGACGGCAGCGATGGATGCACTTTTTTACGCAGAGAGCTTGCGTTTTACCAGGAGTTGCTGTGGCGAGGCCTAGCGCACGTGGCGCCAAAGTTGGTAGATTCCTACGATGACGGAAACCACGCCGTAATTGTGATGGAATCCATCGATGGCCCCAGCATCCTTTCATTGAGGATGGATGGACAGCTTAGCGTGGACCACCTGGAAAAATGCTGGGATATCATTCAAAGCCTTCACCAGAATGAGCTATATTTGGGCGATGCCAAGATAGCTAATTTTCTGTTGGACCAAGAGGGCAATGTTAAGGTCATTGACTTCGAGACTAGCGGCGTAATTGGTCAGACCGACGCCGTCCCGATTCGCACATTCAATCTCCACAATCCCTTGGTCAAGGATCAAAAATTTTCCGACCTCATAAGTTTTCTGGTCTCGGTCCTGTTCCCATACGAATCTGGTAATTATGGCTCGAACGAACGGAAAATCGACTTACAAGAATATCGCCTTTTGCCGCCGGTCAATGACGCCATGGGTTGGGCCCAAGAGAGATTAAGTGAGTTGCTGGTGGTTTTGGAGGTTGAAGCCGAAGACACACTTGGCGGTCCCGGGTAAGACCACAAGGGAGTTTTCCATTCATCGTTTCAGTCCTAGGACTTTTGCGGTCGAAGTCTTCGAGGAGATCACCTGCGGCCCAGGAACTGCGATATCGAATAGGTGGCGACGGTCCCAAAGCCAGCTCCGTACCAGACCGCATGTCCTGCGAATAGATACAGCCCTCGGTCAACGGCAAAATAGGCCGATAATCCGCAGTAAGCTGCCGCGGCCAACTCCAGGACCACAATCGGGGATAGAGCGGGTCTGTACGGGCTATTGGCGGAACCAAGGTCCTTTATATTTGCTGCGTACTTGGTCGTTCTTACAAATGGAGTTCGCCTGCCGATCAACGCCTCAACCCAAGCTATCGAGTTACTTATGGTTAGCCCAGCCCCGATGGTAAGCGCCATTGGAGTCACCCATATCTCCGACCTCCAATTGGGCGAAGACCTTGTCAAAGTAAACACGGCCAAGAACATATAGGTGAGACCGGCAAGGCTTATAAGTGAGAAAAGCGCCAACATATACGGTTGGGCCCAGGGGTGTTCATCGTAGATGAGAGTCATTGGCAGGACGCCGAGGAAGGTGATCATCGCCGCCGGGATAGTTAGCACCTGACAGTGTTCCAAGAGCCACATTATTTTCTTGCCGGTGGGCAGCACGCTATTGATGACCGGCCGCCATGAGATTATCG
>JADFPD010000015.1 GCA_022562475.1 Chloroflexota bacterium | reverse complement strand
CATCCAAGGTCAAGAAATTGGGCCGGGTGGCCGTGGCCTTTTTTGGAGATGGCGGCGCCAGCCAAGGCGTAACCCACGAGTCCATGAACCTGGCTTCGATCTGGAAGCTGCCGGTGATCTTCTTGTGCGAGAACAACGGCTACGCCATGTCCACGCCCTCCGAATACGGATTGTCCATCGCCCACATATCCGACCGGGCCGCGGGCTACGACATGCCCGGCATACACGTTGACGGCATGGATGTCTTCGCCGTTTACGACGCAACGGCCCAAGCGGTGGCCAGGGCCAGGGCGGGCGATGGCCCAAGCCTAATCGAGTGCGAGACCTACCGCTATCACGGCCATACCGTCTTCGACAACCCCCTGACCTACCGCACGAAAGAAGAGGAGGACCGCTGGCACGCCCGTGATCCGCTCAAACACTTCCGTGACACGGTCATCCCTCAGGGCGATATCACGGCCGAGGAACTGGACCAGATGGACATGGACGCCGAAACCCTCATGGAAGAGGCGGTGAAATTCGCCGACGAAAGTCCCATGCCCGAACCGGTGGAGTTATACGACGACGTTTATGTCTCCTACCCCAAAGAAATGATGAAACGGGGCGTGAACATGTCGGTCTGATCCCCTTAGACTAACTCAAGCCAATAACGGACTCAGGCGATCGACGCGCTCAGGTCATTCAAGGAGTGTCAAATGACGACAACATTGCAAACAACGGGGACCCGGGAGATCCAGTTCCGGGAAGCCATCAACGAATGCCTCCGCCAAGAGATGGAACTGGACGAGAATGTCATCATCATGGGCGAGGAGATCGCCGGAGGCGCGGGGCGTGAAGACCAGGGCTTTGAAGATGCCTGGGGCGGACCGTTCCGCACCACCGTCGGCCTGATCCAGCAGTTCGGCAAGGAGCGGGTGTTGGATACCCCCCTCTCCGAGGCCGCATTCATCGGCACGGCCATCGGCGCGTCGTCCACCGGTCTGCGGGCCGTGGCTGAACTCATGTTCATCGACTTCATCGGCGTCTGCATGGACCAATTGGTCAACAACGCCGCCAAGATGCGCTATATGTTCGGCGGCCAGGTGAAGGTCCCCTTCACCATGATGACCCGCATCGGGGCCGGTTTCGGGGCCGCCGCCCAGCACTCCGAGTCCTACTACTCCATCTTTAGTCACATACCGGGGCTGAAGGGCGTGTGTCCATCCGACGCCTACACCGCCAAGGGTCTCCTCGCCGCATGCATCCGCGACGATGACCCCATAGTGTTCTTCGAGCACAAGGGGTTGTACGGGATCTCGGGTCCCGTGCCGGAGGAGCCCTACGTGCTGCCCTTGGGCAAGGCCCGGACCGTGCGGGAAGGGACCGATGTCACCCTGGTCGGCATCTCCAAGATGACCTGGGTTGCCGACGCCGCGGCCGAGGAATTGGCCAAAGAGGGCATCAGTTGCGAAGTGATCGACCTGCTCAGCATCTCCCCCATCGATTACGACCACATCAACGAGTCGGTCCACAAGACCCACCGATTGGTCGTGGTGGACGAGGACACGCCGGTCTGCAGTCTGGCCTCGGAGATCTGTGCCAGGGTGGCGGAGGAGGAGTTCGATTACCTGGACGCGCCCCCCTCCAGGGTCACCTCGCCCCACACCCCGGTGCCCTACAGCCGGTCCATGGAGAACGAATACATGCCCAACGAGACCAGGGTCATCAAAACGGTGAAGAATCTGCTGAACCGGTAGGCCCGTACCTCACGAGTTTTAAACGCTTGCACCACCGGCCCCGGATCTCTGGGGCCGGTGGTTATATTTTGGGAATATTCAGGAAGTGCTATTTGCGGCGTCTCCATTACAGTTGGGTGGTCCTGGCCACCGGGTTCTTCATCCTGTTCTTCAGCGGCGGCTCCCGGTTCGCCTTCGGCTTGATGCTGAAGCCCATGTCCGAGGACTTGGACGTTAGCCGTTCGACCCTCTCCCTGGCCGTCACGACATTCATGGTGGTCTCGGCATTGTCCCTGCCCTTCCTGGGGCGGCTGGTGGACCGGTGGAGCTTGAAGGGGACCATCGGCATCGCCGCCGTGGTGGGCGGCGTGGGTATCGGGCTGATGGGACAAGTGGACGCCCCTTGGCAGGTGTTCATCGTCTACGGAGTGGTCTACGCCCTGGGCAGCGCCGGCACGTCAAACTCGCCCGTGACTGTCATGATCAGCCGATGGTTTCCCCACCGGCGGGGAATCGCCGGCAGCGGGGCCGTGGCCGGGAACGCCGTGGGGCAGTTGGTGATCGTCATGGCCTTGGCCGCG
The DNA here is from genome assembly GCA_022562475.1 of Chloroflexota bacterium. GTDB lineage: Bacteria > Chloroflexota > Dehalococcoidia > Lucifugimonadales > UBA3495 > UBA9611. The sequence goes on along the minus strand of JADFPD010000015.1, from coordinate 31,142 downwards.
GTCCTGGTCTCGTTGGACTGGCGGTGGGCGTTCACCATACTGGGGATCGCCAACCTGGCGGTCCTGGCGCCTCTGGTGTTCTTGGCGGTCAGAGATAAACCGCCAGAAGAAGGAGAAGAAGAAGAACTCAGTAGCAAGACCTTCAGGGCAATCACCCCACCTGACTCAGCCCTTTCGTTGGGCCGGACGCTGACATCTCCTCGATTGGCGCTTCTGATGGTGATCTACGCGGTCTGCGGCTTCCAAGACTTTTTTGTATCTATTCATATCGTGGCCTTCGCCCGTGACCAAGGCGTCGGCCCGGTCTTGGCGGGCAACTTGCTGGCGCTTATGGGGCTGATGGGGCTGATTGGAGTGCTGGCCTCGGGGATGCTGGCCGACGCCTTCGGCGCGGTCCGTCCCACCGTCATCTGCTTCCTGGTCCGCATGTTCATCTTTGCGTTCATCATCTTCGACCAGAGCACGTCTTCAATCGTCATCTTCGGACTGGTCTACGGGCTGACGTTCTTGATCACCGCGCCGCTGACGGTGGTCTTCGTGGGAAACATCTTCGGCACTGCACGGTTGGGGACCTTGGCCGGGTCAATCTCGATGGTCCACCAGATCGCCGGCGGCGCCGGGGCGTTCGTCGGCGCCTGGATCTTCGACAACCGTGGCAGCTATGACGACATGTTCCGGCTGTTGCTGATACTGTCCGTTGCCGCCGCCGTGCTGACGACGCTGGTGCGGGAGAAGCGGGTGGCTGGGGCGGTTACTTCGCCGCCGCCGGGATGAAGTGGTTCGACAAGTTCACCGAGACGTTAAAGACGTCTTCTTCCGTTCGTCCTGAGCCTGTCGAAGGGCCTATCTGCTGGTAGTACAGGACTTAAAGCCGCTTAGTGAAAAAGCTGTCCGCCGTTCACGTTGTAGGCTTGGCCGGTGATGAATGATGAGTCGTCTCCGGCCAGGAAGGCCACCATGTTGGCCACGTCCTGGGACTCGGCGATGCGGCCCAGCGGGGTGTTTTGTGCCGAGGTCTCCACGATCTGGCCCCGGAATTCTTCCTGGGTGATGCCCCGTTCTTGGGCTTGGTCCCGCTCCCAATAGCTCATCCGGTCGGTGTTTATGGGGCCGGGGCAGACGGCGTTCACGGTGATGTTGTAGGGCGCCAGGTCCATGGCCGTGGCCTGGGTCAGACCGATCACGGCGAACTTGGAGGCCGAATAGGCAGCGCCGTTGGCGCTGGCCTGCTTGCCGGCGTTGGATGCAATATTGATGATGCGCCCGCCCCTGCCCGCGTCGATCATGTGAGGCGCCACCAGCTTGGTTAAGAGGAACACGGCGGTGGTGTTGATGGCCAGGAAGTGGTCCCAGACCTCTTTATCCAGTTGGGTCACCGGCACCTTGTCCTTGCCGATGATGGCCCGGGCGTTGTTGACCAGGATGTCGATGCGGCCGAAATTGTCCATCGTCTGTTCAACTAAGTACTCGATCTCGCGTGGGTCTGACAGGTCGGAGTAGATGGGCAGGGCGCGCCGGCCCGTAGCCTGGACGTCCGCGGACACCGTGTCGATGCCGCCCCATTCGTTCCTGACCTCCGCCGGCGGCAGGTCTGACGTCTCCCGGTGGACGTCGGAGAGGGCGATGTCGGCGCCCTGGCCGGCCAGTTTCATGACCGTGGCCCGGCCCACGCCGCGCATGCCTCCCGCGCCGGTTATCAGGACTACTTTTCCATCTAGTTCCGGCATGGCAACCTCCATCCGCAAGTTGAACGGTCTGGGATTTCCGCCAGTGTAATCCACGGTCCGGGTCAACACAACGCCGGTTTTCTCGCCCAACTTTCTTGACAGCCCAGATGGCGGCCCATATAGTCCAGCCAATTCAGCGGCCCGGTCATCCAGCGACACCGGTGGAGGTGGTCATGAGCACTTCGATAGTGCGCGGCGGTTATGTAATCTGCGAAGCGGGGGTGGACGCCGGATCAAGCCGGGTAATCTCAGACGGGGCCGTGTTCCAGCGGGACGGCGTCATCGAGGCAGTGGGAGGCTACGACGAGATAAAAGCCGCACACCAAGCGGACCAGGAACTGGGCGGGCCGGGCTATTTGGTCATGCCGGGCCTGGTGAACGCCCACCACCACGGCCGGGGCGTCAGCACCTTCCAGATGGGGTGCATCGACGACTGTTTGGAGACGTGGATCCTGTCGGGTTGGGGACGCCGCCCCTACGACCACTACCTGATGACCCTCTACACGGCCATCCAGATGATCGAGTCGGGCACCACCACTACCATGTACAACCACGCCCAGACGCCGGCATCGGGCCTGGCAGACGATGTGGCCGAGGTCCTGAGGGGGTTCGCCGACGCCGGGATGCGCACCGCCTTCTCGGTCTACTTCCGGGAACGCAACCGGGTGGTCTACCAAGACGACGAGCAGTTCATCTCCAGTCTGCCCGGCGATCTGGCCGAGTCGTTGCGCCGGTTCCTGTCCGCCGTGGACCTGTCCGAAGAAGAGTATTTCTCGGTGTTCCGAAGCCTGCACCAAGATTACGCCGGACGGCCCGATTCCAGAGTGACGGTGCTGCTCAGTCCCAGCAACGTCCAGTGGGTCTCCGACGACTTCCTGCTCCGCACCAAGGAAGAGGCCGCCAGGAGCAACGCCGCGGTCCACATCCACCTGGTGGAAAGCCTCTACCAGAAGGAATACGGCCTCCGGACCTGGGGCCACACCCCAGTTGAGCACCTGAACACCCTGGGGTTCCTGGGCCCGGAGGTGTCCTGCGCCCACTCGGTCTGGTTGACCGACCAAGACATCGACATCATGGCCCAGACCGGCGCTACGGCCTGCCACAATCCCAGTTCAAATCTGCGCCTGAAGAACGGCATCGCCCCGGTGAACGCCATGCTGGAGCGGGGCGTGAACGTTGCCCTGGGCACCGACAGCACCGCCATCAACGACGATGACGACATGGTCCAGGAGATGCGGCTGGCCGCCAAGTTGCACCGCCAGCCCGGACTGGCGAACCCGGCGTTGAGCTCCCACCAAGCCCTGCGGTTGGCCACGGCCAACGCGGCCCGGCCCACTGGCCTCCAAGGCAAGATCGGTACCCTAGAACCAGGCCGATTTGCCGACCTGGTGGTTCTCGACTTGGACGCCATGACCGAGCCCTACATGGACTCGGGCATCGACGTGGTGGACACGCTGCTCTACCGGGGCAAGGCCTCCCACATCGACACGGTCATGATTCAGGGCGAGGTGGTCGTCCGGAACGGCACCTTCATCAAGATGGACAAGGCCGAAGTGATGCGGGAGATCAAAGAGCAATTCGCCCGACCGGTGGAGGGACGGGCGCTGGACGCCAGGAAGCTGGTCCAGGGGCTGACACCGTTCGTGCAGGAGTTCTACAAGGACTGGGGAAAGTCGGAGATCGCGCCCCATTACGGCTACAGCAGCCGGGTTTAGGGTGTCAGCCCCAACATCTCAGTCGCCGTCTTCCGACCACTTCTCAATTTCGATGAATGCGTTCGCCATTTTCCGGCGAGTGGCTTCGGCTGACTCCGGAGTCCAGTCAAGGAATCCTTTCCCGGTTTTGGCGCCCAGTTCACCTTTATCCACCTTCTCCTGGAGAAGCTTCATCGCATCCATCGATGAATCGATGTCCGGTAGGACTCGTTGGATGCCAGCCATTATCAAATCCCACCCGATTCCAACCTCCACACGCTCAAAGATTCCGGCCGCTACCCAGCTCCGGGCGTGGCCCGTTTTCAGCACGGTGTCGATATCTTCGGGACTCGCGATGCCTCGCTGGACCATCGATAGGGCTTCCCTCAGCAATGCTACTTCAAGGCGAATGGCGATGAATCCTGGGACCTCTTTTTGGACCATCACAGGTTTCTTCCCGACTTTCGTAAGGACCTGAAATATGATATCCACCGTTTCATCGGAGGTCTGTTCTGTGGGGACGACCTCCACCAGCGGAGACAGATAGGACGGCCCCGTATAGTGGGCAACCAATACCCGGTCTGGACGCCGAGTTACCTCGGCAAAACGGCTAGGAATGATTGTTGAGGTGCTGCTGGCCAAGATCGTCCGCTCCGGACAGGACGCGTCCAGCTCTTTGAATATTCGCTGTTTCAATTCAAGATCTTCGTAGACCGCCTCGATCACCACGTCGGCGTCCTGTGAGGCTTCTTCCAAGGACGTGCCCGTGGAAATCATGCTCAGGGCTGCCTGGACTTGGTCTGGCTCAGCAAACCCAAATCCAACCAATCTATCCAGGTCCGTTTCGATGGAATCCATACCCTTTTGGAGGCTCTCCTCGGTGGTGGAGTTAAGGCGCACCTGGTAACCGGCCATAGCCAGACCGAGGGCGATTCCGTGGCCGACATTCCCAGCGCCGATGACCGCGATGGTTTTTACATCTTCGAATTCCATAACCGCTCCTTGTCCTGCTTGAATCGGGATTCTACTCGGAGCCATCGGGCGCCGCAACAAGGTTGGTTAGCAGGGAAAGCTCCCGGCCTGTGTGTTAGTATTGGGGCGTCCGCCAGGCGTGACATAAGGTTCGCCGGGCGTCGCTGAGATAGGGATAAATCGCTGGCAGGAGGGAACTCGCCATGGCCACGGTAGGAAGCGGTAAATACACCTACGAATACACCCCCAACTGGGCCAAGCTGCCCGCGGGCCAGGAGATGGGCACGGCCAGTGCAGTGGCCACCGACTCCCAAGACCGGGTCTACATCTTCCAACGCAAGGACCCGCCGGTTTTGGTCTTCGACCGGGACGGCAACTTCCTAAGTTCCTGGGGCGGCGGCATGTTCGACGACCCCCACGGCATCTTCATCAAGGACGACATCGCCTATCTCACCGACCGTGAAGGGTCGATCGCCATGAAATGCTCCCTGGACGGCAAGGTCCTGCTGTCGATCGGAAACAAGGGCGAGTATTCGGACACGGGCTGCGAAAAGGCGGGCGACGTTTGCCCGCGCTCGGCCGGACCGTTCAACTACGTGACCGAGATGGTCCCCGCGCCCAACGGCGACCTCTACATCTCCGACGGCTACCGGAACGCCCGGGTCCACCGGTTCTCGGCGGCCGGCGACTTGATCTCCTCTTGGGGCGAGCCGGGGAAGGGCGGCCCCAACCAGTTCCACCTGCCCCACAGCCTGGTCGTGGGCGACAACGGCCAGATCTACCTCTGCGACCGCGAGAACAGCCGCGTCCAGGTGTTCTCTCCGGAGGGCGAATACATCACCATGTGGACCGACATGCAGCGTCCCCTGGACATATCCATCGACAGCGAGGGCATCTTCTACACCAGCGAGCGCCCCACCGAGACCGGCCCGGCGCAGATGAGCGTGTTGGACGGAGACGGCAAGGTACTGGAACGGTTCCCTTGTATCTCCGCCCACGGCTCGTGGGTGGATGCCCACGGCGACCTGTACCTGTCTCTGGGCGCCGAGAAGAGCGTCGATAAATACGTTCGGGTCGGGTAAGCAGGCGAAAAGAAAAACGAATGGCCGACAACGAGCAAAAACCCAAACGCAGCCTTTCTGGCTTGGAAGTGAAGCCCGTCTACACCCCGGACGACCTGGCCGATACCGATTTTGCCCGCGACCTTGGCCAACCGGGCGAGTTCCCATTCACCCGTGGCCCCTATCCAAACATGTACTTGGGCCGGCTCTGGACCAGGCGTCAGATAGCCGGCTTCGGGACCGCTCAGGCCACCAACGAGCGCTACCGGTTCCTGTTGGACCACGGCCAGAACGGCATCAGCACCGACTTCGACCACCCTACCCTGACCGGCTACGACTCAGACCACGAGCTGGCCGAGGGAGAAGTCGGCCGCCTGGGAGTGGCCATCGACTCGGTGCGGGACATGGACGACCTCTTCCTGGATATACCCCTGGATGAGGTCAGTGTGTCTTTGACCATCAACCACCCGGCCATCGTGCTACTGGGCATGTTCTTGTCCGTCTCCAAGAAGCGGAACGTCGATTGGAGCAAGCTCCGGGGCACGGTCCAGAACGACTCCCTCAAGGAGTTCCACGGCCAGAAGACCTTTGCCCTGGGGCCGGTTCCGTCACTCAAGCTGACCACGGACATCGTGGAGTTCTGCACCGATCACGTGCCCAACTGGTACACCATATCCATCTCCGGGTATCACATCCGGGAGAGCGGTTCGGACGCCGTTCAGGAACTGGCATTCACCATCGCTCAAGGCATGGCCTACGTGGAGTCGGCCCTGGAACGGGGGCTGCCTGTGGACAGCTTCGCGCCCCGCTTATCCTTCTTCTTCGGCGTCCACAACGACGTTTTTGAAGAGGTCGCCAAGTACCGGGCGGCCCGGCGCATGTGGGCCCGCATCATGAAGGACCGCTACAAGGCCCAGAAGCCAGAGTCCATGCGGCTGCGGTTCCACGCCCAGACCCTGGGTTCGACCCTGATGCGGCAAGACCCTCAGAACAACATCGCCCGCGGCACCCTGCAGGCCCTGGCGGCCGTCTTGGGCGGGACCCAGTCCTTACACGTCAGCGGCTACGATGAAGCCTTCGACATTCCCTCCGAAGAGGCCATGCGCATGTCCCTGGCCACCCAACTGATCCTCTCCCACGAGTCCGGAGTGGCTAACACCGTGGACCCACTGGCCGGCTCCTATTTCGTGGAGAGCCTGACCAACGACATCGAAGAGGCCGCCTGGGAGTACATCTCGAAGATCGAAGGCATGGGAACGGGCGAATTTCTCATGAAACAGGGCATGCTGGGCGCCATCGACTCCGGCTACATCGAACGGGAGATCGCCCGCTCGGCCTACGAGTACCAACTGCGCATCGAGAGCGGCGAGCAGGTGGTGGTGGGCCTGAACCAGTACCGGTCCGAAGGGACCCAGAAATTGGAGTTATTCCAATTCAACCCCGAAGAAGAGGAATGGCAGAAAAGGCGGCTGGCCGAGACCCGCAGCGGCCGCAGCGCCACCGATGTGAAGTCGGCCCTGTCTTCTTTGAAACAAGCGGCCCGCGACGACAAGAACCTGATGCCGGCGGTCCTGGAAGCAGTGGGAGCGCTGGCCACCGAGGGCGAGATACTTGATTCCATGCGTGATGTTTACGGCGAGTACGTGGACCCGGGGGTGTTTTAGCCGTGGCAGCGCAGTCTGCGAACATCAAGGTCCTCCTGGCCAAGTTGGGCTTGGACGGGCATGACCGCGGCATCAAGGTCATCGCCAGGGCCATGCGGGACGCCGGCATGGAGGTGGTCTACATGGGCATGCGGGTCACCCCCGACCAGGTCGCCCAGACCGCGCTTCAAGAAGACGTCGACGTGGTCGGCATCAGCATCCTGTCCGGGGCCCACATGCGGCTGATCCCCCGCCTGACCAAAGCCCTTCGAGAGAGGGAGATTCTTGACGATGTCCTAGTTATGGTGGGCGGCACTATTCCCGAGGACGACGTTGAGCCGTTGCAAAAGATGGGGGTGCAGGGCGTGTTCCCCGTGGGAAGCTTCACCACAGCCATGACCGAATTCATCTCCGAGAACATCAGCCGGGGCCGGTCGGCGCCCCAGGTCTGAGCGGCAGAACCGCGCCGGATGACTGCATCCATGGAATGGCCTCCCCGGTATCCCGATAGCTTCACCCCAAGCCCGGACCAGGAATACTGGTCGCCGGAACTGGAGACCATGCCGCCTGCCCAGCGGGACCGGCACATCCTGGCGAAACTCCAGCATCAGGTCCGCTACGTCCACCAGAATTCCGGCTTCTACCAAGAGTTTTACAAGGACGCGCCGGTTGACCCGGCCAACCTGGCCACCTTGGAAGAATTCGCCCAACTGCCGATACTCACGAAAGAAGACATCCGCCGGGAGCAAGAGGAACACCCTCCCTACGGCCGGTTCCTCTGCGTGCCGCCCGAAGACATCTTCCGGGTCCACGGCACCTCGGGCACCACGGGCCGGCCCACGGTCTTTGGCATCGGAAGGGACGACTGGGACCGCATAGCGGAAGCCCACGCCCGCATCCTGTGGGGCGCTGGGCTTCGCCGCGACGACACCGTGATGATCGCCGCGGTCTTCAGCCTGTATGTGGGTAGTTGGGGGGCCCTGGTCGGGGCCGAACGTTTGGGTGCAACCTGTTTTCCCTTCGGCAGCGGCGCGGCGGGCCAGACCGAACGGGCGGTGGAATGGGCCACCATGGTGAGACCCTCCGTTCTTTACGGCACCCCGTCATACGCCCTCTACTTCGCGGAGACCGCCCGGCGGATGGGGGTCGACCCCAAGGAAGACTTCGGCTTCCGGTTCATGTTCTTCTCCGGAGAGCCCGGCGCCAGCGTCCCCGCCACCCGCCGCCTGATCGAGGAGACCTTCGGTTGCTACATCGTCGATCAAGGCACCATGGCGGAGATGACGCCCTGGATGAGCGCTTCTGGCTGCCGCCACCTAGACGGTGGGATGCACCTGTGGCAGGACATCGTCTACACTGAGATGGTCGACCCCCAGACCAAGCTGGGCCTGCCCTTGGGCGAGGAAGGGGTGCCCGTCTACTCCCATACCGAGCGCACCTCCCAACCCATGATCCGCTACTGGTCGGGGGACATCGCCCGTTGGGACATGGTGGACTGCCCCTGCGGACGCACCTATCCCACCTTGGTCGCCGGCATCTACGGCAGGGTGGACGACATGATCATCGTCCGGGGCCAGAACGTGTTCCCCTCGCGTATCGAAGACGTGCTCCGCGGTATGGACGACTTCGGCGGCGAATTCCGCCTGGTGCTGGAACGGGAGACCGGGCAGATGGACCGTCTGACGGTGCAGGCCGAAGTGCAAAACGGGGCGTTCGCCTCCCTGGAGTTCGACCCGGCAGCGTTGGAGCCGGTGCGGGAGCGGTTCACGGCGGCGATACGCCGGGCGATCGGCGTAAGCGTGGCCGTCGAGCTGAAACCGGCCGGCGAGTTTGAGCGGACCTAGTTCAAAGCCCATCGTATAATCGACCTGCGGAAACCTTGAACCGTCTTTAAAGGCGTCGCGGCAGGGGGTAAAAAATGACATCCAGAAAGCCCGCTTACGGCCAATTGGACCACTCCCTGGGTGAGACCATCGACCTCATCAGGGACACCGTGCGTCAGTTCTCGTCCCAGGAGATCGCCCCCCGGGCCCAGGAAATAGACCAGACCGACGTGTTCCCCAGGGACCTGTGGCCCAGGCTGGGTGATCTGGGCCTGCTAGGCATCACCGTCTCCGAGGAATACGGCGGCGCCGGCCTCGGCTACCTGGCCCACGCCGTCACCATGGAGGAGATATCCAGGGGTTCCGCCAGCGTCGGCCTCAGCTACGGCGCCCACTCCAATCTCTGCGTCAACCAGATCTTCCGGAACGGCAACGACGACCAAAAACGGCGCTACCTGCCCAAGCTGATCGACGGTCAGCACGTTGGGGCGCTGGCGATGAGCGAACCCGATGCCGGTTCCGACGTGGTGAGCATGGCCCTCCGCGCCGAGAAACGGGGCGACCGTTACGTATTGAACGGCAGCAAGATGTGGATCACCAACGGCCCCGACGCCGACACCCTGGTGGTCTACGGCAAGACCGACCCAGAAGCGGGCTCCCATGGCATCACCGCCTTTTTGGTCGAAAAGGGTTATGCCGGTTTCCAGGCATCGCCCAAGCTGGACAAGTTGGGCATGCGCGGCTCCAGCACTTCAGAATTGGTCTTCCAGGACTGCGAGGTGCCCGAGGAGAACGTTCTTGGCGAAGTGGGCGATGGCGTCAGGGTGCTGATGAGCGGACTGGATTACGAGCGCCTGGTGCTCGCCGGCGGTCCCTTGGGCATCATGCAATCGTGTTTGGACGTGGTGTTGCCTTACGTTCACCAACGGGAGCAGTTCGGCCAGCCCATCGGTGAGTTTCAACTGATCCAGGCAAAATTGGCCGATATGTACACTTCTCTTTCGGCCTGTCAGTCTTACGTGTATGCCGTGGCGCGGGCTGCCGACCGGGGCGAGAGCAGCCGGAAAGATGCCGCCGGATGTCTGCTGTTTGCCGGCGAGCAGGCCACTCAGATCGCTCTCCAGGCGGTGCAGACCCTGGGCGGAAACGGCTACATCAACGATTTTCCCACTGGCCGGCTCCTGCGGGATGCCAAACTCTATGAGATCGGCGCCGGGACCAGCGAGATACGCCGCATGCTGATCGGCCGGGAGTTGTTCCGGGAGTCCCAGTAGCCCGGCCCGCATCGAAATCGCGGGGTCCTGCATCAAACTATCAGCATCCCATCCACCAAGAGCAGTTGTTCGTAAGAATTATTGACAACCGCCCAATATTCAACACACTTCGGGTGAGCCTTTTTGATATCGATGTCCCGAATACGGCGGGCCGGCGTTTTCTGGCCCGTGGTCTCGCTCCTCGTCCTATCGGTGGCTGCCTGCTCGTCTGATGATGGCGGGCCTACCTCTGCCCCAGCGCCCGCCACGCCGGAGGCGACCTCTCAACCCCTGAATTCCATGAGCGGGGAATTGGACCTCAGCTACCTGCCAGACGATCCCACGGAATTGATGATGGCCACGCTGGACGAAAAGCTGGACCGGGTTGCCCGGAAGATGGCTTACTCGGGGAACCAGGCCTACATCCCGGTGCTCCTGGAATTCCTCCGTTTCCAGGCCCAAGAGGAGGCCATCATAAACCTTACCTCCTTCTTGTCCCGCCTCAAAGACGATGTGCCGCCGGAAGAATTGATGCTCTTTTCCCCGGAGCAGAGCGAATGGAAATGGTGGATCGAGTGGCTGGGGAACAATCCTCAGGTCCAACCCCCCGAAGGGTACGTCGGTTGGAAGAGCCAACTCTATTCATTATTGGACCCCGGCCTGGGCGCGTTTCTGTACGACGGGGTTAAGACCGACATTCGGATCGAAGAGGTTATCTGGGGGGGCGTTGCCAAGGACGGCATTCCCGATCTGACCGACCCTCCGGTGGTTTCGGCTAGCGAAGCCGATTACATGCTGCCCGAGGACCGGGTGTTCGGCGTGTCCATAAACGGCCAGCACCGGGCCTATCCCCTCCGAATAATGAACCGCCACGAGATGGCCAATGACGTCATCGCTGGGGTCCCGTTCGCCCTGGCCTATTGAACCCTTTGCGGGTCTGGAATCGTGTATTCCACAATGATCGACGGCGAAAGGGTGGAGTTCGGCACCTCCGGTTTCCTCTACCGCAGCAATAAGCTTATGTTCGACCGCAAGACCGAGACCCTGTGGCACCAATTCCGAGGCGTGCCGGCCGTGGGCCCGCTGGTCGGCACCGGCATCGAGCTGGAAGTCCTGCCCATGACGCTCACGATTTGGTCCGCATGGGTGGCCGAGCACCCAGACACCACCGTCCTGGACTTGGATACCGGGATATACCCTGAAGATGCCTATACCCCAGAGGCGCAGAACGATTCCGCCTACTTCGCCTACCGGTACCAGAAAGACACCGTTTTTCCAGTTCCGGAGAGAAGTTCAGACCTGGACACCAAAGAGCAGGTATTTGGGCTGGCGTTCGGCGACGAAGCCAGGGCCTATCCGCTATCCCTGTTCGATGGCCAGATTGTTATCAACGACACCCTGGCAGGCCGGAACGTGGTGGTCTTCTCGGCTGGGGCCGGCGCCGGTGTGCGGGCCTACGACCGTGAAGAACATGTATTTACATTTTCCCAATCGGCCACCGGCCGATCGGTGATACTCACCGATGAGAACGGCGTTGACTGGCAGACCGGTGATAATGCCTTAGTGCGCCTAGACGGCTCGGGCGAGACCCTGGAACAGATTCCCAGCCGCGACTCCTACTGGTTCGGCTGGTACGCTTTTTACCCCCACACAGACATCTACTCCCCTTAGCCTCAGCACCGGACCCGCGTCCCCCTCTCCCTGCTTTATGCGTACCGCACGCCATTTGTCCGCTATCTGGTGGCTTATTTGATTGACATGAATTTAAAATTAATTTTAAACTATAAACAATTTTCTAAGCTAATTGCAGGAAGTCTACCCATCGACCGACAAAGTCGGCCGATCGCGGACGCCTGCTGATCGGGGTCTAAAGGGTCCATGACGGACCATGGCCCCGGCCCCCGTGCCGCACATGTTGCGGCGGAGGAAGGGAGGACGGGCATGCGGAAATCGATATCGCTGCTGCCGGCGACGCTGCTGTTTCTGGCGTTGATCGGGGTAGCATTCTTCTCCAATCAAAGCACTATCCATGCGGAAGATGACCACGGCGATTACCGTTTCACTTCCACCAGCCTTAAGATCGGTTCCGGGGCCATATCCGGTGTCATCAACCCTTCTGACATCCTTTTCGATGTGGACTATTTCTCTTTCCAGGCTTTAAGAGGGGTCAAATACACCTTCGTGCTGGATGAGATCACGGTGGTGGACGCAAATATCTCCATAATCAATTCCCTTTCCCGCGGCAACAACAGCTCTCCCGAGCAGGTCCTCACCGTAACCGGCGGCCAGAAGACCGTTACCTGGGTCGCCCGTACCACCGACACCTACTATGTGGAGGTGTCGGGCACCATCAATAATTTCGACGGCTCTTTCTATCTGGGCGAATACACCCTCACCGGATTCGAGGACACGCGTTTCGTGGACCGGCATTCCGACGAGATCAACGGCGCCACCCAGATCTCATCCGGAAACGTCTACCAGGGAGCTATCAGTCCCTGGAGCAACCAGCCCAGTCTGCTCGATTCCGTTGACGGCGGAGACGACTCCGATTTCTTCTCCTTCCAAGCTCAACGGGGCGTGAGATACACCGTTGAGGTCGATCTGGAGACCTCCGAAGGCGTGGAGATCTCCATTCACACCGGCTTCGCGGGTCTGGAAAAAACCAACGACGGCATCGGCAGCACGATTAACTGGATATCGCCCCGCAACAGCACCTACTATATAGCGGTGACCGGCACCACCCGGGTGCGCGACTCCAGCGGCACCTACGCGATCAGACTAAAGGCCGAGACGGCCCTGCTCGACCGGCACTCCCAAACCGTCGCCGGAGCAACCGTGGTCAGCTTCGGCAACGCCCATCAGGGCTCCATCAGCCCGGCGGATGACCTGGACTATTTCTCCTTCCCGGTCCAGCGCGGCGTCAGATATACGCTGGACGTTTCACTGGGCAGCGCCGACGGGGTCGCGCTGACAATAATCGACACCGGCGGGACCAGCCTGGCTTCCAACGGAGGAGTTGGAACGCGTCTCGAATGGCTCTCCCCGGCCAACGGGACCTTCCTGGCGGTGATATCGGCGTCCACTCAGGTGCCAAATGTCATCGGCACCTACTCACTGAACCTAAGCAGCGACAATACGCTGCAGGACCACCACGGCGATTTCCCTGGTACTGCCTCGGTGCTCAGCTTCGGCAACGCCCACCCGGGCGCGGTTAGCCCGGAAACCGACCGGGACTATTTCTCCTTTCTAGCCGAACGGGGTGTTAATTATTCAGTGGTCTTGGATCTGATCACCGCCAACGGCGCGGTCATATCCATCGAGAACCCCGAAGGTGACAAGCTGAGCAGCACCAACGGCCTGGGCACCGGCCTGGGGTGGACCGCGGCCAGCACCGGCCTCTTCTACGTGGTGGTATCCCACTCGCCGCAGGCCACTCAAGGCATCGGGTCCTACGCCCTTACTGTGTCCGCCAACATCAGCCTGGAGGACCGGCACCTGGACACGGCATCCGCCGGCACGCCGTTGAGCTTTGGCACCGTCTACCAAGGCGCGATCAGCCCCCAATCCGACCTGGATTTCTTCACCTTCCCGGCCCAACGAGGCGTGGAGTATCTATTCGACCTGACCTATGGGTCGGCATCGTCGGTCTCTTTGGAAGTCAATACCGTGGGCGGCAGCGCCGACACCGGCGCGCGTAACTTCGGCGAGAGCAACATCGTCCGTTGGACCGCCCCGGACTCGGCGACCTATTTCGTCAAGGTATCGTCCTCCGCGAAGGCGGCAGAGCCCACCGGGACCTACTCACTGAAAGTCACTCCCGACACAACCCTACAAGACCGGCACAGCGATAACCCCGAGGGCGGCACCCGCATCGGGTTTGGCAACGCCATCGCCGGCGCCATCAGCCCTGCCAATGACTACGATTACTTCAGGTTCTTGGCGGAGAAGGGCATCACCTACACGGTCGAAGTCAGACCGGGCACGGTGGAAGGAGTCCGGTTCTCGTTGGAAAACCAGGCAGCCGGTTTCTCAACCTCCAATTTCGGACTGGAACAGTCCTTGGAGTGGGAAGCTCCGGAAGCCGGTTGGTACACCCTGGCCGTATCCGCTTCGGGACGGGTGAGCAACCCCATCGGCACCTATCTGATCACTATAAACCGGCAAAGTGACACTCGACCCGAAACACCCAAGGTCATCGACCCCGCTCCGGACCCTGCCGACGTGCCGCCGCCCCGAATCACCGGGCCCATCGGTACGGCCTTGATACTCGAGTCCCGCGTTTCGCCCTTGGGAAGTACCGTGCGAGTTCCCGTGAAGTTGAACCAAGCCGGGAGCATCACCAGCCTGGGATTCAGCTTGAACTACGATTCCGACTCGCTCAGGGTGCTCACCGTGGAGCGAGGGTCCCGGATTACGGAGGACTCCTTCAGTTACGATGCCGATACTTTGGGTGAGATACGGTTCGGCTTCGCCGTGACCAAAGGGACAGGCTCAGGGGGAACCGCCGCAGTGGTTGAGTTCCAGGTCGTCGGGACGGCGGGCTCCGTGAGTCCGATCACTCTGTCCGATGCCTTGGTCAACCACAATGCCAACGGACCGTTGACCATGGAGTTGGTCGGCGCCGACTTCAAGGTGGGCCCGCGGCTCCTGGGTGACGCCGATGGAGACAGCCGGATCACGGCATTGGACGCCCTGCAGGCTCTTAGGATGGCGTCCAACCTGCAGAAGATAGACCTTTCCTTGGACGTCAACAACGACGGCAAGATAACCATCGACGACGCTCGAATCATTCTGAACATGGCCCGGCCTGGTTAGGGGAGCAGATCATGCGCTGGATGTTGGAAGTCACTTATATCGGAATCATCACCAGTTGGAAATGGCTACTGGGTTCGGCTGCGGTTGTCGGCGCCCTAATGGGCATCCTGTTCGGCGTCGGAGTGCTGGGCGGCGGTGGCGATGGGGACACAAGTCTTCCCCCGCTTGCCGTTTCCTCCACGCCCACGCCGGCCCCGAACCCCGCTCCCACCCAGGCGCCTGCGCCGACACCTACACCGCAACCGACGGCGGTCCCGGCGGCCAAGTTTATCTCGGTGCCGATCCTGGCAACTCGGGCCAAAAACGTGGGTAGTTTGGAGTTTGTCCTGGTTTATGACCCGGCCAAGCTGGAACTGGCCCAAGTGGAACGGGGCTTATTGTCTGGGGATGCGCTGATCGACTCCAGTTCTCCCGGACCGGGCCGGCTGTGGGCCGGTATCATCGATATCAATGGAATGGACGGGACCGGTCCAGTGGCGGTCGTGAAGTTCAGAGTGCGGGAAAACGCGGGGGGCACCATGCCCTTCTACCTAGAGAACGTCGCCGCGTTCGACGCCAACACCCTGGTGGACATCCTCACGACCACCACGCCGGGTGAGTTCAACGGGTCCGGTATGGCTCCCCTCTCTCCAATAGTGACGTTCCAATAATCGAATAGCCTGATGGGCGGTCATAACTCGAGTCCCAGCGGGGAAGCACGGTTTTACCATGCTTCCCCGCTGATTTTTGCCCCCCTTTCCACGAGCCCAATTCTCGCCTACAATGTTGCCCGGTATTCACGTCCAAGCACGAAAAGATGGAGGGGACATTTTGGCTAGTTTGACACTTGCGGAAGCTGAAACGATCTTGGCTGGGTCCAAGGCGAAGATGGTGGAAATGGGCGTCAAGATGAGCATCTCGGTGGTCGACCCGCGGGGAGACCTGATCACCATGTGCAAGATGGATGGAGCCCCTTGGCGGACCCCCGTGGTATCCCGTGGCAAGGCGGTGGCCTCAGCCAGCTTTGAGGTAGCCAGCGGCTCTTTAACGGATAATGCCCAGGCCCCGATCTTCCGGGCCTTCATGGCCATGGAAGGCGGCCATTTCATCCCCGGTCAGGGTGCGTTGCCCGTTTTTAGGAACGGCGAGATCATCGGCGCCGTCGGCGGCAGCGGCGGCACCGCCCAACAGGATGAGGACTGCGCCCGGGCAGGTATCGAAGCCGGAGGGTTCTCGGAGACACGGTAGTCATCAACTGAACCTGGCAATACGCACGCAGGGGCGTCCCGATCTATCGGGACGCCCCTATCTGTTGTCATCATCATTCTGGCTGCCACCGGTGGACGGGGTGCGCCGCTGGATTGTAGACTAAACCGCAGATAATTGTGGCCCCAAAGCGGCCCTTGGAGTGGCCCTCGGAGTTAGATCATGCACGTCGGTACGTCAACTTTTTTCCAGAACCATCGCCGGACCCGGACGGACCTGGAGGTCTACCAGAACGAACTGCGCCTGGCTGACCTCTGCGAACCATTGGGGTACGACTCGATCTGGGGCATAGAACACCATTTCACCGACTACACCATGTGCCCCGACGTCCTGCAGTTCCTGTCCTACATGGCGGGACGGACCGAAAGAGTGCAACTGGGAAGCATGGTGGTGGTCCTGCCTTGGCACGACCCGCTGAGAGTCGCGGAACAGTTCTCGGTGCTGGACCACCTGAGCGGAGGCCGCGCGGTGGTCGGCGTGGGCCGGGGCCTAGCCAGAGTGGAATTCGACGGGTTCAAGTTGGACATGGCCGAGTCCCGCACCAGGTTTACCGAAAGCGCCAAGCTGTTGGTCCAGGCATTGGAGGACGGGGTCGCCGAGTTCGACGGTGAATTGATCAAGCAGCCCAGAGCGAACATCAGACCCAAGCCGTTCAAGAGTTTCAAAGGCCGCACCTACGCAGCCGCGGTCTCGCCTGAGTCATCGGTGACGTTGGCCCAATTGGGCTTGGGCATGTTGATAATCCCCCAGAAGCCGTGGAGCGAGGTTGAAAGCGAGTTGAATATCTACCGGGAGATATTCCAAGAGGTCAACGGCGCGCCTGCGCCGCCGCCCATCGTAGTGGGGTTCACCTTCTGCCATGAGGACGAAGACCAAGCCCGAGAGATGGCCGCGGAGTACGTCGGCAATTACTGGGACTCGATAATGGACCATTACGAGTTTCGCAGCGACCACCTGAAGACAACCAAGGGGTACGAGTACTACGGCAAGTTCACCGAAAAGATCGAACAATACGGCAATCAGGACGTGAAGGAATTCTTCCTGGACCTGCAGGTGTGGGGCACTCCGGACCAATGTTACGAGAAGATCATGAGCACTCGCGGCCGTATAGGCAGCGAATCGTTCGTGGCGGCGTTCAGCTACGGCGGCATGCCCTATGACGAGGTTGAAAAGAGCATGAGGCTCTTCGCCAAAGAAGTTATGCCCCGCCTGAAGGAAGTCCCAGCTCTCGTATAGGCTGGACACCGGATCAATCGAAGTTATGCCGCGGCTGAAAAAGGTCCCGGCTGGCGTCTAACTTACTCGCCGGTGTAGCGCATTTCCTCTTTCTTGATCTCGCCCAAGGGCCGCCATGCGAACCGGCTGGTGTAGGGGTTCTCGATCCCTTCCAGAGCGTCGGCCGCCAACCCGCCCAAGACTGGGCCGAACTTGAACGCGTGCCCGCTTCCGCCGGTTGCGACCACCAACCCCTGCCGTGCCGGGTCACGGCCGATCCAGAAGTCCCCGTCCCAGGTGTCGCAGTAGAGGCACATCTTGCTATCGTTCAGTGGGACTGACGCCAGGGACGGCAGCGACTGCGCCAAGAATGCCCGGCAGAGGGCTTCCTCCTCGGCCAGTATCACCCTGTCCGCGTCCGGGTGGACCCGCCTGCCCGGCCCATGGTTGGCCAACTTGACCACGCCATCATCGTTGGCGGGGAAGCCGTACCAGCCGCTGCGGGGTGTGTCCGCGGCCCACGGCGGGAAGGATGGAGGGCGGTAGCTCTCCGGGTCATCAGGCTTGAAATAGAAAACGGGCTGCCCCACCGGCCACATCCTGTCGGCTAGTTCCGGCAGCAAGACGGTAGTCCATACGCCAGCCGCTAGCACAACCCAATCGGCCCGCAATTCGGACCCGTCCGAGTCTACGACCCCTGAGACCCTGTCACCATCTTGCAACAACCGGGCTGCCTTGAACCCAGTCACCACGGACACTCCGGCATCAGCGGCGTCTTTGACCAAGCTGGCAATAATCTCACCGGCTTCGGCCCAGCCGGCCGTGATACTGAAGTACCCATCGACGTAATACTCAGAGTTCCAGCGGGGAAACCGCCGGGCCAAGTCGCCAGGGCCCAAACGTTCCAGGGAAAAGCCGCGGCCGGTCAAGAGGTCGTAGGAGTTCTGCTCGAACTCTCCGGCAACGATCGGCGCGCTGGTCAAAAGCAACATGCCATCTTCGTGGAACAGGTCCCGGCCCCAGGCGCTGTTCCAGCGGCGCCATCCCTCGATCGCGTCGGCGCCCAGTGAGGAATACAATCCGTCGGCGCCGTAATCGATCCGTATCATCCGGCTGAGGTCGTTGGAAGTCGCCAGAGGGTGGGGGACCGGGCCGGGGTCGGCCACGGTCACCTGGTAGCCCCGCTGCTGGAGCTCCAGGGCAGCGGTCAGTCCGAATATCCCCGCCCCGATGACCAGCACAGAGTTGTCAGCGGCCACAGAACAACCCGATCCGCCGTATCGCGGGAGCGTCATGCGAGTCAATCAAGTGGGTCAGCCGGCAGCGGATTCGATGGCCTCGCGTAGTTCGTCGATGCTGACGTCTCCCCGGTGAAGTTCGCCTCCGATCATGTAGGTGGGGGTGCCGGTCACCCCTTTCTCTTTCGCCGCTTCGTATTCCCGCATGACGGTGTCCCGGTACTGACCGGACTCGATCCGGGGCCCCAGGTCTCCCCAGTCCATGCCAGCGGCCTCCGCAATCCCCCTTAGAACATCCAGATCGTTGAGGTAGGCGCCCGACTCCCAATAAGCCGCAGCGGCCAGGTGGTGGAATTCGGAGTCTTTCCCCCTTTCCTTGGCGTAGGCGGTGGCCTCGTGGGCCCGCAAGGCGTTGGGCGACCACTGAGGGCGGCGCATGACCAGACCCACGCCCTTGGCCCGTTCCTGCATCTCCGGATTGAGCTCTGTTTCGGTCTCTCCGTCGAATCGACGGCGTGGCTCCCCTTCCGGAGGATGGTCCGGCTGCCGCAGATACGGTTTTCGGTCCACCTGAAAGGACAATTCCTTGGCCAATATGTCGAGCCTGCCCAGGCCGACGTAGCAATAAGGTCAAGTGTAATCGTACCAAACTGTGACGCTGACGGCAGTGGATGTGGTCATCTCGTACCTCTATGTTTGAAGATCGAAGCCGGGGTCTTTAGTCTGCCGCGATCGGGGTTCCAGAGCGGGCGAAGGCCTTTCGCAGGGCTGTGGACGCTTCGTCTACTGCTTCCCGGCTCTTGTCCACCACCGCTCCCATGTTGAAGAAACCGTGGATCACACCGTCGTACCTTGTGGCGGTGGCCTCCACGCCGGCTTCGCTAAGGCGTTTGGCATAAGCCTCGCCTTCGTCGCGCAGTGGGTCGTATTCAGCCGTTATCACCAGGGCGGGAGGTTGCCCGGCCAGGCTCTTGGCTTGGGCCGGGGCCGCATAAGGGTTGGAGGCGTCTTCGCTGTTGCTCAGGTAATGCTCCCAGTACCACTCCATGACAACCTTGGTCAGGCCGAAGCCATCGCCGTTCTCAGTGTAGGACACGGTCTTGAAGTCAGCATCGGTCGCGGGATACACCAGAAGCTGCAATGCGATCTCGGGGCCGCCCCGGTCCGCCGCCATCAGGCACATGGCCGCGGCCAAGTTGCCACCGGCGCTGTCTCCGCCCACGGCCAGCCGGGAGGCGTCGCCGTTGATGCTAGCGGCGTTCTCGACCGCCCAGGTGGTTGCGGCCCAACAGTCATCGGCGGGGCCGGGAAACTTGGTTTCCGGCGACAATCGGTAGTCCACCGAGACGACCACGCACTCGCCGCCAACGCACAGGTCTCGGGCGGTGGCGTCGGCCGAATCCAGGTCGCCGAGGACCCAGCCGCCACCATGGTACCAAGCCAGGATGGGGAAGGGGCCGTTGCCTTCGGGGGTATAGATGCGCACCGGGACATCGCCATCGGGGCCGGGGATATTCCGGTTTTCGACCTTGGCCACTTCGGGTCCCGGAGCGCGGGGCCGCTTCTTGGCGTTGGCCCTGGCTTCCGCGGGGCTGACGGTGTTAGCCGGCGGCAAGCCCAGGGCGGCCACGCTTTCCATCACTTGCACTATCTGTGGGTCTAACGGCATCTCACACCTCTTTAACGATTGAATAAATTAGTTGGTTATGCTAAGTCCTGAACGTGGCGAAACACTTGTTGGAGGTCAGGACGTCGGTCTCCACCCACTCGACGAAATCGGGCTTGCCGTCCAACTCCTCCATGGCGCCAAGCAGACAGGCCCAGTTCAGAAGTTCGTGTTGGCCGGCGCCCTCCAGGTCGGCGGTGGTCCGTTTGCCCCAGGCTGCGTAGTCGCCCTTCTTGAGTTCAGACAACAGCTCCCGGTCAGACGCGGTGTCGGGCCAAAGGTAGTTGTTCTTGGCCGTCAAGAAGGCATGGGACCAACTCGAAGAAGCCACCAGCGCCACGCGGTAGGGGCTCTCTTTTAGCACTCGGGCCAGGGCCGCTCCCATCTGCATGCAACGCTTGGGTGTGGGTCCGGGGGGGTCTAGCTCCGGGGCCACGCCGTCCACTTCCACGGGCAGCGCGCCACCCTTCTGGCTGATCACCCCTCGGCCGTAGCAGTTGACCGCCATGGGCACCACGGGGATGCTGAAACCTTCCCGGTCGTAGTCCAGGTACAAAAGTGTGTTGATGAAGGCGTGGGCCAAGCCAGGCTCGTGCAACGGCTTGTAGGCGTAAGCCATGTCTATACCCTCGTTGATCAGTCCGGCGGTCAACAACCGGGCCGCCTCCGGATGTCCTTGATAATGGAATACCTTGTCCGCCGGTTCGTCCCAAACGTTGCGCCTGGCCGACCCGTCCGCCCTAGTGAAGGGCGAACAATTGAATTCCTCATAGGCCAGAACGCAGAACGGGGTGATGATGTCTTCGCGGAAATTCTCGTACTGGTCGTCCCCGAAGATGATCACGAAATCCGGGTTGAAGGCTTGGATCTCCTGGCTTACCTTGCGGAACCCGCCCACCAGGCGCTCACGGTGCCGCTTGGCCGCGGTGAAACCTTCGTCGTCGCCAAACTCCACCCGCATCGCCTCGGGCCAGTTCATGGGGTCCTTCAGGCTCTCAGGGAGGCGTTTGTCCTGCCGCAGCGTCCTGAGGAGGGGATACATCTTGTCTTCGTCGGGGGCGATCAGAGCCGGGTAGTGGGTTAAGCCTGCTCCAAAAATCTCCGCCATCTTTACACCTCGCGAGGCCGGCTCGCCGAATCATTCTTCGGACCATTTAATCTAGGCATTATAGCCGATGAAACGCGCCGTAATTCAGCCCTGGGCCGATTCCGCGCCGGGGTCCCAGATCCAGTATTTGGCGATGGCCCCGGCGTCGACCCGCAGGTCCACACCGGTGATCATCTCAGCTTCGTCGGAGGCCAGAAACGCCGCCGCCTTGGCGTAATGGCTGGGGCTGGGCAGCTTCTGCAAGGGCGACCCGGTGCTGGGGTCCGCCAGCCAACCCCCTGAACGCTGTCCCAACCTGGGTCCGGGCCATTCAACCCCCCAGCGTTTGGCCCGCTCCAAGCCCTCCGTCCTATCGGTGGCGGTGGGCGTGAGGCTGTTGACCCTGATCCTGTATTTGGCCAGTTCCATGGCAACTGAACGGGTGAAATTCAACAGTCCACCCTTCGAGGTGCCGTAGCCGATGTTGCCCGGTTCGCCCTGGTGGCCGGCCGTGGAGATGATGTTGATCATGCTGCCTTTTCGGCCAAGGTCGATCATCTGCTTGGCGGCGAGCTTGGTGAACAGAAAGGCGCCGGTCAGCATCACATCGGTCTGCCGCCTCCATTCGTCCAGGGGCATGTCCAAAACGCCCTTCCAGTTGAACACTGTGGCGCCGTTTATCAGGATGTCCACTCCACCGAAGGCCTCCTTGGCCTGCTCCACGGCCGCGGTCACCTGGGCTTCATCGGTTACATCACAGGCGATGGCGATGGCGCGCCGGCCGCCGGAGACCACCGACTTGGCGCACTGTTCGGCGTACTCGGGGTTGATGTCCACGCAGACCAGGTCGGCCCCTTCTTCGGCCAGGCCCTCCGCGATGCCGCCCATGATGTTTGGGCTGGTGCCCGTTACCAGGGCAACTTTTCCTTCAAGTTTCATGGCATCCACCCTCTAGCGGCCCCGCCTATCGTCGTTTCTTGAGGCCGGCCTGCCACTCGTCATGGGGTGGGACTTCCTCGCCGACAACGTAGAGGTAATAATAGCAGCCCATCTCCCCTAGAAACTTGAACTGCTTCCGCAGGTCTTTGACCAGGGAGACGAAGTCCCCGTGGGAGCGCAGATATCTCTGGAATCCATCGAATTCAGCGTCAAGCTCCAGCAGTTTCTGGGCATTGCCCACCACCGCTTCCAGCTTGCGGCGGTTCCTGATGACCCTGGTGTCTTGGGTCAGCCGGTCGATATCCAAAGGGGTCATGCCCGCCACTTTGGCGGCATCGAAACCATGGAACGCCTCGCGGGTGCCGGGCCATTTGGACTCGACGATCTTGTAGGACATCCCCGATTGAAAGACCACCTTGCTCATGATCTCCAGGTAGTCGCCAGGGCTTTTGGGGCTGATCCTTTCCGGGGCTTCCATCTCTGGCATGTCGTTTCTCCCTGGCACGCGGGCCGGTCAGTCGCCTGCTAGTCGATGGTCAACACGATCTTGCCGAAATTGGCGTTGGTCTCCATGTAACGGTGGGCGTCCGCAACCTCTTCCAACGGGAACGTCCGGTCGACCACCGGCTTCATGCTACCTGAGGCCAGGTGGGGCAGCACATGACGTTTGAATTGGGCGGTCACGGCCAGCTTTTCTTCGATGGACCGGCCCCTTAGGCCGGTGCCCGTCACCTGCAGGCGCTTGGCCATCAATTGGCCCAGGTCTACTTCGACACGGCTGCCGCCCATCAGGCCGACCTCGACCAATCGGCCCAGAACAGCCAAGGAGGCGATGTTCTGGTCCCAGTAAGGCCCGCCGATGAAATCTATCAGCACGTCCACCCCCGCGCCGGCGGTGTGTTCTTTGACCACGGCCGCGAAGTCTTGGTCGTGGTAGTTGATGCCCACGTCCATGCCCAGCTTGGCCGCACCGGCCAGTTTCCCGGCGGTGCCGGCGGTGCCGAACACGAATGCTCCGGCATGGTGGGCCAGTTGCACCGCCGCGGTGCCAACTCCGCTTCCGGCCGCGTGGACCAGCACCTTCTCTCCCATCTGCAGGTTGCCCCGGTTGAATAGCGCGTCATAGGCCGTGAAATAGACCTCAGGGGTTGCGGCAGCCTGCACGAAGTCCCAACCGTCTGGGATGGGTATGGCCATGCGGTGATGGGTGACCGTGCGGCTGGCGTATCCGCCACCGCCCAAGAGGCCGAAAACGCGGTCTCCTTTGGCCATGCCGATCACCCGTTCACCGGCCTCGAGGACTACTCCGGCAAACTCCAGTCCGGGTATGTCGCTGGGGCTGCCCGGCGGAGCAGGGTAGCCGCCTTGGCGTTGTAGCATGTCAGCCCGGTTCAAGGCGGTGGCTTTCACGTCAACGAGAACATCTTCAGGGCCGGGGACCGGGTCATCGACCTCCATCACCTTCAAAACTTCGGGACCTCCAGGCTCGGTAATAACGGCTGCGCGCATTTATTTTTCCTTCTTCAAGATCGATAACGAAAGTAGGTGACTGTCTCCCAAGATGTCGGGACAGTTTATCACCGGTGGCGGAATAACGTAGAGGCATCCCGATTAAATCGGGATGCCTCTACGTTGCCATTGTGAGTGGAATTAGCTTCAGTCAGAAGCAACGGCTGCATTGTGATCGTCGATGCGTTGCATCAGGTCAATGATCATGGGCATCGCCGGGCCGTAACGGTCGGCATCGTCGACGCCGTATCCTTTGTGGTAGGCGGACCGGAAGTTTACGATCGCGCCTCCCGCGCCCGTGACCGACGAGTCGTTCTCATCCCAGATACCGCCGTGGATCAGGTCGGGCATGGAACTCGGGTCACGGAAGACATTCTTGGGGTCGCCACCGTCCTCCACAATAAGCATCTGTTGTTCGAACTGCCGGCGCATGAACACGATGGGCAGGTCGGTCCGGCCCAGGTGTTCCGCGGTCCGGTCCATTATGTCACCCTGGGAGACCCAAGCGTGGGAGTCCTGGGCAAGCACAAAATCCCAGATCGGCCGGCCGTCATCGTCGAAGATCGGGATGTCGTAATAGGGCACCGAGTCCTGGTCTCCGGCGTCGACCCCATTCGGGGCTGTGTAGCAGCCATAGGCGATGTGGTAGGTGTTGGTGTCGTCGATGGGCACCCGTATCTGGAATTCCTGACGCACCTGTCCGGGCCCGCCGGTCTGGGTGAAGAAGGGGAATATGACCGTCGAGTGGCGGGACTGGCGGTCTTTGTCCGCGCCCAGGGCTTTGGAGTAGTTGATGCCCTTCTCCATGCCGTATCGGGTCTCATGGGCGTATAGGGACTCGATGCCCCGGCCCATCTCGATCCTGGAATGCAGGGTGGATAACTGCCGGTCTTTCGTCCGCTCGTCAAGCTTGCCCTGCTTCGCCAAGATGTATTGAAAATTGTAGCCGTGGAGATAGACGCTGTGGGCCGGGTCTCCGGTGTTCTCGTGGCATTGGAGCCAGTTGCAGGCCAGATGGGTTATCCCGATCTGGCGGATGGCGTTGGGCATCACGAACAGGTCCCAGGGTGGCAGCAACGGCGCCGGCTGCGGCCCCATATACGCCCAGACCAGACCGCCCATCTCCTGCACCGGGTACGACCCTATCTTCACCTGGTCCTTGAGCTTGTTGGTGGGCGACTCCAGAGGGGTATCGATGCACTGGCCGTCTGGAGCGTACATCCAACCGTGGTAACAGCAGCGGAGGCCGTCTTCGTCGGGGATGCCGTACTTCATCAGCGTCAACCGGTGCGGGCACCGTTCACCGATCAGGCCCAAGTCTCCCTTCTTGGTGATGAAGAGGACCAGGTCCTCTCCCAGCACCCGGACGGGCATCACATCTTCTTCTTTCAATTGCGACAGCGGCCTTATGGGGATCCAATAGCGGCGCATCAGATCGCCCATTGGGGTCCCTGGACCCACTCTGGTGAGTCTCTCGTTGGCTTCGGCGGTCAGCATATTGACCCTCCCTGACTGTCCCTGACTGATCGAACGATTCGGTTGAGATTTCCCGCCCGGTCAGATGGCAATCAGTATATCGTAGATTCGATAAACGTAGAGACCGGCCGTGGAAAAACTGGCCGGTCCTTTGCGTCAGTGGCAAGTTCTAGCTTATCTGGCGGTAAAGGCCGTATCCTCGCCGTTCACGGACACTATGTAGGTTTGGCCGGATTCAAAGCCTTCGCCCAAAGGAATCTCGGTAAAGACCGCCGGCAGGTCGTCGGTGCAGGGCACGTTGTCAGCCGCGACTTCCAGATGGGTCACGGTGACTTCAATGCGGTCTATGAACCGCCGGTTGATCTCGTAGCCGTTGAACCGGGAGCAACTGCTGCCTTTGGGCAGCCTGGAGACAATCGTCAAGAGATAGCCGCCGTCAGCTTCGGTGATCTCCACGTACTCGATCGGCGATTCTTTCTCAATCATGGCCAGCCCTGTTTCGTCCTGAGCGGTGAAAGAGATCGCCAGTTCGCCGTTGATCGTGATGGAGTACGCTTCGCCGGCAATCAGCCCGCTGCCCAATGGAATCTCGCTCTCGTGATAACCGTAGATCGCGGTGCAGGCGATGAGTTTATTGGGGTTGGGCACCAGGTTGGTTACGTCAACCACAATCCCGCTGCCATCACGCTCAACCCGGAATTCGTTGAACTGGGCGCAACCGCTGGGCAACCCGGAGGTGATATTGAGGGTGTACTCCCCACTGGGCACTAGCGGGGCCACTACCGTAGCGCCGTCGATCGGCGCGGGCGCCATCACCGTCGCAGGTTCCTCCGGAGGCGGGTTCCCTTTGACCGGAGTTTCGGTGGGCTTGGGCGGTCCCTTGATCGGTTGATCGGTGGGCGGAGGTTGGGTGGGCAGGGGCGCCGTTGAGCTGCCTCCGCAAGCAACCGCCGCCAGAAGCGCGGTCATAACCACCAGGAAAATAATTGTGCTGATTCTCTTTTGCATCGCCGTCCTCAGTCCGATTCTAGTTTTATTTGTGCCTTCTTCCTGTATGACGGATTCCGTCGCGATTTAGTTCCCGCACTTTTCGGGGGTCCGGCTAACTTCTTGATATATACTACGTTGCCCGCCCCAGACCGGTGTGAGCCACAAGCTAGACGATGATCCCGGAGGCGCCTCAATGGCCGATGCCAAACAGCCACTCGTCACGGATAACTTGGACGCTTTCTGCAAGGACACCGAGGCCTATCTAGCTGGAAAGCCAGGTGGCCCGCTGTCCGGCCTGACATTCGCCGCCAAGGACATATTCGACGTGGCCGGGCACGTAACCGGAGGGGGCAATCCCGACTGGAAGGCGACCCACCCACCGGCCGAGCGCAACGCCTGGATAGTGCAGACCTTGGTGGATGCCGGGGCCACCATGGTGGGCAAGACCCACACCGACGAATTAACCCGGGGCATCCTGGGCGAGAACGCCCACTACGGCACGCCCATCAACCCCAATGCACCGGGCAGAGTACCGGGAGGCTCGTCCAGCGGGTCGGCGGCGGCTGTGGCCGGAAGGCTGGTGGATTTCGCCCTGGGGTCCGACACCGGAGGCTCAGTACGCATACCCGCCAGTTTCTGCGGCCTCTACGGTCTCCGCCCCACCCACGGGCGAATCCCTCTGGACGGCATCTTGATGCAGGCCCTCAGCTACGACACCATCGGCTGGTTCACCAGGAGCGCCGAGACTTACGCCAGAGTCGCCGAAGCGGTGTTTAAGAAAGAAATCCCCGACTCAAGCCCCAACCGCTTGATAATCGCCCAGGACGCTTTTGAAGAGGCGGACGAAGATGTTTCGGCGGTCTTGCTGCCGCTGGCTGAGAAGATCGGCGCCTTAGCCGGCAGTTCAACCACCTTGCGACTGGCGGCGAATGGCCTGGCCGAATGGGCCGCCCAACAGAACGTGCTCCAATCCAAGGAGGCCTGGGACTCGGTGAAAGACTGGGTCGACCAGGTCAATCCCAGGTTCAGCTTCTGGGTCAGCGAGCGTTACAACTTGGCCATCAGTTTGACCGACACCCAATTGAACGAAGCAGCCGTGCTGCGGGACAGCATCAGGGCCAGGATGGACGAGGTATTCGCCGGCGGTGGGTTTGTCTGCCTGCCCACGGCGGTGGTCCCAGCGCCGCTTCGCGGCCTGCCCGCCTCCGCGAAGAAAGACGTGCAAGGGCGTTTGAGCCGGCTGACCTGCATCGCGGGCACCACGGGCAGGCCGCAATTGAGCATGCCGCTGGGCGAAGTGAACGGACTGCCGGTGGGCCTCTCCATCATGGGTGACCGCGGCTCGGACGAGGAGCTCATCGGGTTCGCCCAGAAGATTGAGTCTGCGCTGGCGGACTGACCTGTGGACAGACACCAAGCCTCCGGCATAATATTTCCAGGTGATTCGATACGATGTCCAGGAGGAAGAAATCCATGGCCCACCAGGTTAATGGAGTAGTCGCGGAAGCCAAGGGCGCGCCGGTGAAGTTGGTCCCCATCTTGGTGCCCGATCCGGGCCCCGGCGAAGCGTTGGTCCGGGTGAAGGCCTGCGGCGTGTGCCACACCGACCTCCATTACCGGGAGGGGGCCATCAACGACGACTTCCCCTTCCTCCTGGGACATGAGGCTTCCGGAATCGTGGAATCGGTGGGCGACGGCGTGACCAACGTGGCCCCCGGCGACTTCGTGATCATCGCCTGGCGTGCCCCCTGCGGGACCTGCCGTTCCTGCCTGCGGGGCGCTCCCTGGTACTGCTTCGCCAGCCGGAACGCCTCCCAGCCCATGACCCTGGCCGACGGCACTCCCCTGTCGCCCGCCCTGGGCATCGGCGCCTTCGCCGAATTGACCCTCGTGGATGCCGGACAGGCGGTGAAAGTCTCGCCCCAGGCCAGCCCTGAAGTCGCCGGGTTGGTGGGCTGCGGAATCATGGCCGGTTTTGGGGCAGCCACTAACACGGGCAACGTTGGCCGGGGCGACTCGGTGGCGGTGTTCGGTTGCGGCGGGGTGGGGAACGCGGCCATCGCCGGGTCCCGTCTGGCGGGCGCCCACACCATAATCGGGGTGGACCTGGACGACCGGAAGCTGGCCTGGGCCAAGGAATTCGGGGCGACCCATACCATCAACGCCACGTCCATGGACCCGGTTGAAGAGATCAGAAAGTTGACCGGCGGGAACGGCGTGAATGTGGCCATCGAGGCCGTGGGCAACCCGGTGACCTACGAGCAGGCCTTCTACGCCAGAGACCACGCCGGAACGTTGGTGCTCGTGGGCGTCCCCAGCCCCGACATGAAGATCGAACTGCCGCTGCTGGAGATATTCGGCCGGGGCGGCAGCCTGAAATCGTCCTGGTACGGCGACTGCCTACCCTCCCGCGATTTCCCCATGCTGATCGACCTCTACCTGCAGGGACGCCTGGACCTAGACCGCTTCGTCTCCGAGACCATCGGCATCGGCGACGTGGAAGAAGCCTTCCACAAGATGGAGCGGGGCGAAGTGTTGCGGTCGGTGGTGGTGTTTTAACCCAAGTGCCGGGTCCACTGGCGACGGACAGCAGGACGTATCCCAAGACCACCCCAGACAGTAAAATGCCGTTGGGTACCAACCGCGAGGTGTAAAAATGCCCTACGACGAGAAACTGGCGGAGCGGGTCCGCGCCCTGTTCCGGTTGGAGCCCGGCTACACGGAAAAAAAGATGTTCGGCGGACTCTGCTTCATGGTGGGGCGGAATATGGCTGTGGGCGTCACGGGAAGCGATCTGATGGTGCGGCCCGGCCCAGACAATTTTGAAGACGCCCTGATGCTCCCCCACGCCCGGCCCATGGACTTCACTGGAAGGCCGATGAAGGGCTTTGTCTATGTGGGTTCGGAGGGTATCGCCACGGACGCAGCGTTGGCCGAATGGGTGGAACGCGGCGCGGCCTTCGCCAGGTCGCTGCCGGCAAAGTAGGGCAAATAGGACCATCGCGATCTTGAGCGTCTAGGCCGCTTGTGTAATCGTGTTGGCCGTAGGCTGGGTTATTTGTTAACGGTCTTCCTCTTCGGAGCCCGGCTCATACATAAAATTCGTTTCAAACTTAGCCGAGCCCCGGCCCCAACCGAAGGAGATTTGGTCCCCTTCCTTTAGTTCTTCGGTGAGGTAGGCGATGAAACGATAATTATTCTCGCCGAGTTCTTCGTAGGCATCGATTTCAACGTCGCCAACGAAAAGAATGGGGCTCAAAGCCCGTATCGGGATAGGGCCATCGGTATTGATCATGAACTCAACGCCATTAGAGCACTCTATACGGTCCCTCCCAACGTAATAGGGACGGGGCACCTCATAGCGGACCCTCGTGATTTCCATCTCCCGAATCGCGGGGAGTGTGAACGCCGACTGTGGAGCGGACTGGGGCGCAGCTTGAGAGTCGTCATCTCCGTCTTCCGGTTCTAGGGGCCTATCAAATTGGTCGTTCATCTCGACACCACCTGTAGGACGTCAAATGCCAAAGGCCGTGTTTCTTCACCTCTGAGGCGAATACGGATCGCCTTCACCGATTCTAGCCTTAACCCAGGTTCCCGGGATTTGAAACAATGGGCAGGGAACCTAAAAGTCTTCAACATCGTCTTGGTCTTGTCTAACCCGAAGTCGGCGAGGTCGTCATCCCGCCGATAGAACGGAACCGGAGCGCCCCCCACATCATCGGAGCCGATCCAGGCTATAACCGAAGGCGATCCGCTGTCTTCCAGGCCAATCTCGAACCCTGTTGCCGCTACTGGGACTGTGGAACCATTGTAAACCTCCGCGGCCCGTATCCAGATTTCCTTTTCTTTCAGGTCATTGGCGCCATTCAGTTGAGAGCGGAATTCTCCGCCACGCTCCTGACACAGAGCCACCATTCCAGTGGTATTCCCGTAAAACGTCGGGTTGAAAGTGCCGCCCGACTGAGCGAATGCATACTCATCCGCGGTGAGTGTTCCGGTTTGGTCCGTTGGTTCGCCCAACGAATTAAAATCTATTCCATTTCCGTCTTCGTGATGGTCTACATCAAGCTGTCGGTCCCACTCAAAGCTCAAGTGGACCGAGGAGTGGGGTACGAAACTCGGCAACTCCTCTCCGGTGAGAAACCCCACCGTCGCGTGGCCAAGAAGGGCGTTGCGGAAGAACGCTGAACCATAAGCGGAAAGGATGCGCTCGTGGGCATCTCGCGACAGATGGAAAACCCCGTTACCATCGTCGATCAACCATTGGCGGTTGAACGGATTGTGTCCGGCTCCATAGATATATTGCTGGGCCTTGAACGGTGTCGGCTGAGCCCGGTCGTAAAACTTCGCGCCGGGGTTATCCACAAGGTCGCCGTCCCCGGCGGGCAAGATTGTCATAAAAGCAAAACCATTAGGCGAACCGTTGGTGGTGCCAAAATCCACCGGGGCCAAGGACAGCACCGCTTGAAATTGAACATTCGCCGGAGGGTTCTCGGAGGTCGCGAGCAAAACAGCTTCGCCACCTCGCGAGTGGCCCATGAGGCCGACCTTGGAGAAATCGATCCGGTCTCCAAATATCGCGTGCCCTGCGCCGTCGAGTGACTGGAAATGTCTGATCGCCTCGTTGAGGATGTGGGCTCTGTGGTGAATGTCTGACACGCTTCCCAATGGTTGCGAGCAGGTCTCATTCATGTTGACCGAGACCACGATGAACCCCATGCGGGCCAACTGTTCCTGAAAGTAGATATAGCCTTCATGATTGGGAATCGCGACCCATCCGCCAGGGTTA
>JADFPD010000014.1 GCA_022562475.1 Chloroflexota bacterium | reverse complement strand
TGGCTCCTGGCGATTCGCTTACAGGCCCTCCGTTCTGAACATGATCCGCATCCCCCGGGAAGTCCTTGATGACCCGATTTTCAACACTCATCAATCGGTCCGCGAAAAAACTGGCAGACCGTTTCCGGCCGGCCGTCTTCGGCTCGCTAGGGTTAACTTTGATGGAGACGGTGATCGCTCTTGCGATGTTTTCATCCGCGGGAACAGCGGTCCTGTTGGGCGTGAGCGCGGCCCACATCTCCAGCGACCGAGTGAAAGCCAGCGCCGTGGCCGAGAACCTGGCCCGTAACCAGATGGAGTACGTATTGTCGCTGGTGTACGTGGTCCCGCCCGGCAGCTACGCCTCCGTCGCCGATGACGTCGGCCTAAATCTCAGCATCCCCACCGGTTTTACCGTAAGCGCCGCCGCGCAGACGTATCTTGCCAATGACGGGTTTACCGGATCCATCGAGAAAGTGGTGGTGACGGTCACCAGAGACGGACAGAGCATTCTCGTCCTGGAGTCCCTGCGTTCGGGGCAGTGAACGATGAAGAAGATCCAGAACATACTGGCCTCATCGCAGGGGTTCACTCTCGTCGAACTGCTCGTCTCCCTCAGTATCTTAACTGTAGTTGTGAGCATTTTCGGCTCAGCCATGTTCCAGGTGCTGTCGATACAGCGGTTCTGGACCGACGATGTCAGAGCGGTCAGAGAGGTCCGCCACGCCGGCAGTTGGTTCTCCGGGGACGCGCTAAACGCCACGGACGTTTTGGACGCTGGCGGCGTCGCCCGGCTCACCTGCACACCCAGCCCCTCGGTTGAGCAGATCACCCTGACCTGGAGCGACCAAGCTGGAACGCCTCACAACGTGGTTTACAGCGTAACAGGAGACGAACTGCGCCGGGACTTCGACAGCAATGGAACACCGTTGGTCATGGCCACCGGGGTAGTGGCAAATTCAATCAGCTTCACACTGTGCGGGAACACCCTGCGATTGAATATGGACGTTCAGGCAGACCGCACCACTACCGACAATCTGGACCTGATTACCTACTTGAGGAAGCTCTCTTGATCAGGTCAATCATCAATAGAGTCCAATTGTGTGACCAACAGGGCGGCATAGCCATCCTGACCGCGTTGGGGTTTCTGCTTTTTTCGGTGCCCCTGATCACATCGTCGCTTAACTTGGCGCAAAACACGGCCATCGACGCCAGAGTGAAGACCAACATTACACACCGCCAATACTGCGGACTGGCGGCGGGGGAGTACCTCTCCTACTTACTATCGGACACCGGGCGTTGGGATGCGTGGCTGACCGATAATCCGGACCCCAGCGACCCCACAGGCGCCACCTACGCTGAAACCTTGGACATTTGCGGAAGAAACATCACCATAACCGCGGTCCAAGCCCCTGTTCAGCCCCCTGGTGAGGTCGACGACGATCTGGACTCTCCAACCGTCATCCCTGCCCTTGCGGCCTACAACAAAAGGGAACTCCAGGCTGCCAAAACTGTGTCGGACCCGAATCCCACCGGCGGTGATTCGGTCACCTATACGATCAATATATCCAATCACGATGACAAGAAAAACAGCTTAAAAGCAATCACAGATACCCTACCCGCTGGGTTATCCTACGACTGTAACGGTCCGGCCGATCAATTGACCCTGCCGGGGGCGGCGCCCGTGGACATCGTCCCTGACGACGATGATGAGCTCTGTGGCGACTTCGGAGGGGTTGAGATCAAGTGGGACATACCAGGGGACCCCGATCTTCTAGCTGGTGAGGTCGCCACTCTGACCTTTACAGCCGTGACCAGCACGACCTTCGGAACATACTGTAATGGGGTCGAGGCCACGCCCGATGGGTTTGATAACCGAAGCGGCGCCACGGCGCTCGTGCAGATAGGTCCCACCGCCGGCCTTTGCCCAGGTGAAGCAGCGGTGGTGACCAAAACTTGGACCTCCGTGACGTTAACTGCGACCGACACGAGTACCTCTCCCCGCACCTACACATTCGACATCAATTTCGAGATCAAATTGGAAAATATCGGAACTGATGACCTTGAGATTACCGAATTGATCGATCTGCTGCCGACGGGCTTTAATTTTGGGATCATGGACTTCTCTGGTGACATCACCGAAGCTCCGTGGAAGGTGCAGACTAAAAATTCGGTAAGCCGCGATGAGGTAACCTGGCGGTTCAACCCGGACATCCTGTTGTTGTCTGGCACCTCACAAACCGTCAGATTTTCGACCACCGCGAACCTTACCAGGGGAGATTACCGTAGCGACGTTCTAGCAGATTTCGCCGGCGGGACGTTCCCACGGGACAAATATACCTGGCCAACGGCCTTGATCGAGGTGCGCGACGTATTCACCGTCTCAGCGTCCGACGATGGCGGTGATTCGGTGAGTGGACTGCGGGTGGTGGTCTCGGACGATGCTGGGGAAGTCCATTCTTGGACTCTGCCATAATCCCGGTTTGGGGAAAGTCGGACCACCTCAACTCGTCGACCCCATCTCTCCTCTGTTAAAAACCATCCCCTGTGAGCGCATCATCGACGTGGTGTTGCTGCGGGCGATGGACCGCAGGAAGTTGGAGACGATGCCCGTGTTCTTCCGGACTTCTTTGTGGGTAGCGGGGAGAGAGACCGCCGATGTGTCATCCAACAGGCCCCACTGGGGCGGCAGGCTGCTGCGGGTGACCACGCCCTTGGGGGCGATCAGATAGTGGAAGTCGGCGATGCCCATGAATCTGGGGTCGTGAAACTTGGTGCTGAAGGCCGCGATGCGGTTGTGGTAGGCTTCTTCCTTGCCGGACACACGGCGGTAGTCGGCCAAGGCTTGTTTGAACGCCGGCACCTCCCGCCAGGCATCGGGGCTGGTCTCTTTGGCATAGTCCATGGCCTGACGCAGGGTCTCTTTGGCCAGGCCGGTTCGGCCCACTACCGTGCGCTCCCGTCCCTGTAGTTCCGTGAAGTCGCCGGTTGTGTGGTCGTCCCTGGAGAAATCTGACCTGCTGGACTTGACCTCGATTATGTAGAAAGTGTTTTGTGGCCCCACCGCGGCCAGGTCTACGATACGTCCGCCCGGACCTTCCAGCTTGACCTCTAACCCGATGACCCGGCAGCCCGCCTCGCGGTAAAGCCACTCCCAGGCCGCCATCTTCAGGTCGTAGGTCAGTCCGGTCTCGTTGCCCCGTTTGAAGGGGCCGGGGGCCTGCACCACGTCCGCCATGCGCACATCTGGTCACCGATCTATTTTTAGAGCCGTTGGGCCATGACAATGATGCAGGCGGGGTTATCGAATTTCAACGCGCTTCTGTCTTTTTCTCCTGGCTCGCCGATGACGCTTTGCCAAAGATGGGGCCTATGGTAACATGTCTCCCGATCTAGAGCCGAAAAGGAAGGTGGAGGCCATGGCCATTGTCGCAATATTTGAACTCCCGGATTTTAGCCAAGAGCAATACGCCCAAACCCTCAGTGGTCTAGATTCTGCCGGACTAGGGTCGCCGGAAGGCCGAATCAGCCACTTGGCCGCTTCCATGGAGAAGGGCCTTTTCATAGTCGATATCTGGGAGTCGGAGGCATTACTGGGTGCATTTTCGGAAACCCTAGTGCCCATCATGGCTGGGACGGGGGCCACACCCGCTGAGCCCCGCATCTTGCCACTTCACAACACCCTCTGAACGTGTTCCAGGTGGGGCCACTGCGGTAACGGATACATCAATACCTAATCCTGGACCGCCCGGACATGGCTCTCCAGCAGGCTGGCGACGCGTGCGGGATCGGTCCTACCCCAACCGCACTCGGTGGCCACGCCGAAGGACGCCAAATAGTTGCCGGCGGTGGCCATTCGCTCCGCATCTCCTTGGGCGTCGTCGTAGTGGATCAGTCCTAACATCACGTCGGCGCCGTCCGGGATATTCAGGGACCGCAGGGGCTGGAAATAGCCAACGTCAGTGCGGTCTTTGGGCACCGGCAGGTGTAAGAAGTCCAGGCGGCGGGTTAAACGGGAAGCGATCGCGTTGGAGATCTCCACCAGGATTCCCATGTCCTTGGGCATCACCAAGTGCTCGTCAGCGGGACTTCCATAGCATAGGTGGTAGCCCAACTCCACTGCTTCTGGGACGAGGCTTCCGATGCGGGCTAATTCCTCGAAAATCTGTTGTTTGTAATCGGCGGGCCGCTCGTCGAAATAGTCTTCGAACAGCAGCACCTCCTGGCAGACATCCCATTGGATGGCCAGCCGGTCATGTGGGATGGCGTCCAATATCCCAGACACCGCCTCCGCCAACGCCCGTTCGTAGGCCGGCAGGTAGGCGTCCCGGGCATTTGGGCTGATGTACATGTACGCCGTGGCCATGGGCGTGGGGATGCTGACTTGAAACCGGACGTCCGAGCCGATCACGCCTTCGTCGTGCAGGCGGGCAAAGACCTGGTATGACTCCACTGCCGCGTCACGGTATCCGGTGGGAAAGGACACGGTGGTTGGGTCGGCGTCGTCCTTGAACTTGATCCACGGCGTCTCCCGCAGCAGCTTGCCGTCCCACTGATGAAGACGGTATGGCTCGACACTGCTGTCCAGTTCCATATCGGGGTGGTTTTCCAGCATATTCCGTTGAAACCAGATCCACCGGATTCGGTCGCCGGTCTCCCCATCCGGTATGCGCCGGACCGAGGACCCCAGTGCCTGACAAACCGTGCGGAACACAGTCTCCGAATCGGGCAACGGGATGCTGCCAACTAGATGTACCGTGCGGCTGCTAGGCATGATGAATCACCTATAAAACTGACTGCGGCTGTGCCGCTTAGCCCAACTCTTGTAGCCTACGGACCATCTTCCGCATCTGGGCCTCTTCGGGCCGCTCTTGGCTGACGAGGGTGAAGCTCACCTCGTCCAGCAGGCCGCCGTAGCGCTCGACGAACTTGTCGGCTATCTCGTCGTACTCGCCCGATATGGAAAAGGCGTCCAGCATCTCGTCGCTGACCAACTCGCCCATCTCGGCCCACTCGCCTTTCAGGGACATCTCGTGAAGTTGCTGGCCGGTCTCCAGGAACCCGTGGGCCTCCAGAACAGGGAAATATGACCGGGTTGAGGCATAGAACGCGATGCGCCGGCGCACGTCGGCCTGCATCGCTCTGATGCTGGAGCGGTCCGGTCCGGTGATGATGAAGCCGCCCCCGGTGATCTTTATCGCGGTGCTGTCCCTGCCGGCCTTCTGGGCCCCTTTTTCCACGCCGGGACGGACCACCTTTCGGACGTACTCGGGCGACGTCAGGCTGTGGAGCATCAAACCGTCGGAGACCTCTCCGGCCACCTGGCAGTTGTAGGCGTTCACCGCGGCGGTGAAGACCTCCGGCGCCGGGTATTCGCTGGGGCCGGGGTCGAAGAATGGGGTCATCAGCGAGAAATTGTAGCTCTTGCCATGGTGCTCCAGCTTTTCGCCGGTCTGCCAACTATGCCAGATGGCCTTCAATGACTGGACGTATTCTCTCAACCGCGGGCCCGGCGCCTCCCAAC
The DNA here is from genome assembly GCA_022562475.1 of Chloroflexota bacterium. Classification (GTDB taxonomy): domain Bacteria; phylum Chloroflexota; class Dehalococcoidia; order Lucifugimonadales; family UBA3495; genus UBA9611. Next base: position 28,082 of record JADFPD010000014.1, on the reverse strand, counting down.
TGGTGGAAAAGCGGCGCTCGATGTGTCCCTTGACCTGGGTGCCCAGTCCCAGCCGGAACCGGCCCTTGGACAGGTCCTGCAGGTCCCGGGCCAGGTAGGCGGTGACCATGGGGGAACGGGGAAAGGCGATGGCCACCCGGGTCTCCAATGTGGCCCGTGTGGTTGAAGTGGCGGCCAGGGCCAGGGGCAGGAACGAGTCGTGGGCGGTCTCGTTGCTGGACATGGCGTCGTAGCCCATGTTCTCGGCCCAGGCGGCCTCGGCGGCCACCGAAGCCAGGTTATCGGAGGCAAGCCGGTAGGTTACTCTCATGATCAGTCCTGCCTGGCAGTCTCGATGTTCAGGAAGATCTGGTCCGACTTGGCGGCCATGACAAAGTCGTTCCGGTGCAGGTTCCGTATCTTGTGGGTCCACCAGGTCACCTGGACGCGGCCCCATTCGGTTATCAGGCGGGGGTGGTGCCCTTGGTCTTCGGCCAGTTCGCCCAACCGGTTGGTGAAGTCCAGGGCCGTCTGGAAATCATTGAACTTGAAGACGCGGTCCAGCTTGGGGATGCCGTTCTCATGGGTCAGTTCCCAGTCGGGGACCTCCGGTTTCAGCTCCGCCACCTCTGCGTCGGTGACGCTGGGCGAGTCCCGGCGGCAGGCCACGCATTTTTCGTTATTCAATCCGGTCATTCTGACACCTCGTGGTGGGCCTATTGAAATTAAACTGTGCCCGCGCCGGGAAATTTTAGCACAGGGCGGTGCCGGTTATTCCTTGAGCCCCGCCCCACACGGGTTTATAGTCTTAATAGCATGGCTGATTACAGTAGATACACCGTTTCCATCGATTATGACCGGCGCCTGTACAAGCAGGACATCGCCGGGTCGATGGCCCACGCCAAGATGCTGGCCAAGCAGGGCATCATCTCTCAGGAGGACGCCGCCCAGATCGCCGAGGGCCTGGCGACGATAGAACAAGAGATCAAGGAAGAGAGTTTCACCTGGGACCCGGACCTCGAAGACCTGCACATGAACATCGAGAGCCGCCTGCACCAGATTATCGGCTCGGCGGCCGGGAGGCTGCACACGGCCCGGTCCCGGAACGACCAAGTAGCCGTCGACCTCCGCCTTTACACTAAAGAGACTATCGTTGCCATCGCCAAAGGACTCCGGGGAGTGCAAGGTGCGCTGCTAGAGCTTGCTGAAAGGCACAAAAGTGTGGTCATGCCCGGCTATACCCACCTGCAACGAGCGCAGCCGGTGCTATTCGCTCACCACATGCTGGCCTACTTCGAGATGTTCCAAAGGGACATCGGCCGGTTCCAAGACTGCCACCGCCGCACCGACGTGATGCCCCTGGGCAGCGGCGCCTTGGCCGGGGTGGCCTACCAGACGGACCGGGAGTTCCTGGCCGCCGAGTTGGGCTTCAGCCGCATCAGCGCCAACAGCATGGACGCCGTGTCCGACCGGGACTTCGTCGTGGAGTTCCTGGCCGCGGCCTCGGTCTGCATGATGCACTTCTCCAGGCTGTCCGAGGAACTGGTCCTCTGGTCCAGCAGCGAGTTCGGGTTCATCCGGCTGGCCGATGAGTTCACAACCGGCAGCAGCATCATGCCGCAGAAGAGGAACCCCGACTTCGCAGAACTGGCCCGAGGCAAGACGGGCCGGGTCTACGGCGACCTGATGGGGCTGCTGACCACGCTAAAAGGCCTGCCATTGACCTACAACCGGGACATGCAGGAAGACAAGGAGGGCTTCTTCGACGCCGCCGACACCCTCGCCACGACCCTGGACGTCTTCCAGGCCATGCTGCCGGGCATGAAACTGAATGTAGACAGGGTCTCCGCTCTGGCCGGCGAGAGCCAGATGCTGGCCACCGACCTGGCCGACTACCTGGTGGGGAAAGGCATGCCGTTCCGGGAGGCCCACGGCATCATGCGGGAGCTTTCCCGGCACTGTGAAGACCAGAATATCAGCCTACAAAAGCTGCCGCTGGAGGAGTACCAAAAGCTATCTAATCTCTTCCAGCAGGACGTTTTCGACATCACCGCCCAGTCATCGGCCGCCGCCCGGGACAACCCCGGAGGCACAGCGCCGGGCCGGGTGGCCGCTGCTTTGGAAGAAGCGAAGAAGATACTGGAGGCTGCCGGAGATGGTTTCTGAGGCCAGGGTGCTCATCGCCCCGTCGGTGTTATCCGCCGACTTCGCCGACCTGGGCCGCCAGGTCCGGGAGGTCACCGACGCCGGGGCCGACCTGATTCACGTGGACGTCATGGACGGCGTGTTCGTGCCCGCCATCTCCTTTGGAGAAGTGGTGGTTGACGCGATCCGGGCCAACACCGACGTCCCTTTGAACATCCACCTGATGATTCAGGAGCCGGAGAACCTGTTTTCCACCTTCGCCAAGCTTGAGTCCGACCAGATCCTGGTCCACGCCGAAGCCTGCGGACACCTGCACCGCACCGTCTCCCGCATCAAAGACAACGGCAATCAGGTCGGCGTGGCCATCAACCCCGGTACCCCCATAAGCGCGGTGGAAGATGTCCTGCCCCTGCTGGACATGGTGATGGTGATGTCGGTGAACCCCGGCGCGTCCGGCCAGTCCTTCATTCCCCAGAGTCTCGACAAGATACGGCGGCTCAAGGCCATCATCGATGAGGGGAAGTACGGCGCCCAGATCGAGGTCGACGGCGGGATCAAAGCCGACTGGACCGCTCAGGACTCGGTGAAGGCCGGCGCGACCATCCTGGTAGCGGGTTCGGCTATCTTCAACGACCGCGAAAGCATTCCGGAAGCCATGAAAGTAATGCGGGGGTGCATCTTGGGCTGAGGCCGAAAAAGGTCTCAGTTATCAGCTTTCAGCCATCGGCATTTTGGGCGTATAAAAAGGCCCCTCCCCTATTGGTTGGGGAGGGGCCAATTTGGCTCTATGATTTTTCCTCGTTAGAGGGAGGCGAAGGCTTTTTGGACCTTCTTGGATTTGTGAAGGGAGCGCAGGCAACGGGTGCAGATCTTGACCTTGACTGATCTGCCATCACGCACCAAGGTCTGCTTGTGGACATTGGCCACGAATCGGGTCTTGGTGTGCCGGTTGGAGTGGCTCACGTTGTTGCCGCTCATCCCGGCTTTGAAACAGATCTCACAGCGCATTTCTTCGTCCCATTCGCCACCGTCCAGGCTCACTGCAGGACAGCATAGTATCACGTTATTGATCGGTTGAACGAACCTCAGGTTAACACAATCACTAGGCTCAAACAACTGCAACGCACCGGCTTCCGTTGGTGGCCGGGGACGGTGGTTGGCGGTTTCCTACCCTCAGATAGAAGTGTAATATCCTGTCTGGAATTTAAGTCTGAATCACATGCCGACCCAGGAGGATTTTATGAGGGTTATCCGAATCGCCGAGGTTGATATAGAACCCATCGCAACCGCCACGCCCATCCCCGGCTGGACCGGCGGCGAGGTCAAGCGCACCAGGCAGCCCCTGCTACCCGAGGGCGCCAGCAAGACTTTCAACAGCAGCATCGTCAACTTCGAGAAGGGAGCCACCACCGGCTGGCACACCCACAAGAGCGATCTGACCGCCGTGGCGAGCTAAGGACAGGCTGATAGACATCTCACCAGGCTGACTAATCCCCCGCAGACGCTCTCTGGCCCGCCTCCTCAGGAGTCACCGGTAGTAACAGACATGGAATCACCAACAGGTAAGACGCCAGAGCCCGGAAGATCATGATGGCCGTTAGGAATCCAAATGAAGAGAACAAGGGCATCGGTGCGAAGCCCAGGATGACGAAGCTGGTACTTTTGTACGACGAAATAAATTCGCGTGATTATCAGAATTCGCTAGCAGACGATTCCTGACTAATACCGCCATTATCATACCGATTTACGTATAATCTAAGCCGTCTACTATTCCGTAAAGAGTATGCGGCGATTACATAGATTGACGTATATCGTATTCTCTGCCAGAATAGCGCTTGTTCTATTCATAATGGACAAAATTGGCAACAATTCGTTATTAATATAACGGTTTCGATAGCTACCATCGTACATCGGGAATTTCGTTCAAACGAGGATTAAGAACATGGCTTCATCTTCTGTGTCATTCACCGGCCGGATCGCCGGTTGGAGCGCTCGCAATCGCTGGAAGACGTTATTTGCAGCGATTGCTCTACTGGTTATTTCCTTTCTGCTGTCGAGTTCGCTCGGTGTTGAAACCAGTGAAGTGACCGGCGTCGGCGAATCCCAAAAAGGCCACGCTCTCATCGAGGATCGGTTCGAGCAGTTGCCGTCATTCGAATCCGTGGTCATTAAAAACCCTGGCCTGGATATCGATGACCCGGCCTTTCGGTCCATCGTTGATTCCCTGGTCGAAGACCTCAGGGGTATGGACGGTGTGGCCAATGTGGAGAGCTTTTACGAATCCGGATCTCCGCACCTTGTGTCCGATGATCGACATGTAGTCATTGCCCGCGTTGAGTTGGAGAAGGCGGAGGTAGACGACCTGAACGACTTCGCCGAGGGTATTCTGGACGCGCTGCTGGAAACCGAGAGCGCGATCTCAGCCGATGGCTTCGATCTTGGCGTCCTCGGAGGGGCAACGATCAATGTCGCTCAGAACGAAGTGGTCGGGGAGGACTTCGAGAAGATTCTCCTTATCAGCCTTGTGGGCGCCGTGATCATTTTGACCCTGTCGCTGGGTGCGGTGGTGGCTGCTCTGATTCCGATCGGCATGGCACTCATCTCGATATTTATCGCAGTTGGTGTCTCCACATTCGCGAGCCAGGCCAAGCCCTTAAACTTCAACTTCTTCGAGATGATCATTCTGATGGGTCTGGCCGTTGGTATCGACTACAGCCTGTTCATCATTAATAGATACCGGGAAAAGCGAGCTGAAGGTCTAGACAAGATTGAGGCGATTCAATCCGCTTCCAATACCACCGGCAGAGCCGTTTTCTACGCTGGCGTCACCGTGTTTGTGTCTCTAGCAGGCATGCTGCTTACGGGGGACGCTCTGTTCTATGGCCTGGGCTTGGGTGCGATGATCGTTGTCGTAGTGGCCGTGATCGCCTCCCTCACGCTCCTGCCAGCATTGATCTCGTTGCTTGACCACCGAATGAACTGGTTACACATCCCGGGGCTCGGAAAGCCATCTACTGGCGGCGGCATCTGGGGAGCGATCACGGATGTAGTGTTGGCTCGCCCGGTAATCTATGCAGGAGTGACGCTCGCCGCGCTGATTGCCCTTTCAATCCCTTTGTTCTCGCTGGACATAGATAGCACGCCAATTACTAAAGTCTTTGATTGGGATGGGGCTGTGGAAGACGGCGGGAAGATCGGAATGGTCGCCAGCGGCGTTAACCTCATTGACGAACATTTTGTTCTGGGCGAGGTTTCCGGCCTGGTAGTGCTCGTTGATCCGGGAGAGGGGGTGTCGGTGGATACGCCGGCTATTCGTGCAGCGACGGCGGACCTGATTTCGGCCGCCGAGCAGGACAATCACTTTGCCGCGCCGATAGAGACGATCGTCAACAACGCAGGCGATCTGCTGGGAGTCTCTATTCCCGTGTCCGGTATTGATGACACAGCAAGAGACAATGAGGCCGTACTGATTTTGCGCGATTTGGCTCCGGCGGCTTTCGCCGGCGTTAGCGTCGATGTCTTCGTAGCCGGCGGCCCGTCTGGGACCTACGATTCCGAGAAGAACACCAAGGAAAAGGCGCCGATCGTATTCGCCTTTGTATTGATCTTAGCCTTCCTGCTGCTCCTCGTTATGTTCCGGTCCATAATCATCCCGATCAAGGCCATCATCTTGAACCTGTTGTCTGTTGGGGCGGCATATGGAGTGCTGGTCATCGTCTTCCAGGAGGGATTTGGAGAGGGGTTCTTGAACTTCCAGGCCAACGGGACCATTGAGATCTTCATGCCTCTATTCCTGTTTGCAGTGTTATTTGGGCTGTCCATGGACTACCACATGCTGCTCCTGAGTAGGGTCAAGGAAGCCTACGACGCTGGGCATAGCAACGACGATTCGGTTTCAATGGGAATCAAATCGACCGCTGCTATCATCACGACCGCTGCGTTGGTCATGGTATTGGTGTTCGGCGCGTTCGCGACATCCAGAATCATGTTCTTTCAGCAGATCGGGATCGGTCTGGGGGTGGCGATCCTCATCGACGCCACGATAATCCGGGCTGTCCTGCTGCCGGCAAGCATGAAGCTGCTTGGCGATAAGAACTGGTACCTGCCAGGTTGGTTGGAGTGGCTACCCAAGATCTCTGCAGAGGGAGCCCGAAGCTCCGAGCCGGCCATGGGTGCTAGCGACGACGATTAGTCTGCGCTAACCAAGCCTATGCCTCAGAGCTCGATTAAGTTCTGCTCATACCGAAGTATCAGAGGTTTCTAGGCAAGAGGGCTGACCAAATTTCAGCGTTCTTGCTGATTACGCCTGCCATTTATTCGCCTAGCCTATGCCTGGCAAGATTCGACTATCTAGGCAACACGCCCCAAACGGGCAAAGGAAAAAAAGAAATGATTCGGAATCTAAGACCTGTACTGGGAGCAACACTAATATTTATCCTGATCTTGGCTATGGCCTGCGGAGGAGACCCAGGTTCCGATGGAACTCAGGGACCTCAAGGACCACAAGGTGGACAGGGGTCCGCAGGCGCTCAGGGACCCGCAGGCGCTCAGGGACCCGCAGGCGCGCAGGGTTCGCAGGGCACACAAGGTGAGCAAGGGGCAGAAGGCCCACAAGGGGAGGGAATATCAGCCGCTGCTCCTCTGGTAGCCACCGGCGCCGCCATCGATGTGCACACTCATCTCTTAAGCGCTGAGCATGTCGTTTCGGCTTACGGCGCCCCAGAAGGCACGCCAGCCTCGGATGCGGCAGACCTTATCAACCGTTTAGATCAAGGCAATGTGGAAAAGGCCGTAGTCCTGTCCACCGCCTACCAAGCAAAATCGAGCGAAGGGGTGAGTGCCGAGAACGACTGGGTTTCCGAGCAGATAGCGGGTTTTCCAGACCGTTTAATCGGCTTTTGCGGTATCAACCCGGTAGTTGAAGGCGCAGTTGCCGAAATAGATCGTTGTCTTAGCCTGTCTGGAATGATCGGCGTAAAGCTGCAAGCATCGGGCATGGATTGGGAAGACGATGAGCAGGTCGAAGCTTTGTCTCTCGTTTTGGACAAGAGCCAGGAGCTGGACATTCCTGTATTGATCCATCTCGCTGGCGTCGCTCTCGACCGCGGTGGGGTATTAAATATGTACCGCATGCTCGGAACCCACTCCAAACTTCGGCTCCTATTGGCTCATTGCGCCGGGCTGACGCCAGGTGAAATAGAGAACATTCTGTTTGGAGCTCGCAACGCACAACCGCGTTTTGTACGCCTTGATAATCTTTTCCTGGATTTGAGCGCCTGCCTTGAGATTTACCAAGATGCGCCGCTGTCACAACGAGAAATGATAGTGTGGAACCTGAGGCGCTGGGGTCTGGAGCAGGTGTTTTTTGGTTCCGACTATCTGATGGTCGCGGCGGTGGAGACCCCCGAAAAAGCTCTTGATACGCTAACCAAGTATCCATTCACTCAAGAAGAGATCGACCAGATCGTTGGCAACGACGCGTCGGCATGGCTGTTCGGTCCGAGGCAGCTCGCTGCCGCCGTCATTCCTGACCAGCAGCCCCTCACTGATGAGGTTCTGGCTGGATTCACGAAATACATAGAAGAGGCCGTGGAGCGATGGAACATTCCGGGCGCGGCTGTGGCTGTCGTTGCTGACGGCGAGGTCGTTTACGCCGAGGGCTTTGGAGTCCGCGAACTAGGCAAAGAGGACCCGGTGACCGCCGACACTTTGTTTGGCATAGGCTCGATGACCAAGTCGATCAACGCCATGATGTTGGCCTCCTTGGTAGATGATGGATTCTTTGAGTGGGACACTCCCGCCATTGAGATTTGGCCCGACTTTCAACTGTCCCACCCGGACAGCACGTTGGCCGTAACCGTTCGCGACCTGCTAAGCATGCAAACTGGAATGAGGCGGGACGATAGTCTGTGGATCGGCAAAGGCCTCAGCGCCGAAGACCTCATGATTGCCCTGGCCGAGGTCCCAATTGCGGGACCCCCGGGAGACCAACACTTCTATGACAACCAGGGAGTAGCCACAGCCGCTTATCTGGGAGTCATGGCAGCGGGCGGCGAATTAAGCAGTTTGTTCGACTCCTACGCCGAGCAGATGCAAGAACGCGTATTTGATCCAATCGGCATGACCAGCACTACCCTCGATCTTGAATCGATGGATTCCCACCCTGAAGGAGCTAGACCCCACAATTGGAATGAGGCGGGCGAACCCGTTGCTTCCAGCAGCTTTTTCGAAGGGTTTATTCCGGGTGAGGGGATCGAAGCCGCCGGTGGTGTCGCGTCAACCGCCAACGACCTGGCCCGCTACCTCATTACCCAACTTAACCGGGGCGTATCTCCCGACGGCGTGCGGGTCATCTCATCTGAAAACCTGACTGAAACATGGGCGCCCCAGATAAACATCGGCGGTGGCCAAGACGCTTTCTTAGATCGACTTTGGCTACCGAGTGCCCTATATAACCCCCTGGACTCCCAATACGACTACGGAATGGGGTGGTTCGTTGGGACTTACCATGGCATACCCGTGGTGCACAACCCTGGCGACCTGGAAGGGTGGTCGGCGCATACCGCCCTCTTGCCAGAGTCGGATACAGGGATCGTTGTCCTAACCAACTCCAATCTGCTGCCCTGCGGCGCCTACATGAAGATCGCCGTGCAACATCGCCTGATGGAGCTGCGCTACGGTTTGGACAACACGATCGACGGTTACATAGACCAGATCGGAGACACGGTCCGGGACGCGTTCGGCGTCGAGTGCTAGGCCCTAATCATATTCAACGGCAAATTCCTCTAAGGACTAATTTGACCCAGGTGGAGGAAAGATAATGATTGCATCGAGTGAGCCGGGTTTCTTCAGCGGGTTTGCCGACCCACGAAATAGGTGGGCGACTGCCCTCCTCCGGCCCATAACGACGATTGTGCGCACCATCGCACTCAACAATGAGTGTGGGTCAATTGAAAACAATGTCATGGCAGTTGACGGACTCGGGAAGTCTACTTATAGTGCGGGGCATCCTGATGACCTGGAGGTTGGGGAATCCCAGTATCCAGGACGTCGAATATGATGTGGGCTCAATTTTTGCGATCCTGGAACCAATGATCGCTCCCACGGTTGCTGACATGGTCAGGCTCGCGCCTTCGGTGCTGGTCCCAGCTCACTGCACGGGATCCAGTGCGCAAGTCGCCCTAAGTCGCGCGCTCCCGGACGCATTCATACCCAACTCTGTGGGTACAAGTTCACCATTTGATTTCACTCTCAGACTTGCAAGTCACTGCTCGCTCAACAGCGTCAGGGTTACGGTGTTTACACGAAAAATCGGTGTTGGATTGTCTTTTTGGCTTTCATGGCGTTTGTATAAAAATTTATTTGAATGAGTCGAGAAAGCTGCCTCTCTTCGGCGTCGTGACATTGGTGATATGGCGCTCCGCCGCCATGCTTAGTGGCCGGCTCTGGAGGGGACGTATTCCCAGCCAACTTGGCGAAGGATTTGAGATGTCATTCTCGCGTGTCGGCGCTGCCGAACCAAGACGCCGATTTCGGCATTTTTTCTTATTGAGCGCCCTGGCCTTGGTGTTCGCATTCGCTGTTGGGGCATGCTCAAGCGATGATGAGGTCAGGGACGTGGCGCTGGCGGATATTGCCCGCAGCCCGGAAACATCCATGATCATCCCATTGGGGGAGCCAGTGGTCATTGGAGTATCATCAGCACTGACTGGATCGGCAGCCCCTCGCGGGCAAGAGTACCGGGATGCTGTGGTGGTAGCGGTCGAGCAGTGGAAAACGCAAAATGGGGCAACTATCGGCGGCCACGAGATATCGATAGTCTCGGAAGACGACGGTTGCACCGAGGCAGACGTCACCCGGCTAGCGGCCGAGCGGTTGTTAAAGCGCCCAGGCTTGGTGGGCGTCCTGGGACCCCAGTGTTCGGCGGGGGCCGTCAGAACCCAAGGTATTTATGCCGACGCCGGGATTGTTATGATTTCCGGCTCAGCTACATCGACAAAACTGGCGGAACAGCAAATTGGCGACGGATTTTTCTTCCGGACCGCCTACCGAAACGACTCCCAAGGAGTCCTGATCGCAGTGTATTTCTCTGATCCCGATTTTCTTGGCGCCAGCGATGTCTATATTGTTCATGACAATGAGACCTACGGTTCTGACTTAGCCTTCAGAGCACAACCCCTTCTTGTGGAAGCGGGCCTTCAAGTCACCATGGCCAGCATCGACAGAGGCACGGTCGACTTCAGCGAACTTGCCCGGGAGATCACCGAAGCGAATCCGGACGCGATGTTCTTCGCAGGATTCAATCCAGAGGCCATCCTACTTTTGCGGCAACTCAGGGACGCCGGTTGGAACGGAGCTTATGCCTCTGGCGACGCTGTTTGCGGAGCCGCTAATTGCGAGTTTCTTGCTGCGTTGGGAGAACTGGCGGAGGGCGCGGCATTTTCCGGCTGTTCGCCGCCCTTGGATACGGCTTTCGTAAATGAGTTTACCGAAGTGCATGGCGGTGAGCCGACGGCGGCTTTTATCGCTCAGTACTCGGACGCCGCCACCATATTGCTTAATGCCGTCAGATCAGTGGCGCAAGATGAGGCCGGGGCAATGGTGATTGACCCGAAAGCGCTGAGAGATGCCGTGTCGGCATCGACCTTACCTGGTGGAAGATCCGGTGACATCGCATTCGATTCAGCTGGCGACCGCGCATTCAGTTCGGAACTGGCAGACCTTGATCAGTTCGCCCGTGAATTGGGCCTCGTGCCCTGCCGGATCGAGAACGGGGCTATCGCTTACTTTAATTAGCACATTTGTTTCTGCTTTCCTGGAAAGCGGTTCAGAAGGAAAGCCCATCTCACCTTGGGGGAATCAACATGGCAGCTTCGGACCAGCAATACACGCCATTTTTCACAGGACACATCGCGGCCTGGGTCAGGCGCCATCGCAAGAGGGTGCTCCTTGGGTGGTTGATAATTGCGGTTGTTCTAATAGGGACGTGTTTCAGCGTTGGGGCGAACGAGGACCTTGAGGAAACACTGCCCGGCGAGTCTGGCGAAGCGTTGGTGCTGCTCCAGGACCGCTTCGACTTCGGTGAAGGCGGCGTGCCCACCGAAACAATCGTCTTTTCCCACCCGACGCTCACCGTTGACGACCCAGAGTACGAAGCGGTGGTTCAAGGCCTTCTGAGCGGCTTGCGGGATCTTCGCACCACTGTAGAAAGCCCTGTCGGTGGTACCGATGTCACCTCCAGCTATCGGTTGTTCTCCAAAACCCTTAGCCACTATGACATTGGGGCGCCACGGGAGTCATCGCCCTTGGTTTCGGTTGGCGAATCCCGCGGCGACGTGACCTTCGCCCAGGCGGAATACTCCAAGGAACTCGACGAACTCGACGAACTCGACGGACTCGGCGATGACGTCGACGAGGTTATCCGCCTGGTTTCGGAAGCGGCGGCGGCTTCCGGCTTCGATATCTTGATCGGCGGAGGCGCTACCATAATTGAGGAGTTGAATGAGATCATTGAGGAGGACTTCAGCAGCGCCTCGCTGCTCAACCTGCCCTTGACCCTGATCATTTTGCTTATCGCATTGGGGGGACTGGTGGCGGCGGGCCTGCCCGTCATCCTGGCCTACGGGGGCGTGGCGATGGCGGCGGGGGTCGTCGCTCTGGCCAGCAACTTGGTGCCTATGTTCGACGCCTGGATCCAGATAGTGTTGCTGATGGGTCTAGCGGCCGGAATCGACTACACGTTGTTCCTGTTCACCCGGTTCCGCGCCGAGAGGGAGCGGGGCCGCTTGGCTGCCGATGCCGCGGCGGTCGCCAGCCACACCGCCGGGAAGGCCGTTTTTATCGCGGGTCTTACCACCATGCTGGCCCTTGTGGGTATGTTCCTCATCGGCAACGTAACGTTCAACAGCGTCGGCGTGGCGGCCGTGCTGACAATCTTCATGGTCCTGCTGATGGCGCTCACCTTGACGCCGGCCCTGCTAGGTGATGGCCTCAGCCGGTTCAACATCCCCTACGTCGGCCGCCGGTTCAACGTCGCCCAGGCCGGTCTCCTGAACCCCGTGGCTCGCTGGATTGTCCGGGCCTCGGTGAGATGGCCATTGATCGTGGCACCGCTCGGTGTAGCGGTTATGCTGGCCATCACCTACCCCATGCTCACCCTCAACCTGGGCTTCAACGGCGCACGCGCCCTCCACGACGACGTAGAGTCCAAGGCTGCGATCCTGGCGCTGGAGGATAACTTCACCATCGGTCTGCTGGCGCCGGCGATCGTGGTCGTGGATCCCGGCAAGGGCAAGAATATCTTCGCGGCCGACGTGCAACAGCGTGTGAACCGTCTCATTGAGCTAGTCCAAGAGGAAAACAGGCGGGCGGAGGCCGCCGGTGAACACATACCCTTCGCCGAGCCCATCAAGACCGCCGTCAACCGGTCCGGGGACTTGGAGACGATCGAGATTCCGCTCAACGCCGACACCGGCGACGACGCAGCCCTGGATGCTGTCGCAATGCTTCGAGAAAAACTGATACCAGAGGCCTTCCCGGATGGTTCGGTCAGGGCCCTGGTGACCGGCGCCACCGGTGCAAACGTGGACTTCAAGGATGAAATATTGGCAAAGACGCCGTACGTGATCATCTTTGTAGTGCTGACCGCATTTGTAGTTCTGGTGGCTTTGTACCGGTCGCTGCTGGTCCCGTTGATCACGGTGTTTCTGAACCTGCTGGCCGTCGGCGCCGCCTATGGAGTGCTGACCCTGGTCTTCCAGGAAGGCTGGGCGCTGGAAGGTCTGCTCAGCTTTGAGGCCACGGGTATCATCGAATCCTGGCTGCCTTTGTTCGTCTTCACCTTGATGTTCGGAATATCCATGGACTATCTCAATTTTGCCATTACCCGGGTGGAAGAGTTGTTCCGCCGCGGTTATAGCGTTCAGGATGCCATCGTCGAGGGGGTGGGGGATAGCTTCGGCATAGTGTTCAGCGCTGCGGCCATCATGATTGCCGTCGCTGCCGTGTTCGCGCTGATGCGCTTCCTCGCCATACAGCAGTTGGGCTTCGCTTTGGCGATTGCTGTGTTGTTTGACACCACGGTGATCCTGCTGGTGCTGCTCCCCGCGCTGATGGGGGCGGCCGGGAAGTATCTGTGGTACCTGCCCAGTTGGCTTAACTGGATCCCGGGAGGGCAGAATCAAGTCCGGGGATCAGCCGGCGCACAACCTGCGCCGGCATCCGCTGACGATTAAAGGTAGCCGGCTCTCATAAGAGCGACACAAAGACCAAGAGATGATTGGTGAGCACGGCCGCGGTGATGTAGGCGGTCCACCTAGCGGCTGCCTCACCGGTCATTCTCTGGCGCCTGAAACCTCGACCGCCGGCTGACGTGTTGCGGCGAGCGTGGTCAGAACGCTGGTGAGTCCGACGACCACCACGGCGACGACAGTGACAGCACCGAACAGCGCCCAGGGCGTCGCCATGACCCGTGTGCCGACAATCTCGGAGACCGCAGCGGTGACTCCCGCGATGGCGCCCCCGGCGGCGAGCGCGCCGACGATGACGCCAATTGTCACGACGGTCAGTGACTCCCAAAACGCCATCCAGACTACTTGCCAGCGGCTCAGGCCGGTCAGTCGGGCGATGGCGAAATCGGCCCGGCGGGGGGCAGCAGAGATTACCACTGCGTTAATCATGGCGATAACGATGTAGACCGTCACCAACCCCAACACCGCGATGGTGATTTTGAGGTTCACCTCCCCTTGGATATCGATCTCTCTTAGGACCCAGTCGTCGAGGGCCGATACCGAGACGTTCGACGGGCCAGAACCCGCAGATCGACCGGGGATGGTGTTGGTGATTTGCTCGGCTACAGAGGCGGCGGTCTCTGTTTCGTCGGTCTGAATAATGTATCGACGTTGGTGGTCACCGGCTGGTGCGAGTGCGATCGGCAGCAGGACCTTGGGGCGGCTCAGTGTGTGCGGGAAAGTGGCTATGACCTGCATATCTCGTGTCGCACCGTCTAAGCGGACATCGACCATGCCACCCACCTGGACATGGAGACCCGACGCGAAAAACTGATCGAGGGCTACGGTCTCGCCCTGGAGTCCTGTGAGGTCGCCAATAATGCCGCTCAGTCGGTGGGTCTGAAGGTAGGCGATCGGGTTGATCGCGATGCCGTTGACCGTGTCACCTTCTGTGTCAGCGGACTCAATCCACACCCGCAATGGGACCTCTTCCGACACGGTGCGGACGCCATCAAGTGCAGCCAAATGTTCGCCGACCGGTTTGGTCGCGGTCACGATGAGGTCGCCGTCGAGGATTCGGATGGTCTCCTCCTGTATGCCCGCATTCACGACGTTGACTACTCCGCTGAAGCCGACGACGAGCCCGACGAGAATCACGATGGGTGCGGCAGTGGATGCACTACGACGCACTCCGTCGCGCAGGTTGGCATGGGCCAGCTCGTAGATCGGGCTCTGGCGTAGGAGGGGCCCCAAGACCAGACCGATGAGACCGCCGATCAGTGGCACAACCAGCGGAGTGAGTGCGCTGAGAGCGATGATGAGCACGATGAGTCCGGGAATTACGACCTCCAATGGGTCTCCGACCCTAGTCGGCGTGACCACCAGAAGCACACCTGCTCCAGCCAGAGCTATGAGCCCGATGACCCAGCGAGACAACGACATGGCTTTGTCTGCCCCGCCGGCGTCGCGGAGCGCCTCCAGCGGGCGGACACGCGAAGCCCGGTGGGAGGCACCCAACGAGGCGATCACCGCGACCACGGTGCCGGTGCCCGCCGAAACGGCGAGGATCCACAGATGCCAGTCCGGACTGAATCCTGCCGGCAGGAACTCCATCCGCGTGAGCATCCAAACCTCGAAGCGTATGACGGGGATGCCGAGCAGGACCCCGAGGATCGTCCCCAGGCTGCCGAGCAGCAACGCTTCGCCAAGCAGCAGTCTGCCAACTTGTCGGGGGCTGGCGCCGACCAATCGCAGCAATGCGAAATCTCGAGCCCGCTGGGCGACCGTGAACGAAAACGTGGATCCGACGATGAAGAAAGCGACGAGCACCGAGATTCCTACCACCATTCCGAGTAGACCGGCAGCGTTCGTGAGGCCGTCGCGTATAGCTGTTTCTTCGATCTCGGAGAGGCCGGGCGGAATTGTTGAGGATACAGCGGATATCAGTGTTAGCAGCGATGCCTGGACCAGCGCAACGCCCACCGCAACGGTGATGATTGCGCCAATGAACACTGGCCAGCGGTCGAGGAATGTGCTCCATGCCATCCTTAGCATGACTTCATTCCTCGAATCGCGCGAGCCGGTCGGCCACTTCGCGAGCGGACGGACGGACCATCTGATCGATCACACGTCCGTCGGACAGGAACACGACCTGATCAGCACCCGCCGCTGCTACGGGATCGTGGGTAACCATCACTATGGTCTGCCCGTCGTCGACCATCGATCGGAGCATCCCGAGGACCGCGCGTGCGGCGTTGGAGTCCAGCGCTCCGGTCGGCTCGTCAGCGAACAATACAGTCGGCTTGGTCACGAGCGCACGGGCGATGGCCACCCGCTGCTGCTGTCCACCGGACAGCTCGCGCGGCTTATGACTCAGTCGATCGCCGAGCCCCACTTGGGTGAGCACGGCTCGCACCTCGAGTCGTGAGCGACGCCGCCCCGCCAGCTTCAGCGGCATAGCCACGTTCTGCTCGGCGGTCAACGAGCCCAGGAGGTTGAAATTCTGGAAGACGAAGCCAACCTTAGTACGACGCAGCCGAGTCAGCTCGGCCTCGGACGCGTCGGTAATGTCCTGCCCATCGATCAGCACCTGCCCGCTAGTAATATTTTCGAGCCCGCCGGCGATGTGCAGCAAGGTCGATTTCCCCGACCCCGAAGGACCCATCACCGCCGTCCACGATCCCGATGGGAACTCAACTGTGACGTCATCGAGTGCCACCACACGGGTACCACCGGAGCCGTAGACCCGGGTGACGTTCCGGAACTCGACAGCAGGCCCTTCGATTGCCCCAATCAATGATGAGGGGGCAAACTCTCTTACTATTTCATTCATTGTCTTCCCCTTTTAGTGGGCTCATCAGCTCGAAAAATTTAAATTAGGCCGATCAAATTCTGTATTTTTACATTAGGGCATTCTGACGATGAGGTAATCGGCAAGGCGGTCTGATTTTCAACAGGCGAAAACGCTAGCGGATAGGCCGGCCTTTTCCTTAGAGATTCCTGGTCATTTGGTATGCCTATTGCCGAGTAATCCCCTGTTGGCGCTATATATGAGTTCTCCCCGATTACATGGCTTATTCTTCGTGCGGTTGCCATAGATAAATTTTGCCGTCGCCGAATTCTTGGAATCCCAGTTTCAGATAGATCCCAAGCGCCATTTCAGAGGAAAACAGCACACCAACCCGATAGTCTTGGCTTCGCGCGTCCAA
Organism: Chloroflexota bacterium; assembly: GCA_022562475.1. Taxonomy (GTDB): domain Bacteria; phylum Chloroflexota; class Dehalococcoidia; order Lucifugimonadales; family UBA3495; genus UBA9611. Next base: position 11,521 of record JADFPD010000014.1, on the reverse strand, counting down.
TAGCGGCAGGTGGGTCATTGCGTAACCGATCCCTCGTCCCCGGTGTTCCGGCACGGTAGTGACTCCGTGGATCCCCGCCACTCCAGCGCCCAAAAAAAGACCCGACGTGGCCACCGGGGTCCCGTCTAGTCTGCCTAGGTAAAGGCGCCATAACGGGCTGTCGATAATTTCCATAGCCTGGTACATCTCCAACCAAGCCGTTTGCACGAAGTCGGGAAATTCGCTAACCTCGGTCATGATCTGGCACCAAGTTTCCAGGTCCTCAGAATCGTTAACTTTGCTTATGGTGAACCCCTGGGGCATCGACGCAGGTTCATCTAGAGCTTGTAGGTCCACGGCCATCCCGTTTAATGTTGCGGCGTGGAAGAAGCCCTTCATTTCCAGGTGCTGCCCGATATCAGGAACCGGATCAGAGGGGCCAACCCACCAAGCCATCGGCACCTTACGAGATGTGGCGCGGGAGATGGCAGCATCAATCACGGACGCCGGTCCTGCCGAGGCGCTTTCTGATTGAAGAACCAAGTTATAGATGAAGAAGGGAATTTCGGATTCGATCCAAAGATCATTTCCATCTTGGTGCACCGCCAATTTGTCCCATTTCGTCCACGTTAGAAAACTTTCTATCGTGTTGGCTTCGATTGCCCCAATCAATGATGAGGGGGCAAACTCTCTTACTATTTCATTCATTGTCTTCCCCTTTTAGTGGGCTCATAAGCTAGATAAACTTTAAATCACGCCGACCAAATTCTGTATTTTTACATGAGGTCCTGAGTCTCCCACTGGCGCGATCTTAATGGGGAACCGGAGGCTCTCGTCTGTCCGGGAAAACAAATGTCTGGTCTCCTCCGCCACCCGCCATCCAGAGTCTTACCCACATGCCGTCTTCAGCGGGGGTGATTAGCAACACCCCGAACCAAGGTTGGTCTGCCTCATCACGGAGAGTCCAAGTAAACCCTGCTAGACCCTCATCCATCGTTTCCTGTTGCACTTTCCAGTCTGGCTGGAGCACCTGTTGGCGGTAGTGCTCCAAGAGGGCCGCCAATGTCATGTCTGTTATCAGGAGCGCAGATGCATTGTATTCTCCCTTGCCACCTCCGCTGCCGCTGCGATTCGCCCATGCCCCAGGCGGGGGCTCAAGACGTGGGAAAGCTGGTTGAGGTGTCGCCTCAATTTGCCTTGGCGGCGGGGATATTGTCTCTCCTTGGCCGGAGTTTAGAGTGAATGGACAGCCGGGTTCGGTACCCATGGCCAGGATTGGAAAACCGAGCCGCCACACTCCTTGCTCCCGCACCAATGGGAATGGGAAAGCGTAGGCAAAACCCGATGCAATACCCTGCAGGTTACCGTCGGCCTTTGGGTTACCTCCGGGCGGATCTACCAGGGCCAGTTGCATCAAAGCTCTGGACGGGTCCTCCAAGTCCAAGTAGACACTTCTAACCTCTATGTCAGGGAAGGCTCCTTCACCGCTCCACAAGGTCTCTTGCATCTGCTCGACGGAGCACTGCTCCCTGATATCGGCGGTGAAAATCCCGTGGAGGGCAGCGGCGCCATCCAGCGTTTGAGTTGACGCCGAGAAAGTGTCCCACAGTCCTTGGGCAGCCTGTTTTAGGTCCTGGTCTGCCGACGGGGCTGGGCCAGGATTTACTGTAGGCGTAGCTTCGTTACCGCATGCTGCTAGCGTTGCTAGCAGCGAAATCGTGAGTACCACGATCGAGAACAAGCGTTTCATTGTGGTGTTCTTCTTGTTTTCAGTGTTCATTTTAGCTGGTAACCATCAATTTGAACTTGTAGGCGATGTCCCCATCGTCCCACTGTCCTGAATTTAACACCTGAAACTCCGTAGCCTGCTCCAGCGGTACTCACAATGCTTATAGTGACGATTGGAATAGCGGTCCAGGCGAAGGCCTTCTGAAAATCGGTCAAAGAACGGCTTCTCCTCAAATCGGCAAGTTACCCCATAAATTTATCCGTGCGTCCGCTACGTTTCTCGATAACCGCTCGCGCTCGGTCGTTGGAGGGGTCACCATGAATCGCACCATTGCTTCGGCGATCTCCCAGCTTTGGGTTAAAATGAACTGCGAAAATCTAATTTCGTCGGGGTTCCCAGTCGTGTCCGACCTGGGCTCTTTTCTCTCAATCATGCCACTCCTAGTGCCAAGTCAGGTGAGATCTGATTCATCAACATTAGCTCAATCTTTCACAGACGAAATCGGCAAGGAGTCTGATTTGTGGCATGCAATAAGGCTGGCTGTTAAACCAGCCTTTTTGCCTAGTGGTTCTAGTACTTTGGGATTACAGAGGCAAACTATATTTTGAGACCAAGCCCGAATTATGCTGAATTTCCAAGCCGCATCAGCCAGTCGCCGACTTCTAGAAGGACAATTCCTGAGGCTAACGCATATTTCGGTGGCGCTTGCTCAACCCAGGACGAGCGGAAGAGGGCATCTTCCCTGTACGGCCTGGCTATCCGCGGAAGGGTCCCGCGAACGGGTTTGAAAGTTCTCTTCCGTCATTCCGGCCTTCGTCGCAATGACCGTATCGACGCAACGGACTTTAAAACAGCCTAATTCTGTAGTTCCGGGTCGCTCTTCCACGCCGGTTGGGGTGTCTCACGGCCAATCTGGGGCACGTACTCCGATGTCTCGACCATCTTGAGTTTGTGGATGTAGCGCGGGCAATTCCGGTACGACTCACTCACCCGCACTCGCACGATGAACTGGGCCTCATGGTACTCAGACAGCAACGGGTCGTTGTCTTCTATGGATGCCGTGCCCTGAAGCCGGAGGCGCACCTGGCCTTCGAAGTCGATGAATAAAATGCCCACGTTGGGGTTTTGCAGCAGGTTGCCCATGGACTGGTATTTCCCGTTGCCGTCGTAATTGGGAAACGCGATCGTCCCTTCGTCCACGACCCGGACGAACCCCGGCTCGCCCCCTTTATACGAACAGGTTGGTAGGCCCCGGTCGTCGCAGGTTGCGAGAAAAAACATGCTGGCGCCCTCGATCATCTTGCGCTCGTTGACGCCCAGGGTCTCGGTCGCCCGTTTGGCTAGTTTGTCGGCCAGATTCCGGGTGCCGAACTTGTCCTGGAGTTGACGGTTGCCTTGGTGATAGTCGTGGACCTTCATATCGATTCTCCGGCCGTCTAATTCTCGCGGCGGCGTAATATCTCAACGGTGGCGTTCTCGATCACCGACCCGCGGATGGGCGGGTGGGGTTTCTTCACCCGGACGGCGACCGAGTCCACCGGGAATTCAGACAGCAACCGGTCGGCTATCGACTGAGCGGCTGCCTCCAATAAGTTTCGCGGTTCGCCCTCCATGACATCCCGTACGGCGCGGTAGATGCTGGTGTAGCTGATGGTGTCTTCCAACCGGTCCGAGTCGCCGGCCCGGCGAAGGTCGATCTCCACGGCCAGGTCTACCAGGTACTCTTGCCCCAGCACCCGTTCCTCGGGGTTCACGCCGTGGAAACCGTAGAACCGCATGCCTTCAAGGACGATCCGGTCGGTCTTTGGAAAATCGTCTTTCAAAATGAACCAGCGCCTAGCGCTTTTGGGCCTCGATGGCGTCGGCGAAGGCCAACAGGTTCTGGGCCCGTTTCACCACCGGCACGTCCACCATGCGGCCATCCATGGCCAGCGACCCTCGGCCATCCGCTTCGGCCTGTTCCCAGGCTTCCACTATCTTCCGGGCGTAGGCAGTCTCCTCGTTCGACGGACTGAATACTTCGTTGATTATGTCAAGTTGGGAGGGGTGGATGGCGTGCTTACCGGTGTAGCCCATCTGCCTGGCCCGTTTGGCGTCGGCCCGCAGTGCGTCGAGGTCTTGGAACAGAACGAAGGGAGAGTCCAAGGACGCTACATTCGCCGCCCTGGCCGCCACCGGGACCAATGACCGGGGCACTTGGACCTCTTCGCCGGTGTCGGAACGTTCGATCCCCATGTCGTTGGTGAAGTCCTCGGCGCCGAAGGCAAGGGCGATCACACGCGGTGAGGAGGTTGCGATGTCGCGGGCATCGATAAGAGCGATGGCCGACTCGGTCCAGGCGACGATCTTGATGGAGCCCGGCGCCACACCGGCCACCGGCTCTATCGCGCTCAGCATCCGGTCAACGTCCCGGATATTCCAGGTTGACTCGACCTTGCCCAGGCTGATTCCGTAGAGGTCGGGCGAAACGATGGCCTCCAATTCCGAGCGGGTCAGGCCGGTATCCAGGGAATTCACCCGCACCATGACCCTCTGACCCTCGCGCCGTAGGATGGGCACCCACTCCTTGGCCATGTCCCTGGCGACGGTCTTCTCGCCGGAAGGCACCGAGTCCTCCAGGTCCACCATCACAACATCGGCGGTGAAGTTACGTGCCTTCTCCAGCATATTTTCCCGGTTGCCGGGCACAAAGATAAAGCTGCGGTAGAGTTCCAATTGAATATCCCCGTCAATTTAGATGTTAGGTAGAGAAGCGATGGCCTACTACGGATTGATTTTCCATCAAATTTGGAATCCTCGAGCTAATCCCATCAAGTTCCATGTGCCCCGAATATCCCCGTTCTCGATCATCTCCCATATCGCGCGTAGGTCCACTGCGCCCAGCGTAGGAACAGAGTTTTCCACGTGAGGAACACTCGGCTTTCCCGAAACTAGCAAAAGATTTAGCTGTCCGCTTACGCGTCCCAATCGCTCGGAAATGGCTGTATTCGCAGCCGCCAACGTGCCGATTTTCTTAACGTCGGGCATCGCCATTGTACAACTGACCAAAAGCGGTTCTTTCTCAGGTGTTAGGGCCAATATATCGGCGCTCGCCGAGTTTAGACCTCCGTTCAGCGAATCATATTGAGGATTAGAGAGCAGAATAGGGTTCAGTTGACAAAGACCTAGAAGATAAACGACGACGTATTCAAACAGTTCGTCTCTTTTCTTGCCTCGATATTTCGGCTTGAAATTGTCAAAAAGCTTTGACTCTTCTAAACGTTCACCTGAAACCAGGCAATCGAGATATTCCCTAACATCATCCCGTGGGATAAATGCAGTGAAGACATTGAACGCAGAAAATCCGTTCCTTAACCTAGATTTGGTTTGTGAAAGGTCAAACCGGATTGGTTGTTCTCGGAACAAGATAGCTGTCGCATAGCCCGATTCAGGAATAGTATCTGCCGGGAATTCTTTCGAAAAGTGGATGAGACCGTCACGGTCAACCGGTTCGTTGATGTCTTCTCTCCCGATGACTCGTTCAGGCGTCGCAGTGCCGTGAACCCCGCTAACGCCAGAGGTGGTGCATTCGAGAACCAAATTGTTAAATTTTTGGTCGGCCACGCCGTCTACCCAAATCGAATTGCCCGAATGGTCCACTCGATTAACTGCGGCGTAAATAGGCGCTCTAATTTCAAACCGATTTCCCTGCCCCCATGGAACGCCTAGAATTCGTTCGCACAGGTCTCTATACGTTGAATAGCCCACTTCTCTTGCCCAGATGTTCAGGTCATCTCTCCCAATCGAAGAGATAGAATCCATGTCTGCCGACAGAGAGTCGGTCTGTTGGCCGAGTCCCAAAAAGAATGTGGGCCAATCTTCATAACCTTTCGCGTATGGATCGTCCCTGCGGTCCATATATTCGAATGCAAGGTCAGAGCTGGCTACAGCGTCCCAAAGGTCGAATGTCCTCTCACGAACGTGAACCTTGCCATCACGAAAATTATTCAAGATACCACCAAGCTGATCTATCCCAAACGAAGACAATTCTACGTTCATGCCTCTGAACGGTTGAGGGTTAACGTCTGGTGACAGCGAATGCCGAAGGAAATGATCAGGTAACTTTTGGAGTTGCCTGATTTCGCTGTGCTCGATCTCAACATCATCTTGGGGTTTACGGGAAAGCCGGACTACGCCAAAAAGGCATCTCCACCCCTTACCGTCACCCAAGATAACCAAGATGGCCCTAAGGTCGATACTTTTGTAAGAGGGAGACAACGCTGATATAACCTCGTTGAAGGCATAACGATATTCCATCGGTTCGGGTACTACTCCTTCTCGCCAGGTACTGCCAGCGAATACAGGATTCGGAATCTTGGTCAGATTGAAATTTTCTGGCCCGCCCTACCCCATATCTCCCCAAGTTGGGCCCCACTTGGCGTCCACCTTCAGGGTTACATCCAGTTCCATGGCCGCGGGCATCTCGTCGAAGACCAGCTCCTTGAGGGCGTCCATCTCTTCCTTGGGCGTCTCGAAGACCAATTCGTCATGGACCTGCAACAGCATCTTGGTGCGGAGACCTTCTTTATCCAACCGGTTCTGCACCCGGATCATGGCCAGCTTCATGATATCGGCCGCCGTGCCCTGGATGGGCATGTTGATGGCCATGCGTTCCGCGCCGCCCCGGACGTTGAAGTTGGAGCTATTGATATCGGGCAAGTAACGGCGGCGGCCCAGCAGGGTCTCGACGTACTGCTCCTCTCTTGCTTTTACCTTCACCTGCTCCAGATAATCGTTGATGCCGGGGTATTTGTTGAAGTAGGCCTCGATGAAAGATGCTCCTTCCTCCCTGCTGAAGCCCGTCTGCTGGGATATGCCGTGGGCCGACAGGCCGTAGATCACCCCGAAATTCAGCACCTTGGCGATCCGGCGCTGTTCGGCGTCGATGTCCTTCAACGGAACATCGAACATCATCGATGCCGTGGACGAGTGGATGTCCTCACCCCGCCGGAAGGCTTCCAGCAAGGCGGGGTCCCGGGATATGTGGGCCAGCACCCGCAACTCGATCTGCGAGTAGTCGGCGGAGAACAGCAGCCAGTCCGGCGAGCCCTCGGCCACGAACGCCCTTCTCACCTGGCGGCCCATCTCGGTGCGGATGGGGATGTTTTGCAGATTTGGGTCGCTGCTGGACATCCGCCCCGTGGCCGAGCCGGTCTGGTTGTAGCTCGTATGCACCCGCCCCGTCGCCGGGTTCACCATGTCCGGCAGGGCGTCAACATAGGTCGACTTCAACTTGGACACCTGACGGTAATCCAGGATCTGGTCAACCACCGGGTGCAACCCCTTCAACCCCTCCAGTGAGTTGGCGTCGGTGGAGTAGCCGGTCTTGGTGCGTTTGGTCTTGGGCAGGCCGATCTCATTGAAAAGCAGGTCGCTCAGTTGTTGCGGCGAGTTGATATTCACCGTATGGCCGATGGATTTGTAGAGTTCCTCCTCGGTCTGGAACATCTGCTCCCTTAAGTCCTCCGACATCTCCCGCAGGGCCGCTGAGTCCAGCTTTATGCCATGACGCTGCATGGTCACCAGCACGGGGACCAGGGGCATCTCCATGTCGGTCATCAGCGAACTCAATCCGTCCCGGACGATGGGTTCTTCGAAGGCCAGGCGGAGACGCCCGGTCATGTCGGCGTCGGCCGCGGCGTAGGGCGCCGCCTGAGCGATGTCCACCTGGTCGAAGGTGAGTTGCTTGCGGCCGATGCCGATCAACTTTGTGATCGGAGTCATCTCCTGGCCCAGCACGTCAAGCGTTAGGTTCTTCAGCCCCAATTGACTCCGGCTCAGGAGATGGGCGGCGACCATGGTGTCGAAATCGACCCCTCGGCATTCGATGCCGTGGCTGGCCAGTATCGTCATGTCGTAATTGGCGTTGTGGGCGCACTTGCTGATGTCCGGCGACTCGAACAGCGGGCGCAGCGCCGCTAGGACCTCTTCCAAGGGCAATTGCTCCCCCTCTTGGTGGCCCACCGGAACGTACCAAGCCACGGAGGGCGCCGTCGAAAAACTCAGTCCCACCAGCCCTGCCTGTACCGCGTCCAGTCCGGTGGTCTCGGTGTCGAATGAGAAGCTGCCGGCCTCGTGCAATGCCGCCAGCATCTGGTCCAACTGCTCTTTGGTCTGCACCACTGTGTAATCAGCGCCCTCGCCGGGGGCCTGCATGGGTGGTGCCGCGGCTTCAGACGCTCCCGGGGTGGCCCCGGTTTCCGGGATTCGGGGGATAATGGTGAAGAACTCGAGTTCGGTCATCAACTGCACCACCGCGTTCCGGTCGAAATCCCCGAACTTGGCTTTTTCCAGGTCCAGTTCGACCGGGCTATCGCGGTCGATGGTCATCAACTCCCGGTTGAAGAAGGCCCGGTCCTTGAACTCCTCCAGCGACTGCTTCACGCTGGGGCGCGTCACCTCTTCAAGGTGCTCGTAGATGCCCTCCAGATCGTGGTAGTCATTTAGCAAGGCGATGGCCGTTTTCTCACCCACCTTGGGAACGCCGGGGATGTTGTCGGACGTGTCCCCCAGCAGTGCCTTGAAATCGGTCTGCTGCGCGGCGGTGAGGCCCGAATACCGTATCGCCAACTCCGCTTCGTCGTAGACCTTGCGGTCCTGTATGCTGGAGGCCAGGTCCACCCTGACCTTGGGGGAGATCAACTGGAAGGTGTCCCGGTCGCCGGTGAGAATAACCGAGTCCAGGCCCATCTTCTCGGCCTGGGCTGAGAGCGTTCCGATGACGTCGTCCGCTTCCCATCCCTCCAATTCGAAGACCGCCACGCCGAAGGCTTCCATCAGCTGCTTCACCCGGCCGAATTGGGGCCGGAGTTCTTCGGGCGTCGCCTCCCGCTGGGCCTTGTAATCAGGAAACTGTTTGTGGCGAAATGTGGGCGCTGAGGTGTCGAAGGCGATGGCGCAGTAGGCGGGGTTCCACTCGTTCAGCGCCCGCAGGAACACGTTGGCGAACCCGTAGACCCCGGTCACATCCTCACCGGTGGCGTTCACGGTCAGGTGCCGCTGGGTGGAAATAGCCCGGAAAGACCGGTGGACCATGGCGTGGCCGTCCATGATCATCAGCAGGGGCTCACGTTCTTTGGGATCCGGCACAGCCGGTCCAACTGGAGCGACAGATTCTTCCGGCTCGTCATCGCCGAACATCGGGAGCGTGCGGGCTTGTTCATCCGCCATGGCGGCACCTCGGAATCGTCGCTGTTAGCCTTGAAATCCATCGGCTCAGGTGGCCGCATTATACATTAGCCAATCCTCGTCCGCGCGCCTGATGGGAGTCAGTAGAGGCCGTTGGGATTCGGCTAAGTCCACAGGGGATCGCCCCATGTTAAAATGTATACCCCGATAGTGAATTAATCGACTCTGGCTGACCTGGACTAGATACGTGCCTCTCTACGAATACCGCTGCGACGACTGCAAAGGAATCACATCCCTGCTGGTCTACAGCTACTCTGTGGACAAGCAGCCGAGTTGCGAGCATTGCGATAGTGCGAATGTGCAGAGACTGATCTCCAGGTTTTCCTTCCGTCCGTCCTGGGGCGACAGCCTCAACTGGGTGCCCAGCCGAGAGACCACCAGTGACTTGGATGAGAGCAGCGGCGCCAGCGTCGACAAATACATGGGCCGGATCAAGAAGGAAATGGGTGGCCAGACAACGCCCGAATTTAATCGCGAACGGCGCGAGATCAAAGATACGTAAGCCAGGAACGGCGTCAGCCCCGATTCTATCGGGGCGGCCAGCTTTCAGAACCTCGGAGATGGCTCCCAATGCCCATATATGAATACCGTTGCCAGGATTGCGCCAAGCTCTCTTCGTTCTTTCTGAGGTCCATCAAAAGCGAGCTTGAGCCGGTCTGCGCCCACTGCCAGAGCAAGGACATGGAGAGGCGCATGTCTTCCTTCGCGATGGGCAAGACAGTGAGCTCGGTCCACGAGAGTTTCGGTCCCGGCAGCCAGCATCGGTCGCCCGATTACTACAGCGACCCCCGAAACATCGGCCGCGGCGTGGAAGACGCTTTCACCAAATACGGCATGGAAATGCCCCAAACGGTCCGGAACAACATCGACGCCGCCCGCTCCGGAGAAACACCCAAGGGCCTGGAACTGTGACCAGCGCCAGGGGAATCAATAGCCCCAGCCAAAGCCGCTATCAGGTCATCTTCCACTGTATCGAAGCTGCGTCCCGGTTCGTCCCACCGGCCCAGTCGCCCGCGCCGGCCTTGCAGAATCTGCGGGATTTTATCCCTTCCATGCCCGCCGCTTCGGCGATGGCCGAGACCGACGACGGCCCACCGAAGACGGCCCAGCAAACCCTGGAACTGGTCATCGTGGCCGCCAACTTGCTTTCCCATTTGGATGAGGCGTCGTCCGCCAATCCTTTGGGCTGGGAAACGTTGGCGGGGGTGACCCGCGTCCTGAACGAACTCACCAGCCAACTTGGGGCAACGGTCCGCAGGGAAAAGGCGGACCTGGTGCGGGGACTTTACGTGATAATCGACCCTCAGGTCACGGGCGGCCGGGACCCCTTTGCCATAGCCCAGGCAGCCATCCAGGGCGGGGCCCGGATGTTGCAGCTAAGGGACAAGCTCCGCGACAAGGGCGAATCTCTGCCCTTGGCCCGCGACCTGCAGAAACTCTGTGTGGAGTCGGGGGCGTCGCTGATTCTCAACGACCACGCCGACATCGCCGCCATAGTTGGCGCGGCGGGGCTGCATGTTGGCCAGACGGACCTGCCCGTGGACCAGGCCCGGCGGGTACTGGCGCCTCACCAAGTATTGGGCCGTTCCAACCATGAGATAGAAGAGCTGGTGGAATCAGAGCGCATGGGCGCCGACCACGTGGCCTTTGGCGCCATCTACCATACCGACACCAAGGGCGTGGGCCGCCCTCCCCAGGGCATCGAACAACTTCGGCTGGCTAGGGACGCCGCCCAAACTCCGTTGGTGGCCATCGGCGGGATCAACGCCGAGAACGCCGCACCGGTCATCGAGGCTGGGGCCGACGCCATCTGCGTCACCGCCGCAGTGGGGTCCGCGCCGGAGCCGGAAGCCGCCGCCGCCAGATTGGTGAAAGTCATCGAAGAGGCGGGTGGAAGGGTTTAATGAAAGACGCCGGGGGACAATCAAATGCCATCGCGCTATAGCGCAGACCTATCCCTGATCGGGACCTCTGTCATCGACGAACTCACCGAACGGAACCGCGACCGGGAACTGGCCTTGTCCGTCTCCAGGGAAGTGATTCGGTTCTCAGCCAACGCCATCCGGGCCGTCCACCGCGGGGACTTCGACGATGCCAGGGAGTTGATCGGCAAGGGTGATGCCAGGCTTCGGGAGGCGGACCACATCCGGGAGAGCAGCCCATCGATATTCAACGCGGGGTTCATGAACGACGCCCGCAAAGAGTTCACCGAGGCCAACGTCACTCTGGCGGTTATCTCAGGCGCCGATATTCCGACCATCAGCGACCTGAAAGTGGATGCGGCGGCTTATATCAACGGCATGGCGGAGGTCATCGGCGAACTACGCCGTTATATCCTGGACGCCCTGCGCCGCGACGCCGTGGACGGCTGCCAAGAGTTCATGGACATCATGGACGAGATGTACGGCGTGCTCGTGACCATCGACTTTCCCGAGGGCGTTACCAGCGGCCTGCGGCACAACACCGACGCCATGCGCGGCGTGTTGGAGCGCACCCGGGGCGACCTGACCATGGCCCTCCGCCAGCACTCTCTGGAGACCCGGCTGGCCGAGTGGGAGAATAACCGCACCGGCGCCTAAAGCCACC
>JADFPD010000110.1 GCA_022562475.1 Chloroflexota bacterium | reverse complement strand
AGAAGGTGATCATGGCCCGCCGCATCGGCATCGGCCGCGAGGTAAGAGAAAAGGCCGGAGCCCTGGCTTAAGGAAATTGTCAGGAGGCTTTAACTGATGCCGCCACCGGTTTTGTTGATTCATGGATGTAACGGCAGTTGGAGAGACTGGGAAAGCCAGAGCGGCATCAACAGTTGGGTCGTCGGAACGCCAAATTCGCAGATCAATGGAACTACGCCAGGGGGCGCAAGGTGGGAACTTCTGGAGGCTGACCCGAGTGCCCACCCTGTTCGAGCCGCGGTGTTCCTCTTAGATTACAGTTCCGCACTCACGCCGATTGATGACCTTTCTCATGCAGTCGCCGCTGCGGTACGCGAAACGAAACGGCTAGCGTCCGAGAATATGGTCGTGCTCATTGGACACAGCATGGGTGGTTTGCTGGCTCGGGCCTACGTGCAAAATCTTGCCGGAATTGGGCAATATCAGAACGATGTTGCGGCGTTATATACACTGGCTTCGCCGAACAATGGCGCTAGGATTGTGGGGTTCATTGGGTCACTGGCAGCTAGCCTGCTTTGTCCACAATCGTGGGGATTAAACCCCATGTCTGGGGTCTTGAACACGCTAAATCAAAGATCCTTACCTCCCAATATGCACTGTGCTACCATAACAGGTGTGGCATGCCGGAGCCGCTGGGGCGGGTTTCATGATGGAATATTGTTCGCTGACGACACCCTATTGAGAGCTACTCCGGCCAACGGATTCGTGGCGTCATTTGTCGACGATTTGCAGCACACCATTCCTGGGAATCCATTTTGCTCCAGGCATCCCGGAGTCATTCCCGCATCGGTAAGTCCTATTGAGCAACTCTACGACTCACAGTTTCCATAAGGGCGCATAAAATGGCCGCTACGAGGGGACCTGAAATGGCGGTCTACGAATTCGTCACGTTTCTGAAGCACAGAAAACTTAGCGAAGCCTATTGGCTGCTGACTGGGCCTGAGCGAACGATGACGCCTCTTAAAGAGTGGATCAGCAAGGATTGGGACTCCCAGGACGACAAAATGGGAGATCGGATTACCAAGATTACAATTGGACCCGCGGAATATATAAGCGATAGGGAAGCAGTAGTAGAAGCTGAGTTCGATTTGTTGGATTCATCCAATAAAATTAAAACCAGCTATGCTACTCGCCAAGAAATGGGGAAATGGTACGTGTATCTAGGCTTAGATCACCCAAAAGGCTCTTGGACATTTCGACAGCCGCAGTAGTTTTGGTGGCGGGTGATTCACCTGCTAATAACCCGAGGAAAAACATGGACCTGTCCCTGACCCCCGAACAAGAGATGCTTAAAACCGCGGTGCGCCGCTTCGTGCAGCAGGAATACCCCAAAGAGACCCTGTTGCAGATCGCCTCGCCCACCGAACCCTCGCCCGGTGGGCCGTGGGAACAGCTAACCAAGACCGGCTGGCTGGGCATCTTGATACCCACCGAGTACGGCGGCGAAGGCGGCTCGTTCACCGATGCGGGTGTGCTATTCGAGGAACTGGGCCGCGGCCCGGTCCCCGGCCCCCACATCAGTTCCGCGGTCTTGGCGGCGCTGACTCTTTTGGAAGGCGGCACCGAAGAGCAGAAACGTGAATGGCTGCCCCGCATGGCCACCGGAGATGTCTGCATGGTTGCCGCCATCACCGAGGCCGACTACGGCTGGCTGGAGGGAGATGTCCGTTTGACGGCCAAGATGAACGGCGACGGCTACAGCCTCAACGGCAAGAAAGCCTACGTCTACGACGGCGAATCGGCCACCCACCTGCTCTGCGCCGCCCGGTCCGAAGAGACCAACGACGTCGGGCTGGTCATCGTCCCGGCCGACAGCCCGGGGGTCAGCACCCGGCGCCTTCCGGGGTTTGCTTGGAACCTGGCGGAGATCACCATAGAGAACGTCTCTGCGGACCCGCCCCAGGTACTTGGCGGGGCATTCGCCGGGGGCTGGGAAGCCCTGGAGCGTGCTGAGGCCAAGACGATCCCCGTGCTATGCGCCTACCAGGTTGGTGGCTGCCAGGCTATCTACGAATTGTCGGTGGACTACAGCCGCACCCGCCACCAGTTCGGCACGCCCATCGGCCGTTTCCAGCGGGTGCAGGACCAGGTGATCAACCTGCTGAACGCCCTGGACGCCGCCCGGTGGACGGCCTACGAAGCGCTTTGGAAGTTGGACATCGGCCGGGATGCCGCTGAAAGCGTCCATCTGGCCAAGACGGTGGGTAGCGAGGGCTACTACGAGGCCTGCAACTACGCCCACGAGGTCCATGCGGGGGTGGGGAGCATGACCGAGTACGGACTGACCCTGCACACCACTGCGTCCCGTACCCTCTACCACTACCTGGGCGACCCCAAGTTCCACCGCCGCCGCTTGGCCGACGCTTTGGGGCTCTAGGCTCAAAAGCCGAGATCTCGGACCTCAGACCGGCGTGGTCGCAGGTTTCCACCCAGGAAACCTGGACTCCTTATACGATGGCGTGCGAAACCGTCCCCAATGTAGGTGTCGCGTAGACGACGAGCCGGCCTTGGATGGCTATGGCGATTCAATGTCTCCCCGCGACGGTGTTTCGATCAGGCCGTTAGACCGCTAAAAACCCGCCTGAGCGATTTTTGGCCGTCAACCAGGTCTGCTGGGACACATTATGTGAGACCACCCGATTAGACGCATCTCCCCCCCGATGCGGCGCCGTTTTTAAAAAAGCCCTCCACAATAGTTGTGGCGTTGAAGGTATTTTCGAAGGTGGTTTGACATATCATAACCGCCGATGTAATTTAGGCGCCTGGTTATCGTAATTTGGTAATCAATGCCCTTGGAGAAAAAACATGTCCAGATCTAGAGCTGTGTTGAAAGAAGATCGAATGGCATTGGATTACGGCGGAAAAGTGAGACGAGAGCCCACTGAATGGGTGATTCGTAGCTATGACGACCTTGAGATTCTTCTAACGCAGCCCACCTGGCGTTTGCACCCTGCCAACGTCCGATTTTTCATCGAGATTCCCGGTCTTCAATCTGAAGATCGCAGCCAATTTGAGCGGCAGTTGTCACGTTCCTATTCTGACTGTGGGTGTTCATTGGGGACCGCCGCCGGACTGGTTTCTCTAGTGGCCTATCTGGGCGCAATATTTGCGGGAACCTGGCACGACATGGGTTGGGCTCTCTGGCCCATCGGAATACTCCTAGTGATTTCAAGTGTGGGAATCGGTAAGGTTGTCGGCCTGGCTTGGGCCGGACGGACATCTCGGAGAATCATTCGAAATATCATCGAGAAAAAGGCAAGGATCGCTGGTGGTATCTAGCGCTGTCGTGACTGGAATATCGAGGTATTCGGAAGGTTAAGGGGGGAACCTATGTCTAAACAATGCGTCGAATGGGGAGAGGAAACGCGCAAGGAATGTGCAGAATACCGGGATAACGGCTACAACTCATGCTCTGATTGGGACAGCAAGTGCTGCGGTTGGTGGCCATGCTCTTGGGCGTGCAAGCTCATCACTTGGTTCTGCGTCGCGTGGTTTTGGGTTTCGAATGTCGTCTGTGTAGCGTGGACTTACTTTACAACAGCAGTTTGCCTGGCTTGGGAAGCCGTAGTCACAGTGGTCACGTTTGTGGTCGCCGTTATTGAGGTCATCTTAGGCACAATAATTAGCGCCATCGTCTTCATTTTGGATGTGATTCTATCGATTCCGATCATCGGGCGATTTATCCGCGAGATCATTTCGCTGATACAAGCAATCATCTGGCGGATAGTCGGACTAATCGACGCTCTGGCTTGGCTCGTGGGAATTCGCCCAGAAAAGAAGCTTAGGATGTGCGTGATCATTCTCCGCGACGACAAAGGTCCTGTTGCCGATTCCGCCCTGGTATTAGAGGAGGTACAGGCTGCCGCGGATATATTCCGTTCGCAGGCTAACGTGAGGCTCATTCCCGTCGGACCGGCAACCATCAAGACGCCATTTCACGGCGATGACGAAGTGGGCGACCAGTTCATCCACGAGATGGGTAGTACGTCGAGTGACAATATCCTTGACGTTAATTGCGGTGCGTCGGCGTGGGGAGATGACTTTTTGCTGACAGGATCTAATTTCAATCTCTTGATGTCGCGGTTCTGCTTTTGGGGAAATGCCAGGAGGCTTTTCGGTTATGGCTCGCCGATTACCGTGTTTGTTGTGCGGTCATTCAAGACGGGGCATACCGGATGCTCACTGGGACCATTAACAGACTATATTACGGTTGTTGGGACTGAAACGACCGACAAAACGACGATCGCTCATGAAACCGGTCATGCCTGTGGTCTCTGGCATGTCGGAGGAAGCACGAACCTCATGTTCAAAACCGATTCGAATCTTCGGAGAGACATGTCGAATTTCCAAGCGATCAACCTGCGCAATTCGAGGCACGTGACGTATTTTTAACAACTCTGGCCGAAACTGGTCCACAGCCTGAGTGTCGGGTAGGTTGCGGGAGATTTCGTCGCGTTGGCAGCGTCGGTCGTCAGGACCGTTCGCGGCCGGCTTATGGGGAAGGAGTCGATAGAGACTCTACGCCACCGGCTCGCCCTGAGACTCCCGCTGGCGCATCTCCATGCGCACCACGGCCAGTTCATCCCAGGTGTAGTCGTCGCCCAGTGCGTCCCGGACGGGCGTTAGGCGCGCTTCACCCATCTCTTTGAAGGCCGCCTCAATCTTGACGCGCTTTTCTTCGGGCGGCATCAGGTGTCCTAGGTCTACCTGGCCGCCTTCTTGGATGAAACGCTCCAGGTGACTGCGGATGGTCGTCTCGCTGATGCCCCGCCGTTCGGCAACCTCTTCAAATGACAGACCCTGCGCCACCAGGTCCTTGGTCTCACGGATGCTCATGCTGATGCCCCGGACCCGCTTCTTGGGCGCGGTTACCGGGACCGGACCGACGGCCGCGGACTGCCCGTTGGCCTCCATATATTCGGTGATCACCTTCAAGAACGGCTCGCTGAAATCCCGGAGTTTGGCGTATCCCACTCCCGATATCTTGGAGAATTCGACCTCGTTCCGGGGCATGTGGAAGGCCATCTGCTGCAGAGTCTTATTGCCGAAGATCTGGTAAGCCGGCACCTCCCGGTCAGAGGCGATCTCCAGGCGCAGCGCAGCCAATTCGTCAAACAACCTGGTGTCGTAGGCAGTCTCCCGTTCCGAGGTTGCCGCCTGGTGTACCGGGGCGGCGTGCTTGGGCCGGGTGAGGGTCAACTGCTCCCGGCCGTTCAAGAATCTGCGGCCCTGGGCGGAGACCGCCAGAGTAGGGAAACTGGTCCCCTGTTGGACCAGCAGGCCGTTGGTGACCAGGGACCGCACCATCTCTTTCAACTCGTCCGAGTCGACGTCCCGGGAGATGCCGAATACCGGCAGTTCGTGATGGCCCCGGTTCCGGACGGCCTTGTTGGCGGCCCCCCGCAGGACGTCCACCAGATAATTCACGCCGAACCGCTCGCCGGTGCGGATGGCCGTGGACAGGACCTTCTGAGCGATCTCGGTGGCGTCGAATTCCTCTCGGGGCAGCAGACAGATGTCGCAACCGCCACAATCGGTCTTGGGCCAGGACTCGCCCAGGTACTCCATCAAGTAGGCGCGGCGGCAGGTCTGCAGGTCGCAAAACGCTAGGATCTGCTCCAGTTTGGTGTGGGCCTTATCCCGTTCGTCGTCGTCTTCGATCTGGCTGATGAAATATTCCTGCTTGGAGCGGTCGCCGTAGGAATAGAATAAAACGCAATCGCTGGGCAGCCCGTCCCTTCCGGCGCGGCCTGTTTCCTGGTAATAGCCCTCCACGGTCTTGGGCAGGTCGTAGTGGACCACCAAGCGCACGTCGGGTTTATCGATGCCCATGCCGAAGGCGATGGTGGCCACCACGATCTGCACCTGGTCCCGGATGAACTTCTCCTGGGTCTCCCGCCGCAGGTCCCGTTCCAGCCCCGCATGGTAGGGCAGGGCGCTGAACCCCCGTTCCGACAACTCTAAAGCCGTCTCCTCGGTGGCCTTCCGCGAGAAGCGGTAGACGATGGCCGAGCCGTCCTTGTGCTTCTCCAATAGGTGCAGCAGAGCGCCCAGAGTCTCGGTCTTGGGTTGTATAGTGTAGGTCAGGTTGGGGCGGTTGAAGCTGGAGATGAATATCTCCGGCTTGTCGAGGCCCAACTGGTTGACGATGTCTTCCCGGACCGGCTCCGTGGCGGTGGCGGTCAGGGCGATGACCGGCGCCCCCGGGAAGTCCCGGCGTAGAGACTTCAGGTTGCGGTAGTCGGGCCTAAAATCGTGGCCCCACTCGGAGATGCAGTGGGCCTCGTCGATGGCGATCAGGCTGACCTCCAAAGACTGGAGGAACCGCTGGAATCCGGAGAGGGCCAGGCGCTCGGGAGCGACGTAAAGAATCTTGAGCTTGCCTTGGCGGGCCTGGTCTTGGACCAGGGAGGCCTCCTTAGAGGATAGGGTGCTGTTTAGCAGCCCGGCAGGGATGCCGTTGGCCCGCAGGCCGTCCACCTGGTCTTTCATCAGGGCGATGAGCGGGGAGACCACCAACGTGAGGCCCTTGAAGCGCAGGGCCGGGAGTTGGTAGCAGAGCGACTTGCCGCCGCCGGTGGGCATCAGCACCAGGGTGTCGCGCCCAGCGAGCACCTTGGCGATGATCTCTTCTTGGAGGGGCAGGAAGCGGTCGAAACCGAAATATGTCTTCAGTTGTTCGAGCACGGCCCCATCCTAGCCAGGAGCATCCCAGGCATCAAGGCTAAAGTGTCAGTCTTTTGGCTGGTTGTTGCGAGAATTCCTAGAATTGGAATTTGCAACCAGGGATATCCGTTCGTCCTGAGCCTGTCGAAGGACTCTGATTTAGGCGAGCAAATGGTTCGACGGGCTCACCACGAACGGCGGGAGATGGCTTTAGCGCCTGAGGCCGGGGCTACCGCCCCTTCCAAACGGGCGCCCGCTTCTCGGCAAAGGCCAGGACGCCTTCTTTGGCGTCCTCGCTCTCCAGCACTTCGTTGCGCTTCTGCCCGGCGAAGGCCACGCGCTCTTCCAGGCCCATCTCCGCGCCCTTGATGGAGGCCTCTTTGATGGCGGCGATGGGCAGCGGGGCGTTGGCGATGATCTTACGGGCGATCTCCTCCGCCTTTGGCATCACCTCCTCGGGCTCGACCACGTGGTTGACCAACAGCAACTCCAAGGCCCGTTGGGCGTTCACGAAGTCGCCGGTGAACAGGAACTCGAAGGCGATGTTCTTGGGAACGACCTGGGACAGGAGGGCTGGCCCGCTGACCGAGGATATGCCCCGCTTGGCCTGGGGCCAGCCAAACTCGGCCTTGGAGGACGCGATACGGATGTCACTGCCCAGGGCGATGCCGCAACCCTGGGCCAGGCAGATGCCGTTGATCGCGGCGATGATCGGCTTCCAGATGTTGGACTGGACCACGTACAGGTCGCCGGTGCTGTGTCCCTCATTGGCGTGGCCGGCGGCCATGGCCACCAGGTCGTGGCCGGTGGAGAAGGCCCGTCCGGCCCCGGTGACGATGGCGCAGCGGACCTCGGGGTTGTTCTTCACGTCCTGAAAGGCGTCCCAGAGGAGCTCGCGCATGGCCGGGTCGATGGCGTTCAGCTTCTCGGGCCGGTTCATGGTGATGTAGGCGATGCCTTCTTTGATCTCGTAAAGGACTTCTTTCTCTGCCAATTCAGAGCCTCCAAGATAAGCTGTCAGCCATCAGCCGCGATTCGGTCGGGGCAATCAGCCGGTCTGACCGCAGCTATTGTATCGCTCAGGGCAAGGGGATTAAAGCGCGTGCGGACAACGGCTCTGACTTGCGCGTTCCAGAAGCGCCGGCCGGACCCAGACTAGATGATTCGGGAGCCGGTGGGCTTTGTCCCGATCACCCCGGTCCGTTCCAGTTGGTCGATCTCCAGGCCCGTCAGCCCCAGCAGTTCGCCGTAGACCTCCCGGTTGTGCTGTCCCAAGGTCGGGGAAGGCCAACGGACCTGTCCGGGGGTGGCCGACATCTTCCAGGGGATACCGGGATACTGCTTTGGCCCCACCTGGGGGTGGTCCACGGTGACGAAGGTGTCCCGGTCTTTGTAATGGGCGTCGGTCAAAAGGTCGGGGCCGCGCAGCACCGGCCCGGCGGGCACTCCCGCGTCTTGCAGCAGGTGGGTCACCGCATACGCTTCCTGGCCCATGGTCCATTCCGAGATTATCCGGTCCAAATCGTCGTGGTTCTCGTGGCGCCGCTCGGCGGTGTTGAACTTTGGGTCGTCCGCCAGACCGGGGGCGTCCATGACCTCAGTGAGGCTTCGCCACTGCTTCTGGTTGGTGGCGGCGATGGTCACCCAGCGGTCTTCGCCGGAGCAGGGGTAGCTGTTGGCCGGCGCGTACCAGCCGGAGCGGTTGCCCCGTCGTTCCGGCTCCCGTCCGGTCATCTGGTAGGCCAGGACTTCCGGACCCATCAAGGCGACTGCGGATTCCTGCTGCGAGACATCGATGTACATGCCCTTTCCGGTCCGGCGGCGGTGGCGCAGGGCGGCCATCAGCACCCCGGCGGCGTGGGAGCCGGTGATGGGGTCGCCGTGGTTGATGCCCGACTTCATGGGTCCCTCGCCCCGGTAGCCGGTCATGTGGGCCATGCCGGAGAGCTGTTCCTGGCCGATGCCGTAGCCCAGGTAACCCTTCCATGGGCCGGTGTTGCCGAAGGCCGGCATGGATACGTAGATCAGGTCGGGCCGGTGTTTCCGCAATTCCTCGTAGGAATAGCCCAGCCGTTCCAGGCTTCCCTGCCGGAAGTTCTCGATGAGCACGTCGCTGATCGACACCAACTGCTCGAAGACCCTTCGGCCTTCGGCCTCGGTCAATTCCAACGTTACTCCGTACTTGGACATGTGCAGGCAGTTGAACCAACCGTTCCGGTTCCAGGGCTCCTCTCCGGGCTCGCCGTCGGGATAGGCGGCGATGCCCCTGGCCGGGCTCACCGGGCCCCGGTGGGAGTCGTAGACGCTCAGCGACTCCATCTTGATGATCTCGGCGCCCATATCGGCGAACAGCTTGGTGCAGTACGGCCCCGCCCAGATGCGGGAGAGGTCCAGCACCCGGTAGTTCCTGAGGGGCATTCTTTCCGGAGTCCTCAGCATGAGGTTACGCCCCCTTATTCTGGGCGAGGACGCCCTGCTGGACCAAGTCCGAGACCTGCGCTTCCGAGTAGCCCAGCCAAGAAGTTAGCGCCATCAAGGTATGTTCGCCGAGCAGGGGCGCGCGCCGGAAGACCCAGGCATCCACGCTATCCTCGGGCATGACCGGCGCTCCAGGGTAGGTGAACGTTCCGGCCACCGGGTGGTCCAATTGGACGAAGTAGTCCCGGTCAAGGAGTTGCTCCATCTCCAAGATGTCTTGCATGGTGGCGACGAAGCTGAAGCCCAGCCCGCTCTCCTGGCCGGCCTTGAAGATGTCAACCTTGTTGTTGTCGATCAGGAAGGGCAGCATGTAGGCGTCCACCTCGTCGGCATGCTCCAGCCGTCCGGCTCGGGAGGTGAACCGTGGGTCGGACAGCTCTTCCCGCCCCATGATCCTGGCCACTTCCGGCCACCGTTGGTCCGGCCCGGCGATTATTCCCACGTGGCCGTCCTTGCAGGGGTAGATGCCCCAGGCGGCCCGGCCGTAGCCCCGGTTGCCCACCCGGTTATATTCCTGGCCCGAGTAGCTGTACTGCATCAGCGCGTTTTCCAGGATGTTGGTGGCGTATTCGGCGATGGACACGTCGATCTGCTGGCCCTCGCCCGTCTCCTCGGCGTACATCAAGGCGGCCATGGTGGCGGCGAAGGCGTTCTGTCCCGCGCCCAACTGGGCCAGGGGCATGCCCTCTTTCAGGGGTTCCTGGTCCGGCTCTCCGGTGATGTTCATCAACCCGCCCAAGGCATAGAGGTTCAACTCCGCCGCCTTCCAGTCCCGGTAGGGCCCGGTCTGGCCGTAGTTGGAGATGGAAGTCACAACCAGCGCGGGGTTTACCTTTTGCAACTCCGCATACGACAAACCCAACGAGTCCAAGGTTCCCGGAACGAAGTTCTCCACCAATATGTCGGCTTTAGACGCAAGCTCCAAGGCAACTTTCCGCCCTTCAGGAGACTTGAGGTCCAAAGCCAAACTCTGCTTAGCCGTATTCAGATACAAGAACCACGCACCATCTTCAGGCGCACTCCCCCCCTTTCGCAAAGGGGGGCCAGGGGGGATTTCCGCCCCGTCCGAGGCGAAGGGCCCCAGCCACCTGGCGCCGTCCCCTCTTCTGGGATGCTCGATCTTGATCACGTCCGCGCCCAGGCCGGACAGCAGTTTGGTGCAGTAGGGCCCGGCGATATAATGGGTCAGGTCCAATACCCTGACCCCT
>JADFPD010000013.1 GCA_022562475.1 Chloroflexota bacterium | reverse complement strand
GGCGCAGGCGCTGGACCAGGTCCACCAAAACTCCCAGCAGATATTCCACTTCTTCTTCCGTATTGTCGCGCCCGAGGGTAAGCCGGAGACTGCCACGGGCAATCTCCGCCGATTGGCCCAGAGCCAACAGTACGTGGGAGGGCTCAAGCGAGCCCGAGCTGCAGGCGCTGCCGCTGGAAGCCGCGATCCCCGCCATGTCCAGACCAAGCAGGATCGGCTCTCCTTCCACACCAGAGAAGGAGAAATTGGCGTTGTTGGGCAGTCTCTGGGTTGGGTGGCCGTTTAGCCGGCTGCCCGGTATCCGCTCCAACACCGATTCAATGATCTGGTCCCTAAGGGCGGAGCAGTGCCGGCTGGTCTCCTCTCTGACGGCGTCGGCCGCTTCCAGGGCTAGGGACAAGCCGATGATTCCAGGAATGTTCTCCGTGCCTGACCGGCGCTCCCTCTCTTGGCCTCCACCGTGGATCAGAGGCAGGTAAGGGGAGCCTCGTTTGATGTAGAGCACGCCCGTGCCTTTGGGGCCGTGGAACTTGTGCCCGGACAGGCTCAGGAGATCGACTCCCAAGTCGGCCACGTCCAGAGTTAGGTACCCGGCGGCCTGCACCGCGTCGGTGTGGAATACGATCGTCCGCGACAGCTCTTCAGCCCGCTTCCTGATGGACTTGGCTATCTCGGAGATTGGGTTTATGGTCCCGATCTCGTTGTTGCCATACATGATCGTGACCAGGGTTGTGCGCTCGTTGATGGCGTTATACACCGCCTCCGGCTGCACCATGCCGTTGGCGTCCACCGGCAGATAGGTGACCTCGAAACCCTGGGATTCTAGGTTTTGGCACGAGTGCAACACCGCATGGTGCTCCACACTGGAAGTTACGACGTGGTTCCCGGTCTCGTGGAGCGCCGTGGCGACTCCGTGGATGGCGGCGTTGTCGGACTCCGTCCCGCCCCCGGTGAAAACAACCTCTCTGGGACGGCAATTGAGCACGCCGGCCACGCGTTCCCGGGCCTCGTCCAAGGCGTAACGGGCGGCCTGGCCCACCGAGTGGAGACTAGAAGGGTTGCCGAAGTGTTGAGTGAAATAGGGGACCATCGCCTCAAGGACCTTGGGGTCCAGGGGCGTCGTGCCCGCATGGTCTAGGTAAACCGTGCCTTCAACCGTCATTTCTATCCGTGTCTACATCGGCCGTCATGGCCGCGATTCGTTGCTGAAGTCATTTTAGCATAGCTAGCCTGGCTCAGCTTGAGTACGGGAGGCCGGCCCGCCTTCCGTGGCGCGAAACTGCTCTGGGAAATTGATCTTTGCCCTGGGCTAAGCGAGTCTACTTGGGGAAACTGCTCTTTGCCATCGAAAATAGGAACAGGCCCACGATCCCCAGCCATACGCCGTCCACCGGTTCAAAGTACACCGCCAGAAATATCCCTCCCAGCACCATTGCTCCGCCCACGGCCTGGCCCATTCCCGCCGCGATCTGGGTCGCCCGGCGGTGATTTCCCGTGATTCCCCAGATCCCGGCCCGAAGCAAACGGCCGCCATCCAGGGGATAGCCGGGCACCAGATTGAACACTCCTAGGCTCAGATTGGTCCAGGCCAGAAGCAGCAAGACCACCTCTGGAGCGGAATTGCCGCGGCCCAGCAGGTACCAGACCCCGCCGAATATCGCCGCCAGCGCTATGCTGAGCAAAGGGCCCACGAGGGCCACCAAGAATTCCGTGATGGGCTGTTCAGGCTCCCGTTCCAGGCGTGAGACGCCGCCAAATATAAAGAGGGTGATTCCCCGCACCGGTATCCCTTTGCTCAGGGCCATGACGCTATGACTGAGTTCGTGGGCGAGGACCGAGAGGAAAAACAGGACCACGGTGACCATGGCCACCGACCAACGTTGGGCCACCGGCCAACGCAGCCGGGCATCATCAAACTGCCCGGCAAGGAGGTAGGTGAGCAGCAGGAATACTAGGACCCAACTGATGTTGACTTCGACTGGGATTCCTAGAACCCGGCCTAAGCGCAGCGATGCACCCATTGGTCAATCCAATCCCAGACCCCGAAAGTGGGCCACCCGTCCGATTTCTTTTAGCTGATGTGGGACCAGCATCTCACATCACCCGGTGAGGCCGCTAGACCCGCCGGACCTCTATCAGGGCGTCGGTCCTCGATCAGGGCAGACTCTACCGGTTCCCGCAGGCGTAGGCCACCAGTTTATAGACCAACTTGGCGGCGGTGTAGGAGCAGGCGGGCGGCCCATCCGCCGGGGCCAACTCGCAGACATCGAAGCCCACGATGCGGCGGGACTCGGCCACTTTGCCCAGCAATGACACCAGTTGATGCCAGTCCATGCCCCCTGGTTCCGGGGTGCCCACGGCAGGCATCAGGGCAGGGTCCAGCACATCCAGGTCCACGCTCACGTAGACGGTATCGCTCAAGGTATCCAGGACACCATCGAGAGCGTCGCGGTCGGAGTTGGGGTCCCAGTACCAAACTGGGATGTTGTTGTTCCGGATGAAGTCGTGCTCTTCTTGGCACAGGCTTCGGAGGCCGGCCAAAGCGATGGGGCAGCTCTCGTGGACCCGTCTGGCGGCGGAGGCGTGACCGAAAGGCGTCCCCATGTACTCGTCACGCAGATCGGCGTGGGCGTCCAGATACAACACTGAAAGCGAGGGATAGGCTTCGACATGGGCCCGGACCGATCCGATGGTGATGGAATGCTCTCCACCCAGCAACCCAACGGTCTTTCCCATCTCCAGATACGCCGCCACGACATCCTTGGTCCGCTCGGTCATGGGACTGGGACCGGCCATGTGGGGTTCTATCGCGCCGGTGGTATGGACCCCGATCTCCGAGACATCCAGTTCAAGCTCGAAATCGTAATCTTCTAGACCGGAGGACGCCGTGATAATCGCCTGAGGACCGTCCCGGGAGCCGCTCCGAAAGGAGGTTGTGCTGTCGTAAGGGACGGGAATCAGGACCACTTTGGCAGCTTCAAGGGAGGACTGTTCCGGGGGCAAGGCGAGGAAGTTGTGGGGCACCAAAGGGGAGGGGGAGCCTGACCCGGCTTCAGGCAAGATGTTGGGCCGGTCCCCCGGCTTCGAGGACGGCGCGCTGTTGTTGGGCTTCAGCCAGGCCCTGGCGCTCATCGAGCCATTCAAGGCCGCGCTCCAATAGCCAGGTCTTCACCTCGGTCAGGCCGAACAACTCTCTAACGTCTTCCAATGCCCGCTCGTGATTGAAGGTCTGGCAGGAGAAGATGTCGATGTTGATGTAATTCTTGCGGGGGAATGTATGGATGCTGATATGGCTCTCTGCGATAATCACGAAACCGGACACTCCGGAGTCCTCGCTGTTGGGGGCATCGTATCTCAGTACGTTGGGTTCGGTGATGCGGGTCATATCCAGCGATTCGGGGTAATCGTACAAAAAATCCCGGACCAAGTCCTCGTCCCACATCTTTTCGGTATCGCCCCCGTAACCGTCGATAACCAGGTGCATCTAACCTCCGGGTAATTACGCTATGAATAGGCTAAACAACGAATTCGCACTCCTTGGCAAATTCAATTGTATAGAATATCATCACTTGTGGCCGAGCACAATCAAGCTAAATTCGGCTCGCTCAGGCGGGCCTGACGACGTGAACTAGTTTGCAGCCCGATATGATTCAGGCCGAGGGCCTGACCCACTACTATGGTCCGTATCCCGCGATTCAGGACGTCAATTTCGGCGTAAGAAAGGGCGAGATTCTAGGGTTTCTAGGCCCCAACGGCGCAGGAAAGACCACCACCATGCGCATCATCACCGGCTTCATGCCTCCGACCAGAGGCACGGTGACGCTGGACGGCTATGACGTCGTGGAACAGTCGCTGGAAGCCCGGCGCCGGGTGGGCTACCTGCCGGAGACCGTGCCACTGTACACCGACATGTCGGTCACCGGCTATCTGAAGTACATGGGCACCCTGAGAGGCATGTCTCCCAAGGCCATCAAGACACGCTTGGTCGAGGTCGTGGACGTTTGCCGGCTTGGCGACTACCGGAAGACCCAGATAGGGAAGCTCTCCAAGGGGTTTCGGCAGCGCGTGGGCATCGCTCAGGCCATCATTCACGAGCCCCAGGTCTTGGTGCTGGACGAACCCACCATCGGCATCGACCCCATCCAGGTGGTGGAAACCCGGCGGTTGATCAAGGACCTGGGCCGAGACCAGACCGTGGTCTTGAGCACCCACATCCTCCCCGAAGTAAGCATGCTCTGCGACCGGGTATTGATCATAAACGAAGGCCGCATCGTGGCTGAAGACACCCCCAAGAACCTAGCTGAAGGCCTGCAGGGGGTGGATCGTCTAGAAGTGGAGATCGGGGGGCCTGCCGCGGAGGTGCTTCCGGTCCTGAAGGGCATCAGGGGCGTGAACGAAGTAACCCACGTCAATAACGACGGCCGCCACACCTACACGATCCAGGCCCAAGCCGGCCAAGACCTGCGGGATACGATCTCCCAACTGGTTATCGGCAACGGCTGGAGCCTGAGGGGTCTGCAGATGGTGGGTATGAGCCTGGAAGAGATCTTCCTACGTCTCACTACCCATGAGGAGTTATAGGGATGCGGACGGTTCAGGCTGTGGCCTGGAAAGAGATTCAGATCTATTTCAGCAGCCCAACCGCCTATATCGTAGGTCTGATCTTCCTGGCCTTAACCGGATTTTTCTTCACCCAGGACTTGGGCGACCCATTTCCGGAAGCCACCCTGACTCCCTTCTTCGACGGCGCCATCGTGGTGTTCATACTGCTGGCCCCAGCCCTCACCATGCGGCTATTGGCCGAGGAGAGCAAGCTCGGCACCATAGAACTGTTGTTGACCTCGCCGGTCCGCGACTGGGAGATCATCATAGGCAAATACCTGGCCAGTCTCGTATTTTTCCTGGTGTTAGTGGCCCTGTCTTTCTTCTATGCCATATTGCTGTTTGTCTACGCCGACCCGGACCCGGGGCCCATCTACGCCGGCTACCTGGGATTTATACTCTACGGTTCGGCCGCGTTGTCGGTGGGCCTGCTCACCTCCACCATGTCCAATAACCAGATCGTGTCCGCGGTTGTTGCCATGGGGATCCTGCTGGCCATGTTCTTCGCCGACCGGGCCTTCGGTGCCGTGGGCGGCCTCGCCGGCGAGATCATCGGAGAGATGGGCGTGCGCGGCCATTTCGATGACTTTTCCCGGGGAGTGATCGACACCACGAATATCGTCTACTTCATTAGCGTCATCGCTTTTTTCCTGTTCCTGTCGATACGGACTTTGGAATCCCGTAGGTGGCGTTAACATGACCAGTTCATCCACACAAGATGGCGGGGAAGGGGCGGGCCAACGCCCAAGGGACTGGCGCCGGCGCCGCCGGTCGGACCGCCCCGCCCCTGAGACGGCGGACAGCCAGGCTGCCACGTCAAGGCCTAGCGCTGAAGCCACGGATGAGGTCCTCTCGCAGCCGCTGATCACCTTTTTCGAGCCGGCCTTGGACTTGGTCGTCACCTACAGCGGACCCCTTATCTTTTCAGGGATAATCGGCTTGGTCACCGGCATCGTCGTGGTGGCTTTCATCAGTTCCATGCGCCTCTACGGCTTCATCGACATCGCGATCGGAGCGATACTGCTCGGGGGCGTCGGGGCGGTGTTGTTCAGCAACGTTTTGACCGCATTCGTTAGCCGTACCGGCCGGTATGGGGCCAACACTTTGATATTAGTGGTCGCGTTCACCGGGATCATCGTGGTGGCAAACGTCGTGTCGTTCGAGAACAACCGCCGGATGGATGTCACCGCCACCAACCAATTCAGTTTGGGCAACCGCACCAAAGACGTGCTCAGCAACCTGAGCGAAGACGTCCGGGCCACCGCTTTCTACAAAGACGAAGACGACACCGACTCGCCCGAACTGGCCCGGCGGCGCAACAAGGTCCTGAACACCCTTGAGGAATTCGATTCGCGGACCAGCAAATTTACTTACCGCGTCGTTGATCCCGACCTGAAACCAGAGATTGTGAGCAAGTACTTCGGTGCGCGGCCCGCCGGATTCGTGACCGAGATAGTGGTGGTGGAGGGCATGGACAGTGGGCGGTTCGATGTTTTGCAACCCACCGACGCCAGCTATACGCAACTGGAACAAGACCTGGTCACCAGTACCCTGGTGGCCACCGGCAGCGAGAAAAAGCTGATCTATTTCCTTTCCGGCCACGGAGAGCGTGATATCAACGGGGGCACTTCCGACGGCTACGCGGCCGTGCGCTCAGGTCTCGAGGGCGACAACTACCAGGTGCAAGAGATGCGCTGGGACTCCACGAATGTCGATGTAGAGGTGCCCCTGGACGCCGCCCTTGTGGTGATCGCCGGACCAACATCCAGCTTGCCGGAGGCCCACGAAGCAGCCCTTGACCGATACCTGGAGGGCGTCCAATCAGACGGCACGCTCAGAAGGGAGCACGGCCGGATGATCTTCCTAGCCGAACCCGACTCGCCTGAATCGTTCAGGAACTTTTTCGCGGATTGGGGCTTGTTGATATCCACTGGATATATCCGTGACGTGGGCAGTTCGGTGCCGGGCCTGCCTCAGACCCTGAGCCTGCAGAGTTTCAACCCCGAGGCGCCCTTAGAGATAACGTTGCCCAAGGGAGAGCGGCTGCAGGCTGTATTTATGCCGGGAGCCACGGCTATCGGGTTGGTGCAGGACAACTTACGGACCGGTATACCCCTGGCGGCCACCAGCGCCAACAGCTATCTGATCGATGAGCCAGACCGGACCGACCCCATCACCAGAGGCGCCGGAGCTGACCCATCCGGCCCATTTGTTCCCGTTGTTCGAGTGCAATCGATCGGACAGGTGGGCTCTCAAGCGCCTACCTCCCAGCCGGAACCGTCGGAGATCTCCGACATAATCGTCTTCGGCGATTCCGACTTTCTATCCAACAGTTCCTACAACCAGGGCGGCGGGTCCGACCTGTTCTTGAATTCGGCCAACTTCTTGGTCGGCGACTATTCCCTGGTATCCATCCGCCCTAAGGTGTTCGCCTTCCGGGAATTCAACCTAGACGCCAACGAATATGACTTCGTCAGGTTCTCGTCGTGGTTGTTCCTGCCGGGAATCATGGGGCTGATGGCCACCTTCGTTTGGTGGGTGCGGAGATAAACCCCGTGAGGTGCCAGGAATTCTGAGAAGCCAGCCTGACCAGGCCCACTCTTTCCACAGGTCCTATCTATGAATCTACGACTTTCAATCCTATTGGTGGTGGTCCTTCTGATCTTCGGAGGGACCTTCCTGGTCCTCAGGTTCACCGATTCCAACGAGCCCAAAACTACCCGCCCTTGGCTTTACCGGATCAACGAGGGAGACATTGTAGCGCTGGAATTGGTGTACCAGGGTAAAGAGATCTCCTTCTTCCGGAGCCCGGCCAGCCTGGATTGGTACATCGCGGGCGAACCGGGAGTTAGTCCGGATATACCAGTGTTCCAACAGCGGTGGGGCGGCACTCCGCTACTACTTAGCGGCCCCCGGGTGACCCGGCCGCTCTCTGATACCATCGACGACGCAGCCGGGTTCGGCTTGGACCCGCCCGAGACCGCGATTACGGTCATCGACCGTTACGGAAACTCGTTGGAGTTTCATCTGGGTATCCCAACGCCCGACAACGAGAACCAATACGCCCGTCTGGTGGGCGATGACGCCCTATTCACAGTCCCCTTCGAGTGGGCGCAAGTGGTAAACCGTCTGGCCTTCGACCCACCCGTGGGCCGCCTTTATCAGATCGAAGCGAGGGACGTTTTGCTGGTGCAGTTCTTCCGCGGCGACGATGACACCAGGTATGTCATTGAAGACGGCACCGGAAGGTGGTTCTTGGACGGCGAGACCCCCGAACTCGTGGACCAAGGCGCATGGGCCGAGTCTCTGCTAATGTTGCTCAATCCCAGGGTGGACCAGATAATCGCCCATAACATCGACGACCCAACGAAGTATGGCCTGGACCCCCCGGACACTGTCGTCGTGATTCCGCGGCTGGGCGGACTGTCGGCCATTGAGTTCCACATCGGCGGGGTCACTCCCGATGGGAATCACCGCTACGTCGATGTGATAACCGGCAGCTTGGTCAGCGAGGACACCAACCTCTACGGGGTGCTCACGTCCCGCATCGACCCAATCATCGCCTTGGCCACCGACCCGGTGCTGGCGGAATAAGCGGGCGGCGCACCCAAATCTGACATGGTGTTAACCAGGAGTAGATTTGAAGGCAGAGATAATGGGCATCGGCACCGAGCTGCTGATGGGGGAGTTGACCGACACCAACTCCTCTTGGATCGCCAGCCGGCTGCCCGCCCTGGGCATAGAACTCCAATGGGTCTCGATCATCGGAGATGACCTCCCCAGGCTGACGGAGGCCTTCAAGCGCGGGATGGAGCGTTCCGACATCATCTTTTCCACCGGCGGGCTGGGGCCCACCCAGGACGACCTGACCAGGGAAGCGGTCGCTGCGGCCTTCGGCGAGACCCCCACCATTCAGCAAGAGGTGGTGGACAACTTGGAGCGTTACTTCGCCGCCCGCGGCACGCCCATGCCCCAACACAACATCAAACAGGCCAATCTGATTCCTTCCGCCCGGTTCGTACCCAACCGCAACGGCACCGCGCCCGGTTGGTGGGCGGAGCGGGACGGCAAGATAGTCATCTGCCTGCCCGGTCCGCCGGGCGAGAACCAATCCATGTGGGAGGAGCAGGTGGAGCCCCAATTGGCTGAACTGGTCAATGACGAAGTGACCATCACCCGCAACATCAAGACCATGGGACTGTCCGAAGGCGCCGTGGATGAGATTATCTCCGAGTTTTTCGGCGTCGATAACCCATACCTGGGCATCTATTCCAAGGCCGACGGCATCCACCTACGGGTCATCGCCCGGGCCCGGGACAGCCAGTCCGCCCAAAAGATGATAATGCCGGTGGAACAGGCCATCCACGACCGGTTGGGCGAGTACATCTGGGGCTACGATGATGAGACCCCGGAGCAAGCCGCCGGAAAGTCCCTCCTGGAAAAGGGTCTGAGCGTGGCCGTCATGGAGATGTGCACCGGCGGCGCCTTGACCAATAGCATCACCGACGGTCCCGACAGCATGAGCTATTTCAAAGGCGGGAACGTCGCCTACGACGCCGCGGCCCTAGAAGCCTGCGGAGTGCCCGCCGAAGTCATGGAAAAACACGGAGTGGTCAGCCAGCAAACGGCCAACGCAATGGCCGACACGGTGCGCCGCAACCTCAACGCCGACCTGGGGGTCGCCGTGACCGGTGTGCCCGGACCCGGTGAGTTCGAGGGGAAGCCCTTGGGACTCGCCTACATCTCCGTCACCAACGGAGAGAAGACCCGCGAGATGGAGATGCGACTGCCTCCCCGCCGGGTGACCATCAAGCGCCGGGTCCCGAACCAAGCTTTGATCGAACTGCGCCGGTTGGTGGAAGAGACCGGCTAGGGCCGATGCCACCAGTCCCGCCCAGCGTGATCACCCCTCCCGTGCGCCAACAATCCGTTGATCCGCCGTAAGCCGTATCGATGGACGTCCGTAGGGGCGGGATGACGATCCAATAGCGTAGCCGGTCTGGATTCCGGCGTAAGCCTGAAAAACAAAATGAGAAGGCCGTCCCGATCGAATCGGGACGGCCCTATTTATATTACCCTTGTTGCTTTCCCGGTTATCTCACGCTGGTGAGTTGGCGGTATAGCATCGGCAAACGCTCCGGGAGGGACCAGATGTCAGCCAGGACTTCGTAGCCCATGTCTCCGCACATGCTCTTCAAGTAATCGTGGCCCGACTTGTCCACGGTGAGACAGAACGGGATGATGTCCTTGCGGCGGGCTTCCACCAGCGCCATGTGCGTGTCGTGGACCGCATATTCCTTCTCCACTCCCTCACGGCTGTAGCCTCGGTCCTGGGGCCGGCCATCGCTGATCAGGAACATTATCTTGGTCTTGGCATCCTGTTTTTCCAGCTTGGTTGTGGCGTGACGGATGGCGGCGCCCATGCGGGTGGCGTGCAGCGGGGTGATTTTATCGATCCGCCGTTTGACCTTATCGCTGAAGTCCTCGTCGATGTCTTTGATGACGTAGAACTCCACGTTCTCCCGGCCGTAGCCGGAGAAACCATATATCCCGTAGGTGTCGCCGATGGACTCCAGGGCGTCGATCAGGAGCGTTGTGCCCTCTTTCTCCAGGTCGATGATCCGCTTGTAATTGCGGCGCACCAGCCCTTCCCGGCGGCGGCGCAGCCAGACCATGTACTCCACCGGGTCGTCGGGGGCGTCGCGGTCGTCCACCGTCTGGCGGCCTTCGTCAATGGCCTCGGCGGTGGAGGCGCTCATGTCTAGGAGGAAGACCACGGCCACCTCCCGGCGGTTCCGCTTCCGGTGCCAGTAGATCTTCTCGTCGGGCGGAACGCCCATCTTCAGGTCGCACCAGGCTTCAAGGGCCGCGTTCAAGTCGATGTCTTCGCCGTCCATCAACCGGTAGGTCTTGCGCATGCTCTCCGGCATGATCAGTTCGAATTGACGCCGGATGTGATTGGACAGCGCCTTATAAGTTTTGAGTGCTTCATGGTAGAAGGTAGCGTCGCCCTCTTCCACCATTTTTTCCTTCACGATGCACCAACGGGGTTTGTAGTCGTTGGCGCGAAAGTCCCACTCGTCGTAGACAAAGGTTTCGGGCTCCCGTGCCTCCAACTCGCCGCCGCCATCATCATCGTGCAGCAACGGCCCGTAGCCCTCTCCCGGCTGGGAATTGGGCGGCGGGGCGCCGGCTTCTTTCATGATATTCTGGGCGAACATGCTCATGTTGCTGTCCACTTCGCCCTGCTCGGCGTCCAGCTCCAACTCAGGGCTCTCCTGAAGCAGTTGCTCCAGCATCTCCTGGGTCATGGCCTGGGCCTCGCCATCTCCGCCGCTGTCGGCCTGCAGCTTGGTCAGCAGTTGGACCATCTCGGGTTTGAAATCTCCCCGGTAGTCCACCGGGTCGGGAGACTCGTAGGACTCTCCGTCGCCACCGTCGGAAGAGGCGTCCATCCCGGCCTGCAACTGGTCGACCAGGGATTGGTAGTCCTCTTCAGAGAAGTCGCCCGGCTCCTCTAGGTCCTGCTCCTCGAACTGGTCATCTTCTTCCTTTTCGTTGGGGACGCGGGAGATGATCTCGTAGGCCCGCAATGTGGCCTCCGCCGTGTCTTCCACATCTGCTTCCGCGGTGCGGAGTTGATGGAGAATCCTGGAGAGCATCTCTCCGGCTTCTTTGTACTCTATGGCCACCGGCAGGTCTTGGAACTTGTCCAAGCTCATATGGATCAAAAGCTCCACCATGCCCTGCTGCAAGGGCATATCTTCGATCCTGGGACGCTTTTCCAGGGTCTCGCCTTGAACACGCGAGGAGGCCTTTTGGATGCCCGGATATTCCACTTTGATGCGGTAATCCAGGCGGCAGTCCTCCAAGACCGTGAAGATGTCGAATACCAGGCGGCCGTTCTCGAATATCTCCAAGAACCGGCCGATGTCGGTGAAGGTGCGCAAGCTCCCCATGGCGTTGGGGTCCTCGTATCCCGGCGACATATCCACGTCGCCCTCCGCTCCAGAAGTCAGAAGGCGGGCGGCCATCTCATATTCTTCCTTGGCCGCCACCCGCTCCGCCTCTTTCAGTTCGAGCATCTTTTGTTCAGTCTCGTGGCGGCGGTCTTCAAACAGAGCGGCCGGTTTCTCGAATTCGTACTCAAAGCTGCCAAACTCAAGGTGGGCCACCTGATGGGTCGAGACAACCTTGAACCAAGAGAAGTTGTCCTGCTTGCTGGGGTAGTGGTCCACCACTGGAGGCAGGAATATCTTGGTGCCGTCGGTTGACGCAGTGTCCTCGTCCACCCAACCGATATTGCGTCGCACCAATTCTTGAGTGTCTAGTATCTCCAGGCCGGTGCCCGCCAGCGCCCGGCAATACAGCCGCAAGATGCCCTTTACCCGGTCCAATTCCAGGCTTGAAGACAAAGTCTCCAGCATTGACTCCGACTTGTTGGACTCTATCTTGAAGAATGCGATGCCGCTTTCGGGGTTTTCTTGGAGCAGGTGCGCCCCATGCTGGAACCAGGTATCCAGTTGGCTGACCGTGATGCGGTTCAGGACACTGTCCAGACTTTTCAGGAATGGCGGAACGGCATCGGGCGTGATCACCACCAGGGCGTCGCAGAGGTCAAGTATGTAGCCCTGAGACCCCTGGGGCACCTTGCTCAGGGCCTGGGTGCCGTCGGACAAGAACCGGGAGGTATTCCGGAGGCCAACCTTGGCCAGGCGCTCGCCCAACTTTAGGAACCGGCCCGTCTGGCTTTCATCCACCAACTGGAGCGCTCTGGGCACCAATTCCAGGCAGGTCTTGACCTCCCGCCAACTGGTGTCGATCAGGGCTCGCGACATGGCCAAGAAAGGCTCCCGCTCCCGGCCCATGGCCGGCAGTACATCCCGTCCCAATACCAAGCACTCTCCGGCAACGTCGTAGGACTTGTAGGACAAAGCCTCGATCAATGAAGCAAATACTTCCACGTCCCAGAAGGGCAGGTTCCGGACCAGGTCCGGGCTGACCTCGAAGAATTTGGCGGCCAGGGTGCTGGACTTCCAGGTGCCTTTGTAAAGACTGCGGCCCAGGCCGGCCCAGCGGGGTATGTATTGGGGCCTGAGGTTGGGGACTATGGAAACGCTGGCTTTGAAGAAGGACACGGCCAGTGTTGGCGAGTCTTGAGCCAAGTAGGTGCCGCAGCGGGCCCATTGCATGAACGACGGGAAGGACAGGAATTTGCTGACTTCTGGGCTGACGCGGTAATACTCGATGGCCGACTCCCAGGAGCGCACCGTCTGGGTGCCGATGGTCAGGCCCTCTTTGGCCCAGAGGCCGATCTCCTCTTCGCCAAAGGACTCTTTTACTGCGCCGTTGGCCTCGTTATAGGCCTCGAGCACGGCCGGCGGCAGTTTGGCAAGTTCAGCTTCAATCTCAGGAATAGGACCACTAGTCAACTTGGTGTCCCTCGCTTTCCAGTCTGTCATCTAGGATATCGATGCAACTCTGGAGGATTCTGGCAGTCGCCCCGAAGACGACGTGCTCTTGGTGGACGTAGGAGTAGGAAGTCACCGGTTGCCCGTTCTCCCAACGCGTTTCCGTCCGGCGGTTGGCCGGGTCGATCAGCGCGGAAACCGGGAATTCCAGTACTTCGGCAATCTCGATGGGGCTGGGACTGAATTTGTACGGATATTCTATGGTGCCGGCGAACACTTGCACCCGGAAATTGCTCCGTGTGGCGACCTCATCCATCTCTCCGATCACGGTGATGTCGCCTCGCTTGATTCCCATCTCTTCTTCGGTCTCACGGAGGGCAGTTTCCAATGAATCCCGGTCCTCCGGGTCTCTGGCGCCTCCGGGGAAGGATATCTCCCCTTTGTGGTGCTCCACCAGCTCCGACCGCTTGTTCAATAGGATACAGTATTCGCCGTCCTTGGGGTAAAGGAGGACCATGACGGCTGAAGGCGTCAATCCGTCGCCATCGACCCTTTCTACGACGCGCTTCGCCAGCGCGCGTTTCAAAAGCTCCGGCGGCGTCTGACCCATGTGATCCCCTACTCGAAGATTGAGGACGTCACTTCTTCGAGACTGCGCTGCAGTTCGTGGTCGTCGGTCAAGGTCCAGACGATGGCCACTTGGCAAGCGCGGCGCGGCTCGATACCTTCGGACATCAACCGTGCGGCGTAGATCAACAGACGGGTACTGGCGCCCTCTTGCAGACCGTGCTCTTCCAGGTTGCGGATCTTCTCGCCCAGCTTGGCCAGGGAGTCGGCATGTTCCTTGGAGCAGCCGCTCTCTCGCTGGACGATCTCAGTCTCGATATCGGCCGGAGGATAATAGAACTCGATGGAGATGAACCGCTGGCGGGTGCTGTGTTTCAGGTCTTTAAGCGCACTCTGATATCCGGGGTTGTAGGAAACGCAGAGCAGGAACCGGTCATCAGCCTCGATGATGGAGCCAGTCTTCTCGATGGGCAGGATGCGCCGGTGGTCGGTCAGCGGGTGGATCAACACCGTGGTGTCTTTCCGGGCCTCCACAACCTCGTCTAGGTAGAGGATCGCCCCGTTTTTGACCGCCCGCGTCATGGGGCCGTCGATCCAGCGAGTGCCGTTTGCATCCAGAAGGTACCGGCCGACCAGGTCGCTGGCGGTTAGGTCTTCATGACAAGCGATGGTAATCAGAGGGACACGAATCTCGCCGGCTTTCAGTTGTTCTTCTTTACCGCCCTTCTCCTTAACAGTAGCCAAGGGGCGGCCCAACTGCCAGGCCATGTACTCCACGAACCTGGTCTTGCCGCAGCCCGTTGGACCCTTCAACAAGACCGGGATGTGCTGACGGTAAGCGGCGGTGAATAGCTCAATCTCGTCGCCGATCGGCCGGTAGTAAGGTTCGTCCCTAACCAGGAATTCCTCGATCGCATATTCTTTGAAAGTTGGCGCTGCCGTTTCAACCATTATGTTTCCCGGTCCTTTTTTAATTACTCTGCTATGCCACTATCTATTTGCTATAGCGGCACCCGGCGGTCCCACAATTCTTTGATGGCCTTTTCCAGTTCTACCAGGTCGCCCGAGTTGTCTATTACAAAGTCCGATCTTTCCAACCGCTCGGCCCGGTCCATCTGGGAAGCTATCCGCTTGCGAACTTCTTCTTCGGATAGGCCGTTGCGCTGCTTGAGCCGCTCGATGACATTCTGCTCCGGTGAATCGGTGACCCACACTTCTTCCACCAAGGAATCCCATCCTGCCTCAAAGAGCAGGGCCGCCTCCACCACCACCACATCTACTCCTTGGCTGCGCAGGACCTCGATCTTGTCCGCAACCATCCGCGCCATCCGCGGATGCATGATCCGGTTCAATTTTTCCAGTTGACCGGCATCTGAGAACACTATGTCCCCCAATTTGCGCCGGTCGATCTCCCCGTCTTCTTGCAAGATACCGTCGCCAAAGGCGGCAACAACCCGCTCCCATGCCTCTGTGTTGGGGGTATAGGCCTCATGGCCAACCTGGTCGGCACTGATGAGCGAGGCTCCCAGCGCTTCTAAATGACGAGCAGCTTCACTCTTGCCGGTGCCGATGCTACCCGTTAACCCTATTACCAACATCACTCGTTAATCAAGCCTGACTCGATGGACCGGCCCCACGGTCAATACCACTTAGGATACCCTTTCGGGATACCGTTGGGACAAGCTTCAATTAGCCTGGGGCACATCGAGCCATTCTAACAACGCGACTGCGGCTGGTCAACTTGATTTGAATGTGATACGCATCAGAAATTTACGGCTTCCATCGCCAAACAGCGAATGCCAACTCCATTGGCTAATTTTCGTTATGTAAATGTATCCCGGCTGCACACCATTCGTTGGGTCCGCGGCTAGGTCCCCTCCTCAGTATTCATCTATTTCCATCCGTCCCCAACGGGTCTGATAGGTGGACTGCAACCCGACGAACAGCGTGTGGTACTCGGGTGTGTCTATCGGAACGGTGGTCATTATGACCGCGTCTTCGCGGTTGTCGGAGTAATAGGCCTTGCGGATGCCCACCGACTTGAAGTTGTATTTCTGGTACAGGCGGTGGGCGATGAAGTTGGAGACCCGCGCCTCCAGGGTCATCACCTTGGAGCCGTGCTCGATCGCGGCTTTGAGGGAGCCTATTAGCAGCAATTCTCCGATTCCCCGGCCGCGCAGGGTCTCTTTCACGGCAATCTCGGTGATATGGGCCTCTTCGCCCTGGTACCAAACGCTGACGTAACCGGCGATGTCGAAGATGTCATCCACATCTCCGGGCCCATCTTTGGAGGAGAAGCCAAATCGCCCCAGCACCCGCGCCCAGAGTTTGGGGGGGCGAGGGTTTTCCTCTTGGGCCGGTTTGTCTGAATCAATCTCGGCTAATATCTCTTCGGGCGAAACTTCTTCGTCGAAACACGCCACCAGATAATTGGCGCGTTTATTGTTCAGATCGCGTTTGAAAGACGAGCTGACCCAGAGGGGTGAAAACGCTTCTTTTTCGATGGCGACGACCTGGTCAATATCATCTACGCGAAGCCGTCGAATAGTAACTGGAATGGTTTCTTGCAATTGGACCGCGCTGCGGAATTGGGTGATTAGTTGAACGATTCTGAGCACCGCCTGCCGATGCTGATTTTAACATAATCGGTCGCCAACGTAGTCGTGGGCCGGGCCTCTGATGCCTTTAAACTTGGAACATACCGATGAAGCGGGCGTTTAGGCATATAGAGGAATCAACATGAATCGGCAGCGTCTGGCAATCGCATTAATCGTAGTGGTTCTAGGGCTGGTGGCCGCATGCGGCGCCGAAGAGCAAGCCGTGCCCACTGCCACGCCTGAAGCCCAGTCCAGGTCCGTTCCGAAGATCGAAGCCCAGACTCAGGCCTTGATGCTGCGGCTCGCCTCTGCTGAGGTCGATCTCGTCACCGGCATGAACCGGATATTCGTGACCGGCGTTACATCCCCGGATGCTACTCTTAGTGTGAACGGACGTCTGGTCCTCACCGACCCTGACGGCAATTTCTCAGTCGGCTTGGACCTTTCCGAGGCCAGGAACCCACTGGTCATTGAGGTGGTAGCCACCTCCATCGCGAGGGAAACCGAGGCGCTGGTGCGGCCGGTCATCTTTCTGGACGGGCCTGGCAGTTCCGGAGTATTTGGCAACGTAATCTCGGTTACGCCTTCCAAACTCGAACTGCGGACCGGCTCAGGCCCCGTAACTCTATCCATCGACGCCGGCACGACCGTCGCCATCCACGGATGGGAGTCGCCATCCGTCTCCGACATTGCTCAAGGCGCCCCTGTGGCCGTCATGACCGAGGGCTCACGGGCCGTATCGGTCCTCGCCGTCGTGGGCCGGCCGGTGCGGACCCGGCATTTTACCGGGATCGTGACCGGATCGGATCCCGCCGACGCAAGTGGGCCGGGAAGTCTTACGCTGCGGGATGGCTCCGGACTGCAGATCACGGCCATCACGACGGATACATTGAAAGAGGCGCCTATTGGTGAAGTGGTGACCGTCGTCCTGGAGCAGGACCTTGCCACCGGAAGCCTGACGGCTACCGCGATCGACCGAGCGCTCGCCGGGGCCGAACGTCTCTATCAGGCTCTGGCCTTGAACAAAATGATTGACTCTTCCCAGGCCTCGGCCAACATGACGGCACTGCGTTGGCGGTTGGCCGAGCACGGAGTGCGCAACCTATCGATGCTGGTCAACGGCCAGCCCTACGACGGCTGGCAGGACGCGATGGCCAAGGCCGACGAGGCGTACACCAGGTTATTTTCCGAACACCACATCGGAGCTCCGTCCGCGGACGTGACCGGCTTGGTAACATCCATTGCCACTTCGATGGATGCAACCAGCTCGGCGATGCTGATAACCGTTCAGCCCGCCTCAGGGCAGGCGGTGATGG
The DNA here is from genome assembly GCA_022562475.1 of Chloroflexota bacterium. Classification (GTDB taxonomy): domain Bacteria; phylum Chloroflexota; class Dehalococcoidia; order Lucifugimonadales; family UBA3495; genus UBA9611. The sequence continues at coordinate 16,236 of JADFPD010000013.1, read as the reverse complement.
TTAAGATGTCCGATACGACTCCGGTTGCCCTGTTCGGAGAGCGGATCAAGTCCGGCCAGCTCGACCTGGCCAGCCGCATAACCGTCCGGTACGCCATCTCCGGGAATCGCGCCAACCGGGTCACGGTGATGGCCGGCAACACTCTCTCCAACGATTCTTCCGCCCAACTGGCTGCGCGCGCCGGCCGGGGGGAAGTCCAGGGAACCCTGATGGACGTACGGGCCACCGCGTCCTTCATCAGCATCTTGGACCAAGCCACCGGACAACCGATATCGTTACATACCGTGGGTCAGGCCCCCCGGGCCTCGGTCTACCGGAACGGCGCGCCCGCTGACTTGGACTCGTCGATGGAAGGGTCCAACGTATTCGCCCGTTTCGACCCTGCATCCCACCGTCTGTTGGAACTGGAGTCACTGCCGCCGCTTCGCGATGAGGAATTGGTGAGCGGCGTAGTCCACAGCTTCATCCCCAAGTTCGCCGACGGCAATCTGACGATCAGGACGACGGATGGCCGATTCCGGTCATTCACTCATCACGCAGGTACCGCCATCCGCCGCGACGGCCTCCGGGTGTCCATCCAAGATGTGCGATTGGGCGACCTGGTAAGGCCCAACACCAGGGTGCGGACGGCCGACGGCTCCGGAGGACAGGCCGGAGAGATCGTGGTGCTCAGTCTTAAGGCGCCGGAACCAGGACTTTTCACCGGCATAATCAGAGGGGTGACCGGCGGTTTCGGCGGCGAAGTTCGAATCACCGTTTCCAATATCTGGTTGGACCTGATCAGTTTGAAGATCAACTCTGGGACCGCGATCTCCCAAGAAGGCCGGACGCTGGGGGCACAGGACCTGGCGGTGGGTCAGAAGGTTGCCCTTGCATCTTATGACCCTGTGACGCTGGAGGCGGTCGTATTGGCGCTGGACCGGCCCAGGGATTCTTCCAGAGCCAGCAGATAACCCGCTAATCGGCTGGGCGCACCGTCCCGTACTGCCCGTCGAAGCCGGGCACGATATCGACCTGTCCGTCCCTGACTTTGGTCACGGCGATGGCCAGGGCTTCTCCGCCGGCCCGCTCGAGGTCGTCATACCCGGCCTGGGTCAATGCCTTTATTTCTCCGCCAAGTTCGGCGCAGACGCGGTGGTAGGCCAGTCCCACCGACTTGGCCGACCGTCCTTTGCCCATGGTATGGGCCAATAATTCAATGAGCGGCGCCAATTTGGTGTAAGGACGTCGTTCCTCTTCATTCGATGCTCTTCCATCTTGGGATAATTCCCGCACGCGGTGTAGGACGCCCAAGGTCAGCGGACGGCCGCATTGGGGGCATCTCGTCCCGGTCCGGCCGGTCTCGTCGGGAGTCTGGCTGATCCCGCATTTACGGTGTCCGGTCAGGTGGTACTTCCCCTCTTCAGGAAAGAACTCAATGGTCTGCTCCACCTGGTTGACCTTAAGTCCGGCGGCCAGGTCCCGGTAGCCCGCATCGCCTTGAAAGACAGTCAGTTCCCGGCCCATATTTGGCAGGGAATGGGCATCTGAAAATGACACGATGGTCTTTCCCGCCAGAGCCGGCACGCCCCAATTCATCTCGGGGTCGCTGGACAGCCCGGTTTCCACCGCCGGGATATGGGCCGTCATGTCCCCGAAGCATTCATCCAAAGCGTCAAACCCGGACTTGGAACCCAGCATCCCGTACCAAGGAGTCCAGATGTGGGCCGGGACCACCATGCAGGCCTCGTCGATGTCCAACAACCGGGCTGTCAGGTCACGGGCCGAGGCCCCAACCGTTGGCCGGCCGTCGCCGTTCAGCTTGGAATTCAGCCCGGTCAGCATCTCGCGGATGCCATGGACGGCCTCGAATCCGGGGGCGAAGACCAGCAGGTGGACGCGGCGGGAGCGCCCTCCCTGCTTATAGACGCAGCTAAGTTCCGTTCCCAGAACGAACCTAACGCCGTCAAATTCAAAATCCCCATCCCCTGCCGGCGTCAGGTTCTCTTCCAGCTCGGCCAGCCACGCGGGATGGGTGAAGTCGGCGCTGGACAAAAGTTGGATTCCTTTCACCTTGGCCCAAGCAGCCATGTTGGCCAAAGTCAGGTCTTTGCTGCAGGCGTAGGCATACCGCGAGTGAAGGTGCAGGTCCGCCGTGAAAGCCATGGGCGCAGTCTAGCATGAGGGTATTTCTGTTTAAACCAGAATCCACCTGAGGCGGTGTCCGGGCGTTGGACTTGCCCAACTTGACCGTTGGCAGGTGCGGTCCTATCCTTTATTGGGCCAAGTCCGGTATTGGGCTAAGTCCGGCAACGATCGCCGGCAACAATCAGACGAAGCAAGGGACACCGCAATGACCACCAGCGCCAAAACGGCAACCGACCTGAAACCCATGGGAGACCGCGTTGTGGTCCGTCCCAGCGAGCAGGAAGGGGTTACTAAAGGCGGGATATATCTGCCGGACACCGCGCAAGAACGCCCGCAACAAGGCGAGGTGGTATCAGTGGGACCGGGCCGGGTGATCGAGAACGGCAAGCGGGTTGAGATGGAAGTCAAGACCGGCGACATCGTGATCTACTCGAAATTCGCCGGGACCGAAGTGGAAGTCCAAGAAGAAGAGCTTCTTATCTTGGGGGCCAACGATATCTTGGCCATCATTTCTTAACGAAGTTAATAACCGTCGAGTGGACCGGCCGGATAGAGGGCTTCCGGTCCGTATCTTAAGGAGAAAATAATGCCTGCCAAAGAGATCATCCGCGACGAGGCGGCCCAACAAGCGCTGCTCCATGGGATCAACACCGTCGCCAACGCCGTGAAATTGACCCTGGGTCCCAAAGGCCTCAACGTCATTCTCGAGAAGAAATGGGGCGCTCCGGTAATCACTAACGACGGTGTGACCATCGCCAAAGAGATCTCACTGCCGAAGTCCTTCGAGAATATGGGCGCGCAGTTGATCAAAGAAGCGGCCGCCAAAACCAACGACGTTGCCGGCGATGGGACCACTACCGCCACCATCCTCGCCCAGGTAATCATCCAGGAGGGCATCAAGAACGTCGCTGCCGGCGCTGATCCGATGGCCATCAAACGGGGCATCGACAAGAGCGTGGACGCTGTGGTGGCCGAATTGGGCAAGAACTCCATCACCATCGAAGGCCGGGACCAGATGGCCCAGGTGGCCTCGGTGTCCGCCAACAACCAAGAGATCGGAAACATGCTGGCCGACGTGTTAGACAAGGTTGGCGCTCAGGGCGTCGTCACCGTCGAAGAGAGCAAAGGCGTCGAGTCCGAGACTGAATACGTTGACGGCATGAACTTCGACCGCGGCTACATCAGCCCCTACTTTGTCACCAACCCAGAACGCATGGAAGCCGTCATCGAGAACCCATATGTCCTGATTACCGACAAGAAGGTCTCCTCCGCCGCGGAGTTGGTCCCCCTGTTGGAGCAGGTCCTCCAGGTCGGCAAGAGCCTGGTGATCATCGGTGAGGACATCGACGGGGAGGCCCTGGCTGTGTTGGTGGTCAACCGGCTGCGCGGCACCTTGAACTGCCTTGCTTTGAAGGCCCCCGGCTTTGGCGACCGCCGCAAGGCCATGTTGGAAGACATCGCCGTGCTCACCGGAGGCCAGGTGATCTCTGAGGAGACCGGCCGCCGACTGGACCAGGCGACCATCGCCGACCTGGGCCAGGCCCGCCGGATCGAGTCCACTAAGGACCGCACCACCATCATCGATGGCAATGGCACTTCGGATGCCATAAAGGGCCGCACGGAGCAGATCAGGGTCCAGATCGAAGAGACGACTTCGGAATACGACAAAGAAAAGCTGCAGGAACGGCTGGCCAAGCTCTCCGGCGGCGTCGCCGTGGTGAAGATCGGCGCGCCCACCGAGCCGGAGCTCAAGGAGCGCAAAGCTAAAGTAGAAGACGCCTTGTCAGCGACCAGGGCCGCCATCGAAGAAGGCGTTGTTCCCGGTGGCGGGGTGGCCTATATCCAGGCCATGTCAGCCCTGGACGGACTGTCTCTGCCCGCCGGCGAATCCGTGGGGAAGGATATCTTGCGGAAGGCGCTGGAGATGCCCCTGCGCATCATCGCCAGTAACTCGGGGAGCGAACCCGCGGTGGTGCTGGAGGAAGTCCGGAATAACACCACCGCCAACTATGGCTACGACGCCATGGCCAACGACTACGGCGACATGGTGGCCAAGGGCATCATCGACCCCACCAAGGTTACCCGCGCCGCTCTGGAGAACGCCGCCAGCGTGGCATCGATGATTCTCACCGCCCAGACGCTGATCTCCGACGAACACGAAGAGAAACCAGCCGATCACGGCCACGTCCACTAGACGGTTTATTCACCACTAGCAATAAAAAGGACCCCGCACAGAAACGTAGGGGCGGGTTTCCAGCCTGCCTCTACGCGGCTCTCTCATCATTCTAGATTTCGCCGGAATGACCGGTGGGCCAATTATTAAGCATCACAATACCGTTCGTCGCGTAGCATTCGGTTGCAACGCATTCTCACGCATTAAGCCGCGTTGCCCACAACCATCACTTTTGGCATCTGAATACTCTTCTAGCTCAGCACGAAGGGTCTATTCATCGGCGTGTATGGAATCGATGGCTTTGGGACAGCGTTGCCTAGTCTCTTGGACGAGGCCGTTCACGGTAGATAATGCAGCGTTCGGTTTGAGAGTCAGGGGGTCTGGGAGTTGTACCGGGGAGTTAGAAGGTCTCCGATCTTCGAGAGACACGTATCGTTCTTGGACCCGTTGTCGCTCCACAGCGTTTCACCGCTGTCGCTGGGAGTCATTGAACTGTTGCCAAGCGGGGTAGGGCACGAGTTGTTTTCAAAGAGCGCGCGCCGGCTAAGAGGCCGTTACCGATGTTTGATTACGGTCTTGCAAGTCAAACGTCGGCGACTGGTTAGACTATCGTCAGACTCGCGATACCTCGGCTTCTGGAATAAAAATTATTGCTAAACCTGTCTTGACGATGGCATATAATACTAGTATTATCTTGCGACTTGCTTCAAATAATTAGGCGGGCAATCTCGGAAAATCGGAAGATTCGAGGTATTGCGGCTGATTGGAGCGGTAGATACCGAATTGTATAGCTCAGCAGGTGCATTAACACACAGATATCGACAGAATCACCAAGTCCGGGAGGCTAAGAACGAGCGATGGTAGAAGCTGCGAAAGAATTGCCGGCGGTCTGTAACAAGGGGGAGAGGGTTGGGCGGCGGACCAGGGTATTGTTGGTGGATGATCACCCCATGATCCGGGAAGGATTTCGACGCCTGTTGGAGAAAGATGGGGAATTTGAAGTGGTGGGAGAGGTGGAAGGCGTTGAGGATGCACTCCATGAGTTGTCTAGAAACCGCGTGGAGATGGTGTTGATGGACATCCAGCTTCCTGGGCTGGACGGCGTTGAAGGGACCAAACTGGTCAAGGCCAAGTATCCCGATGTAAAAGTTGTAATCGTAAGTTCGTATGGCGAGCAATACTTAGTGCCCGCCATTGGCGCCGGCGCTGACGGGTATCTCCTAAAGACTCAATCTCCATGGGAATTGGTAAAATGCATGCACCAAGCGGCTTTGGGGCAATCGCCGGTGGACCCCTCGCTTACCCGCCATCTGATGGACCACGCATCGAAGGGTAGATTAGCTGAGACAGACGGTATGCCCACGGAGCGCCAGCAAGAGGTTTTGAAGTTGGTATCTGACGGAATTTCCTCCAAGGAGATGGCGACCATACTCCACATCAGCGAAACGACATTAAAGAGGGAATTCAGGAATATATTCAACCTCCTCGGTGTAAACGACCGGGCTCATGCCGTGGCGGAAGCCTGCCGGCGTAACCTCATCTAGGATTTTGCGATTCCCCAGCCAGTTCGCTATCCGAACCACGGAAGTTGATCTATCTCCGTCCTATTATTTTGCCTGTTTGTGATGGGTCCTTTTGGCCGGGTTCTTGTAAGTGATCTGTTCGAAGTTACGCATCGGTTGACCAGCAAATTCAATACTAGTATTATCTCAATGGCCGCCTCAATCCATTCTCTACCCAAGGGTTATTGATTCCGGCTAATGCCCAAGAAATTACGGTATATCGCAGTCGCGGACGCAATCCGCCAAGAAATTCTCGACGGTGTCTACTTGCCCGGGGACCGCCTTCCACGTCAGCACGACCTGGCCAAAGAGCATAACGTCGCTTTTAACACCCTAAAGCAAGCTCTGGACCTTTTGAGCGGCGAAGGGTACATCGTTCGAAAAGTCGCTCAAGGGACCTACGCCGCTCTACCGGAACCACAGGTCCCAACTGCAATGGTGGTGGACGACGACGCCCACGTCCGCACGATTTTGACCCGCGCATTGCGAAATCACCGATGGGAGGCCACCGCCGTAGATTCCGGGGAAGCAGCGCTGGCCGCCTTAGAAAATCAGTCCTTCGATCTGATCTTTTTGGACCTCATAATGGCGGGCATGAACGGCGCCCAGACCTTCCAAGAGATACGGCGCAAAGATGCGTCGGCACAGGTAGTTATTATCACCGCATATCCCGATTCGGAAATGATGGTGACGGCGATGGAGACCGGGCCGTTCGCGGTGATGCTGAAACCGTTTTCTTTAAATCAGCTACGAAGTTTTCTTGACGAGCGAAAGCCACAACCCCAATTACCTCCAGAAAGGGCCAGACACGAGTCTAGGCAATAGGCCCTGACCTGCTTATTCGGGTTTCCGGACCTGATCGATCCAAGAACACCTACTGTGTCCACATGTCTTCGGACATTCCGCGCGCCCCGAATTTGGGTTAGTGTGAAACACGAAATTGGTAGGTATCACGGGGGAGCTGATCAGCTATGGATGTCAAAAAAGGAACCAGCGGCTCCAAACCAACCACCGACGAGTCGGTACGACAACTTGATGAAAATTCAGTGTTGGCTGAGATCGGGCGGATCGTTAATTCTTCCTTGGACCTGGAGGAAGTATTTGAGCAGGCTGGCAACCAGATACGAATCTTGCTCTCGTCGGACAGGATAGCGATCAATCTGTTCAACCAAGAAACTCTCGAGCTCAAGATTGAATATGTCTCAGGGTTGGATATCCCGTCCTGCCGGGTTGGCAAAATAATTCCAACCGAGGGGTCCATGGTCCTGTCCGCGTTGCATTTGGGGAACGTCTTAGTTGGCCAGGGCATGGGTGAAAATGAACCTCTTGATGAATTCTCAAGGATGTCGGAAGGAATGCAGGTCGGCATAAAGTCGTTCATGGCCATACCATTAATTTCCAAAGGAACTTTGGTGGGCACCATCGGATTACAGTCCCTCCGGCCAAACGCATATAGCGTAAATGACGTGCAGACCGGGGAGCGGATGGCCGCTTACATCGCAGGGGCGATCGTAAACGCCCAGGCATATGCCGACCAAAAGCGGGCCGAAGAAGCACAACGACGGCTTGCCGAAGAAAATGCGGTTATGGCTGAAATAGGCCGAATCGTCAATTCCTCCTTGGAACTGGACGAAGTCTTTGAAAGGGTGGCGAGCGAGATACAAAGGTTGATCTCGTTGGATAGGGTAGCGATAAACCTATTCGATCAAGAAACTCGCGAGCTCAAAGCCGAATACGTCTCAGGTTTGGATATCCCGTCTCACAGAGTCGGGAATATAGTGCCCACTGCTGGGTCCGCCGTCTTGTCCAGTTTGCAACCGGGGGGTGCAACAATCGCCCAGGGTATGGACGAAAATGAACTCTCCCAGAAATACCCAGGGATGGTGGCAGGTTTCCAGGCAGGTTTAAGGTCGTTCATGGTACTGCCATTGGTCTGCAACGATACCGTAGCGGGCACCATCGAACTACAGTCCCTGAAGCCCGATGCATATCACGAGAAAGACGGATGGATCGCCGAGCGGGCCGCTTCTCACATTTCAGGGGCAATTGCGAACGCTCAACTGTATTCCGAACGAAAACGGGCCGAGGAGGCCCAAAAACGCCTCGCAGAGGAAAATTCCGTCATTGCGGAGATTGGGAGAATCATCAGTTCCTCAGTCGATATCTCAGAGGTGTACGCCCAATTCGGAAGCATGGTTAGCAATCTTCTACCGTTCAACCGAATTTCGGTTTCGATAGCGGATCTAACGAAGGGAGAAGCGCAAACTGCCTATGCTTGGGGAGATGTGGTAGCGGGACGAGAACCCGGAGATATTTTTCCTTTAGGCGGTTCCGCTACAGAGATGGTTGCCCAGACACAATCCCCAATCGTTTGCGGGGCGTCCGGTGTAAAAGAGTTGGCGATTCATGGGAACTTGTCGGACCGGCTACTTGAAACTGGAATGCGATCTTTCATAGCTGTGCCGTTGCGGGCTAAAAATGAAACGACGGGGTCCTTGCAGGTCCACTCCAGGGAATCCGATATCTACGACGACCAACATGTCCGGCTGCTCAGCACGATCGCCGATCAGATCGCGGGCGCAATCACAAACTCTCAATTGTATTCGGAACGAGCGAAGGCCGAGGAAGCCCAAAGACGGGTCGCGGAAGAAAACGCGGTCATGGCTGAAATTGGCAGAATTGTCAATTCCTCTTTGGAAATCGACGATGTTTTTGAACAGGTGGTGACCCAAATTGGTCGGTTGATTCCCAGCGACCGGCTACGAATCAACCTGGTTGATAATGAAATGGGTGTAATAAAGAATGTGTACGTTTCAGGCTTGGACCTACCGGACTACGGGGTCGGGAGTGTAATCCCATTGCAGGGGTCTTCCGCTTTGACCGCTTTGCAGTCTGGGCGAGCGCAAGTGGTCCAAGGCATGGATGAAAGTGAACTATCTCAGGCATACCCAAGCATGTTGGCAGGGTTCAAGGCCGGATTGATGTCTTTCATGGCCCTACCATTAATATCTGACGATGTGGTGGTGGGGACTATCGGATTACTTTCCCGGGAGCCGAACGCCTACGACGACAACGACGTGTTGATCGGGGAGCGGATAGCATCTCAGATTTCAGGCGCCATCGCAAACTCTCAACTCTACTCACGACTAAGAAACAGCGAGAATAAGCTTCGGGCTGTCTTTGAGTCCACTTCCAGCGGGATTTTGACGATGGACGGTAGCGGAGTGATTGAGTCTCTGAATCCAGCGTTAGAGAAGCTTTTCGGATACACGGCCGATGAAATGACCGGAAAAAATATCTCGATATTAATTCCGGAAACCTACCAAGAAAGACAACAAGACAATCTCCCCGATATTATCTCTGCCGGCCATTTTGGTATTGACCGTGAGCTTGTTGGCCTGAAAAAAAATGGCAGTTTTTTCCCCTTGGAGTTGGTGGTCAGCGAGATTGAGTTGGATGGCCATCGATCTTTCAACGGAATCATACGCGACATCACCGCAAGAAAAAAATCAGAGCAGGACCTGCAAAGGTTGGCCACGATCGTGGAGTCGGTTAATGACCCCATCATCGCCATCGATACTGAATATCGAATAACGGTTTGGAATGCCGCTGCCGAAAAGCTGTATGGATACTCGGCGGATGAAGCGTTGGGTAGACCCTTCGACCTAATTATCCCGCCTCATAAATTACAAAAACTTGAGGATACCAATACGACGGTGTTCGATGGGAAAGATTTAGCAGCGTACGACACTCAGAGAGTCGCGAAAAGCGGCGAGATTATCGATATCACAACCAGTGGATCGCCGATATTTGACCGACACGGCGCAGTCGTAGGGGCGGTGGGAGTCCATCGCGACATCACCGACCGAAAGCATGCAGAACGGGAAATGAGGGAATCCGAAGAGAGGTTCAACGCCCGTATCCTAGAAGAAAAAGCGTACGCAGAAGAAATTCAAGTCAGAAAGACACAGCAGCTGCAAACGATCTCTGAGATTGCAGCGGCCCTATCGGGGCCGACGGACTTCCGAACCAAAGCAGAATCGGTCTCATCGATAATTCGGGAGAAATTAGAGGCCGATGCGGTTGCCCTAAGGATGTTAGACGAGGACAGGCAGACTCTGGACCTGGTTGCCAGCGACGGGTTGAGATTCCTGGGGCTTCCCGACTCCATGTCTTTGGCCGACGAGGGGTTCTCACAACGGGCCTTTAAAGAGGGTAAGAGTGTGATGATCGGGGATTACTCAAAGGTTCCCGAGGCGATTCCTGGTGCTATCGCTCGTGGACTCAAATCGATCTGCTCTATCGGTCTCCGCGGTGCGGATGGACCCAACGGATTACTGAATATCGCCTCTCGCAACCCGGACCACTTCAACCCAGAAAGAATGGAACTCTTGGAAACAATCGCGGGCGCCATCGCTGCCCTCTTCGAATCGGCACGGTTGTCCGAAATTCTGGAGCGGACTCGGAAAGAAATTGAGGTAACGGATGAGGTTGCTCGAATCATTATCTCTACCCTTGATATCGAAACAAAGTATGACGAATTTTTCGCTGAGATGAAAAAACTTATCGATTTCGACCACGCCGGATTAGTGTTGATGAGCGAAAACGGCCAACAAGCGACCATCGGATATGCCACCGAATCCAACCCACTTTCCTATATCGCCGGCCAGGCATTCGACTTGGCGGGGAGTCTCTTTAGTCGAGTGGTAGAGATTCGAGAGGGTATCACTATCACGGATATGACTAATTCGGATTATCGTGCATCGGAGCAGTTAGTTCGACGTGGAATGCTCAGCCTCATGGTGACGCCTCTGATTTTCGAGGAAAAGGTAATCGGCGAATTCGTATTGCATAGCAGCAAGAAGAATTACTTCGGTAACAGGGAGCGACTTATTCTCGAGCGCCTGGCCAGCCAAGTTGCACCCTCTGTCCGCAATGCGATTTTATATCGGGAAGCAGACCAGTTCGCGCTTGCTTTGGACAGTATCGGCGAGGCTGTCGCGTTCTTGGATGTGGACGCTGGGATTCGACACGTTAACCGGACGTTCGAAGAAACATTCGGATACACGGCAGATGAATTGCGGGGACAACCGATAGCCATGATTGCCAAGATCCCCGGTTTTATCGACGAGCAGGGCCGCGAAATTTTTGAGCAGGGTATCTTGGACGGTTGGTCCGGAGAGGTGCATAGAAGGACCAAGTCCGGAAATTTATTGGATATTCTTTTGACGGTTACGCCGGTCAAGGACAAGAGCGGGCAGGTGATCGGCCGCATCAGTGTCTCGCGGGATATCACCGAAAGAAAAAAGACCGCAGAATATCTGAACGAGCAGAGCCGATTGGCGGCGGTGGGCAAATTGGCTGCGGGAGTCGCCCATGAGATTAATAACCCTCTGACAAGCATTTTATTGGGTGCTCAATTATTGGCCGAGTCAGACCTGTCCGAAGAGCATCTGAAAGATCTGGCGATTATCTCAGACGCCGCTTTGCGCGCCGAGAAAATCGTAAAAAATCTTTTGTTGTTTGCTCGCCGAGAGGACCCTCTGCGGACACCGATGGCGCTCGACTCCATCGCCAAGCAATCCCTGGAACTCAAGAAATACGATTTCAGAGTGAATAATATCAAGACAACTTTGGACTTCGAAGATGACTTGCCAGATTCCTTGGTCGACCGTCATCAGATGTCCCAGGTGATCGTGAATATTCTGAATAATGCCGAACAGGCTTTGGTATCCCACAAAAACGGCGGGGAGATCACCATAAAAACCTACTCCACGCCAGAGGCAGTGGTCTTGGAGATTCGTGATGATGGGCCCGGAGTCGATCCCGAATTGATCGGCAGGGTCTTTGAGCCCTTCTTTACGACCAAGGGAGCAGGCGAAGGGACAGGATTGGGGCTCAGCATCTGCTACGGCATCGTCCAGCAACACGGAGGAGAGATGTGGGCTACGACTCAAATCGACGTAGGTTCATCGTTCTACGTCCAACTTCCCATTTCCGATGGTTTAGGTGTTTCTGATATTCCCATCCGGGAAAGACAAAAGACTGATGGAGGATCAAAGGGACGGCTGCTGGTTGTCGACGACGACGTAGAGATCAGGCAACTCGTGGCCAAGAGTCTCAGCAACGACTTAGTGACGGTTGACCAGGCAGACAACGGCGAAACGGCGTTGAATATGATCAGGGGATCAGACTACGACTGCATCTTATTGGACCTGAAGATGCCGGGCATTAGTGGGATCGAAGTTTTCGAGCAATCGATCAAATATGACCACCGTATCGCCGGCCGTATTATCGTCATTACCGGAGATACGGCCAGCCCAGAGACGGCCTCGTTTTTATCCAAGATGAATGTTGCCGTCATGCACAAACCATTCACCCTTGATGAAGTCAGGAAGTGCGTTAGGGGTATATTGGAAATGAGCCGGTAAATCGGAAGTTAAATTTTTAATCGCAAACGCCCGGCGGCGGCGTTGGCCTGCCCGAATAGGGCGCCTACGACGTAGATCACGGCCCACCCTTCACTCCCCGAAGCGCGACACAAGGGTAATTTTCGTTGTTTGACGGAATGGTCTAATACTAGTATTATAACCGCGCTTATACTCCGATGCCGAGACAAGAGATGTCCATAGTTCGGTCTTTCAAATCACCTCTGCTCTTACAGAAGAGTCTTCAAGCGACGAACCTGCCTGCCTAGGCCCGGGTGGTCGGCTCATTGTAGTTTAGGCATATTTTGGACGGTCGAAAATTGAATTTGTTGTCTAATATCAAGCCGGGGGTCCCGTATGACCCCATCTCGGACCGCCTTGTACCGTCGCTGGCCTTTGCCCTGGTTTGTGCGCTCGGATGCTTCTTATTAGTCAAGTTTTTGGGCGAATCTGCTCTTATTGCCACATCTTTACCTGTAGTCCTAATCGCGGCGAAGTACGGAAAGTGGCTGGGACTTGCCGGGGCGCTGACCGCCATTGCTTTCAATTCGTTGCTGGTTTTTACCGTCTTGGATTCTACCTGGTTCGAATGGTTCAAGTCAGGCGGGGCTTTTGGGCACCTGGCCTTGATCGGGGTAGCCCTGTTGGTTGGATGGCTCCAAGAAGCGTTACAGAAGTTCTCCGATTCGGAGAAGGCCCTCAAAGTGGCGAACCTCGGAAATCTGCGGTTGGCCGAAGATAGCGAAGAGCTCGCCGCTATCGGACGGCTTGTGGGCTCGTCGTTGGATCTCGGTGACATTTATCCTGAGTTTGCGAAGCACGCCGGAGAGCTGATCTCGTTCGACTGGATCGGAATCCATATCATCGATACTGAAACTCAAAGGCTCGAACTCTCATATATTTCTGGGTTTGGGGCGGAGGATTTCGAGACACAGCGCGATATATCTGCAGACAAAACTTTTGGTTCGGAGGTGGTTGGTTCGAACGGTGTGATCGTTAATGAACAGGGGGGCCAAACGATTTCCCAGCGATTTCCCGGTATGCAGAATCGGCTTCAGGACATTGCGGATTCGATCGAAGAGCGCAGGCTCGAAAAGAGCAACGTCTCTGCCAACGGAAAGAGTCTGGAAAGGCCTGTAGAGCAACTCCGGTCACTGCTCGGCGTCCCTCTGAGTGAGGGGGCTGATAATTTTGGTGCATTGGTGTTCGCGTCCAATTTCCCGAATGCCTATTTCGCCAAAGACATGGATATGGCGAACCGTGTAGCGCACCAGATTTCGGGCGCTATCTCTAAATCTCGTTTGTTTGCCGAAAAAACCCGGGCAGAAGAAATTCAATTCCGCAACGCGGAACAATTGGAAACCCTGTTCAAGGTCTCGAAGATCTTGGCGAGGCGCGATACGGTTGAGTCTAAGGCCAAAAAAGTCTTAGAGATTGTAGTGCCCCTAGTCGACGCTGCGACTGCTTCCATCAGAATCTTGGATAACAAATCAGATTCCCTGAAGTTGATAGCCACTGACGGTCCGGACGCCCGCGGTTTAACTACCTTCATCAGATTGTCGGACAAAGGCATGTCCCAAAGAGCGTTCAAGTCAGGGAAAAGTGCGCTGGCCACACATTATGCCAAAGAACCGGGCGCAAGAATAAACCTTTTAGTAAATGGAATCCAATCGATGTACTCGATTCCCCTGTTCGGCGCCAGCGGTCCCGTGGGGATCCTAAATATCACCGGAAAATCCCATGACCATTTCAGCCAGGAGCGCCAGGACCTGCTGGAGGCAATCGCAGATGAAATGGCGTCCCAGTTCGATTCGGAATTTCTGTCTGTGGACCTAGAAGCGAGTCAAAAAGAGATCTCGGTAGTGAACGAGATGGCCCGGATCATGTCTTCAACATTGGACCTCGATCAGGTGTACAAGCAGTTCTTCGATGAGTTGAAAACGATCATCCGATTCGATCTAGCGGGAGTTATCTCAATCAACGAAGAAAGCGGAATGTTCGATATAGTGTTTCTTTCGGACCCGAATCTTGCTTCATTTCGTATCGGGGATTCATTTCAGTTCTCCGGTACAATTCCCGGATATATGATTGGCGACGTCCGGACCTTCATCATCGATGATCTTTCGCAACCCCTCGATTTATTTGCGTCAACGCGAATTCACCAATTGTTTGAGTATGACGGATTTCGATCGATGATTCAGACGCCGATGATTTCAGATGAAAGAATGATCGGAGCGTTCACGTTGTTTAGCCGGCAGAAAAATCGCTTCGGCCAACGGGAGAGGGTAATCGTTGAACGCCTCGCCAACCAGGTTGCACCGGCGATTGAAAATGCCGATCTGTATCACCAACTCCAAGCTACTTCTGCCGAGATTGCAGTGGTTGACGAAGTATCAAGAATTATCACTTCTACTCTCGACGTCGAACATGTATACAAACGGTTCTTCGACGAATTGAAAACGATCGTCCAATTCGATCTCGCAAATGTCATCTTGTTGAATGAAGAAAGCGGTTTGATCGACGTGGCCTTCGTCTCCGACCCCGATCGTTCTTCATATCAAAAAGGTGACTCGATCGAGCTAGCCGGTACCATTTTCAGCCACGTGATTGAGGAGGGTCGTGCGGTTATCATCGACGACTTAACTCAGCCGAACGAATATCGCCCGCTCCAAAAGAATGACGGCAACATTATCCTATCGCTGATTCAAACTCCGTTGATCTGTGAAGAAAAGGTGATCGGCGGATTCAATTTGTTCAGTTGGCAAAAAAATTCCTTCAGGCAGCGGGAAAGGGTAATCGTCGAGCGCCTCGCTAGTCAGATCGCGCCGGCAGTCCGAAACTCTCTGGCCTATCGCCGGGAGGAGCAACTTGCCATCGCCCTAGATTCCATCGGCGAAGCAGTGGCTTTCTTGGATTCGGATATGGTTTACCGTCATGTAAATCGTGCATTCGAAGAGTTATATGGATACTCCGAAGAGGAGATCCGAGGCCAGCCGATCGCAGTTATCCCCATGAGGGACCCAGGAAAAGAAGCCCAGACACACGAAATCATGGAGCGCGGATTCACTTCTGGTTGGTCCGGAGAGGTGGTTAGAAGAACCAAATCAGGTGAATTACTGGACATCCTCTTGACAGTGGCGCCGGTCAAAGACGCAAGCGGTCATGTCACCGGCCGCATCAGCGTGTCCAGGGATATCACAGAACGAAAGAAAACAGAAGCGCGCCTTAACGAGGCGAGTAGGATAGCTTCTGTAGGGGAATTAGCCGCTGGGGTCGCCCATGAGATCAACAATCCCCTAACCAGCATCCTTCTTTGCTCTGAGTTTTTGGCCGGCTCTAATCTCCCTGAGGAAGCCCTCGCAGATTTGAAAACGATTTCGGACTCTGCCCAGCGAGCGGCCAAGATCGTTCAAAATTTGCTGTTGTTTGCACGCCGCAAGGACACAGAGCCGGCCGTCTTGCGGATGTCGTCAATTTTGGAGCGGGCTTTGGAGCTGAAAAGCTTCGATTTCAAAATCAAATCGATCAAGGTCCATTTGGACTTTGCGCACGACGCCCCTTACTCTTTGATCGATGAGCATCAAATGACTCAGGTGATCGTCAATGTCCTGAACAATGCTGAGCAATCGCTGACCGCCTCTGGAAGGGGTGGCAATATCTGGATAAAGATCTCTGTTGAAGAAGGGCACGTTTTGACCGCCGTCAGTGATGATGGTCCGGGAATCTCCGCCGACGTTCTCCAAAAGATCTTTGAGCCATTTTTCACCACGAAAGCTGCCGGACATGGCACCGGCCTAGGGCTCAGCATCTGCTACGGTATCGTGCAGCAGCACGGAGGTGAGATGTGGGCGGAAAGCAAATTTAATGATAAAACAACATTCTACGTTCGCATTCCTGTTGCGGAAGAGCAGCTCGCCGTCCTGCCATCCGGCGAACAACCGATGGC
>JADFPD010000012.1 GCA_022562475.1 Chloroflexota bacterium | reverse complement strand
CGTCATTGCCTTCTGCGGCGATGGCGGCGGCATGGACATGGGGCTCTCCGCCATCTCGGCGGCCCTGCAGCACGATGAGTACAACCTGTTGATCCTCTGCTATGACAACGAGTCTTACGCCAACACCGATATCCAGGCTTCTGGCGGCACGCCGTGGGGCGCCAACACCACGTTCAGCCCCCCCGGCAAAGAGACCCGGATCATGAACAACCGCTGGAAGAAAAACATGGCCCCCATGCTCGCCGTTGGCCATCCCAACGTTAAGTATGTGGCCACCGCCTGCGGTTCTTATGGGTTGGATTTCAACAACAAGATTCGCCGCGCCCTGACCATCGGCGGCCCCACCTTCATCCACAGCATAGATCCCTGTCCCAAGGGCTGGGACTACGACCCCAAGTACTCCCACGAATTGGGGATGCTGTCCATCGAGACGGGAATCTGGGTCCAATACGAGATCATCGAGGGTAAGCTGACCCTGAACGGCCCCAGCCGGTCGATCGCCAAGGGTATCCGGAAGCGGAAGCCCGTGGAAGATTACCTGATGCGCCAAGGCCGCTTCGCCCACTTCACCCCGGAAGACATCAAACACTTCCAGGACAAGGTGGACGAGAGTTGGGAGAGTTGGTGGCTCCCCGGCGTAATTCCGATCTCGGCCAGCCAAGAAGAGTAGGCGCTGGTACTGCGTACGCTGGGTACCAAAAATCGTTCTAGCATAGAGAGGGGGCGGACTAAGTCCGCCCCTTTTTGTCCGTTATTTATCTCGAAAACCGAGCTTTTCAATTATCTAATAATGCAGATTGTGCATCTGCCGGTCGACTCGAAGTCACTACAAAAAGTCTCGTCATCTTTGATTGCGCGTAAAGGATCGTATACAAGGAAAAGAATATGGGAGTCTTTTGGGTATTTAGTAATATCGGCTGCAATACCTTCAGATGCCTTGCTTGGTGACGTTCCCGTGCGTATGTATTTTGATTCAATCAGAAGATCGCGGTCTTCAAAGGAGTGATCTGGCACCACACTGGCACACGCAAATGATGGTGCCGGGTGCTCACTTCTTAGGTCCATTGAGTGGGTATCCAACAGTGCGTTAATCTTGCTATTTAAATCCGCCTCGTTTTTAGGTGGATAATCTCTGAACATACGTGGGACCCCGGTAGAAACAATATCCCGTATTGCTGTCATCAACCTTTCCACTGGATTTCGTAAATACTCGCGCACGGAAATAAGTTGGAGCAAAGAATCGCTTTCGAGGCTCTTCGAGAGGTCGTCATGGATAGCCCTCATTCGATGCATGCCTAAAAACACCTGCTGGCCGTGGCGCCGACAGAGATCCCAAACCCGTTCAATCGCTTCAAATTCGTCGCTAACATTCGGTAGGTAATCCACAAGTTCTGATAATTCGCTAATCATCTGTGAACAGAAATGATCGAAATTCCAATCTCCAAAATCTTTTGCTTGCCTTATATAATCGATCGCGGTTGTCTTAACTTCTGCTTCTGTTATTGGTTCAACGATTATATTCCGATGATAGATTCCAGCATCATCAAGATCATCAGCTTTCGCTGCATATGCGGCTATCCGCCGATCTATGCATTGAGAACATCCACCACAATGTGATGCTTGGCCTAAATTGGCGAATGTCTTGCTGCACGAAACTGAGCTCGAGATTAAATCCGAATTGTCACTTGCGAGGAGCATTTGAAAGACCTCTGTTTTCGTCGACCACAAAAATGGCGTGTGGATAACCATTTGATTTCCAGTTATCAATTCAAAAAGCTTGCGGAGGTGGTGGAGGGTCTGTGGATGTACAGTCCTGCTTGCCCGCGCATTCGATAAATCTTCCCTCCTCCCAAAATTCATACCTGTAATTCCATTTTCAAATACATAAAACTCGTCTCTGGAAAAAGCATGCCCAATCGCAAACGCTATGCTCATATATAAAAACGATCTCGTCCGTTGCGTCTCCTCGTTGGCTCGTTTGCCTCGGAGAGTGCATTTAAATTTGTAATGCGATACTCTTCCTGAATATTTCCGGGCCAATGCCTCTACCAATTGACGTTGTGTTCTTGTTGTTCCTGTCTGAGATTGATGGCTTACCAAGCAGATTGAATCGTCAGTTTTTTCCAATAGTTGGACTACGCCTGTAAGAGAATCGAGCCCCCCCGAAAACAAAGCCACGGATATATTATTACCGTCCTCAATTCGAAATTGTTTGTTATCGAACAAGCTAGTGATCGGCGTTGAATGGCCGGGTAAAAACGTAAACCGGAATTCCCGATCACCCGTCATGAACTCAAGTGCGGCAGAAAGAGCTTGTTTGACTTCAGATTGCTCCCAGAAAGTGATGTCACGGACTTTTATCACAAATTCAAATGTCCTTGACCAACTGTGGAACTCCACGGCGTCTTTTGAACCTCTAATATTTAGTCGGTCGGCACAAAATACGAAAGCAGCAATCTCGAGCAAATCTAAGATTCTATCCGGTAAGTTGTAAACAGATCTCACAAAATCCGGCAATTCAAGGTGGATATTTTGATCAGAGCCTTTACCATGTTCATAATTCAAAATCAGGGTTTTTTCCAGAGATGCATCCTCTGTGATCTCGTTTATGTTGGCTCCATTGCAAAATACATACACCGGAGGGCTGACAATCATGATCAGCGTGCCTCCCGAGATAGCTCATCGCGAATCTTTCCGAAAGCTATCGAGAGAAACGATGTCAGCTCTTGGTTTGAAGGCGCTCGCTCCAAGGCATAAAGGTTGAACCATCCTGCAGCAAATGATTGAGTGATTCTAGATGTTTCGAAAGCGTACTTTGATATGTCATCAAGGTGTTCATGTACCTTCGCTGCAAATTGGTCTCGTTCTGACGCACTAGGCAAGACGGCTGAGGCAGCCCGGTCTAAGAAATAGTTTAAATAGCGCTCTGTGAACCTGGCAAAGAATAACCTGGATACCTCGCAGAAACCCGATCCGTTGGCAGCGCGTCTCCAAATTTCTTGAGAGTCTATAGCCCCACTGAACAGCGACGGTTGTTGAGATTGTTGGTTAGACCACGCAGTTATTACGTCAGCTGCTGCCTTTTTGGCGAGGTCGGCATATTCCGTTGAAACCCGGTGTTCGTCAACCCAAGCCCGGAGCGATATCACGATGCGTAAAATCGACGGATTCGATGCCAGTTCAATCTCAGGTGTGTCCGCACCCCGAACCGATGGATTAGGCAACGATGACCTAGAAAGCTCCAAAAGAAATTTAAAAGCGGCCGCCACTCCGGGATCCTCGTGAATTCTTCGGAATTGATTTCGGACGTTTTCTAAAGTAGCCCATGCCAATTCCTGCGTCCCGATTTCTAGGTTGATCGCCGATGAAATTCCATCGATGACATCACGCCAAGCTTTCGTCTGGGGAAGGACACCGATTCTTTCATGTCCCAATATAGAAATCCTCTACGTTTTTAAAGGTAATAATCTCATTCTGAGATGGTAAGGATTCCCGAAGCATATTGCAGTCGACTTCGATAGTCAAAGGGGTAATCGTGTCTTTTCCCTACACTTGCCACCAACGCCGGTCCGCGTTAGAGTAAGTTCGATTTTGGCATCACCACAGTATCTCTGAATGCGTGGTGATGCTATGTCTTGATAAAGGCATCAAACAAAGATTCCAGCCCGAGATTTCAGGAGGAACGGATGGCGAACGACCCCATCAATCTTTACGACTATGAAGCCAGGGCCAAACTTGCATTGGCCCACAACAAATGGGACTTTATCGACGCCGGCGCCATGGACGAATTCACCACCAAACGGAACCGGAGCGCCTTTGACCAACTGACCTTGCGTCCCCGGTTCATGCGCAGCATCGAGGAGCGGAAGATCTCCACCACCATGCTGGGGGAGGACCTGAGCTTCCCAGTATTTGTCTGTCCGGCCGGCAGCCATGGGATAGCCCATCCCGACGCCGAAGTCGCCACCGCCAGGGCGGCCGGCCGGTCGAACACCCTGATGATGCTCAGCACGTCGTCCAACTGCAGTATGGAAGAGGTGGCCGAAGCCGCCACCGGGCCGCTTTGGTTCCAGCTCTACCACCGCGGCGCCGCCCTGACCGAGATGCTGGTGCACCGCGCCGAGGAAGCGGGATTCAAGGCCATCGTGCTGACTATCGACACCCCTGTGCCCAGCCCGAAAGAACGGGACCTGCGCAACCAATTCGAGCGCACCCTGGAGTTGGGCAACTTCCGGGACACGGGCCTGTCGCGCAGCGAGATCAGCGGCACCGACGACACCCCAGGCTGGGAAGTTTCGCGGGCCGACCCCCTCACCTGGAACGACCTGGAATGGCTCCGGGGCCTGACCTCCCTACCCCTGGTGCTGAAGGGTGTCCGGATCGCCGAAGACGCCAAGATCGCCGCCGAAAGCGGCGTCGAAGGCATCTTGGTGTCGACCCACGGCGGGCGGCAGTTGGACCAGACGATGAGTTCCATCGAGATGGTCCCCGAGATCATCGACGCAGTGAACGGCAATTGCGAGATATACCTGGACTCCGGCGTCCGCCGCGGCAGCGACGTGCTAAAAGCCCTTTCCTTCGGAGTTAAGGCCGTGGGCATCGGGCGCCCCCTGTACTGGGGTCTGGCCACCGAGGGCGAAGACGGTGTCCACAACGTCCTGGAACTGCTCCGGGAAGAGGTGGGCCGGGTCATGGATTTCTGCGGCCAGAGCGATGTGACCAACCTGGACTCCGGCCTGATCAACATCCCCAACAACTGGGGCCGGGGCACGGTCTCTCCGTAGAGACCGGATAAAATCATCGCGCGTGACGTAGGGGCATCCCGATACCGTCGTGACCGTGCCCCTACACCTTTGATTGGTACCGGGCTACAACCGCAGCAGGCCCAACCCGCTCTCCATCGCCGCTTTCCAAGCCGGAGACCCGGCGGCGCTTGGCAGTTCGACCGGCGGTCCCGGAGGGCCGTCGTCTTCCCCCAACGGCAGTTGCCACCACCCAACATCGTGCCAACGTCCCAGCTTGTGGCCCACGTCGCGGTAGACCCCGATCGGTTGGAATCCCAAGGATTCGTGTAGCGCGACGCTGGCCGGATTGGGCAAGGTGATACCGGCGAACGCGTTACGGAATCCCTGCAAGGTCAAGAGATCGAATAGCGACCGGTAGAGAGCCCGTCCGACACCCATCTGCCTGGCATCGGCCTGAACGTACACCGAGACCTCGACGGACCACTGGTACGCGGCGCGGGCCCGGTGCGGGCCGGCATAGGCGTACCCCAAGATGCGCTCATCGCTCTCACAGACCAGCCAGGGTAGGCCTTCCAGAGCATTCACGATGCGCCGCCGCATCTCGGGCACGTCCGGAATCTCCAACTCGAAGGAGATGGCGGTGTCGCGGACGACGGGAGCGTATATCGCCTGGACCGGCGCGGCATCGCCCCCTTCTGCGAGTCTGATCACCGGCGGCATCTGAGTCTCCGCAACTTCGCCTGCAAATAAACGGGTTTAGTCCGCAGCCGCCACGGCGCTGCCGGAAAGCGCTCCGGCGAATAACTCGGACAACAACTTGTTGAATACGGCCGCTTGTTCGAAGTGGGCCGAATGGGCCGCGCCGGGGACCACTTCCATTCGGGAGCCGGGTATCACTTTTTGCACCTCGGCGATGACCTCGGGCGGGAATATCGCGTCTTCCTGGCCGACGATCATCAGGGTGGGGATGGTCCAGTTGGCGAAGGCTTCGACTTGGTGGCCGTCCTCTCGCCTGAAGCCGGAGATGACTCCGTCCTCGCCCCGGGGCGGGTTCAGTCCGCCGATCTGCTGGTAGAGGAAGGTCAAAGCCGGGTTCTCCCGGACGAAACTTGCCGACAACGAGCGGGCCGGTCCATCTGGCGGCGGGTTGGTGTTCTTAAGCGCCTCTAGCGTGCCCTCGGTGGCCACTCCGCCGGTGGTGTCTCCTAGGACCAGTCCCAGGGTGCGCTCCGGGTGGGCCAACGCGAACCCCAAGCAGCAAAAACCTCCCATGGACTGGGCGACCAAGAATGTCTTGTCGATCTTCAGGTGGTCCAGAAGGGCGGTTAGGTCCTCGATGAATCTCTCCCGCAGCGGCGAACCTTGCTCGGCAATCGACGCGCCCCAACCCCGGTGGTCGAAGGTGATGCAGCGAAATTCGCCGGAGAAGGCGGCCACCTGCTGCCACCAGCTCATATGGTTGCCGCCGCGTCCGTGGGCAAAGACTATGGCCGGGGCCGATTCGTCGCCGTGGGACTCGTAGTAAAGGTCGATCCCGTTTACCAGTGCTTTGGGCACGGTGCGCCTCCGTTCATTTTAGGTTTGATGAGACTTGCCGCAAGTATACAGTTGTCGGGGGCTTTCGGCCTTTTTTGCCGGGCCGATCGGCACTGCTACTTGCCGGTCGTGATATTAATGTCATTCTGAGGCGTCAGCCGAAGAATCTGCCAACCCCAACTTGGCAGACCCTTCGTTTCACTCAGGGTGACAACGGCCTTGCCTCCGTTCCAACGATTAATATGCAACGGTGACAGTTACGCGGTGCTGATGATTCCTAAAAGAGGGTTGGCCTTCACACTGGCCATTCCTGTCGGTTGTAGGCGGCCTCCCAGAACATGAACTCGTAGCGGCTGCTGGTCATGAAGGCTCGGCGCATGGCTTCAAGTTCCGCCGGACCGGCGTTCTCGGCCATCTGGTCGACGAACCCCCGCCAGGCTGCCACGCTGTCCTCCAGAAGACCTTGCACGTAGAAGCTTGTCCATTGCCCGTAGAGCGGGTGCTTCGACTGGCCCACCTCGTCCTTGAGCAGGTGATAGGTCCAGGGGCATGGCAACAGGGCGGCGGCTGTGGCGCCGAGGCCGTGCAGCGATACAGTCTTCAACATGTGGTCCACGTAGGCGGTATTAGCCGGCGAACGAACGGCGTTCTCGGCATCGGAGAGGGTCAGCCCGGCCTCGGCGAACAGCTTGTGGTGCAGGGGGCGCTCCACCGGGGTCATGACGCGGTGGGCCAAGTCCTCAAAGGTCTGGGAGTCGGGCGCTTTGGCCAAGGCCATTGCCACCGTGCGTCCAAACCCCTCCAGGAAAAGGTAGTCCTGGGCTAGGTAGTATTGGAAGGTCTCCAACGGCAGCGTCCCATCCTTGATCTCTTTGAGGAAGGGATGGTCGAATATCCGCCGCCAGATCGGCTCGGCCTCGACCCTGAGCTGCTCGCTGAAACTGGGCATTACCGGCCCGCCTTGTCCAGTTCCTGCTGCCGTAGCTCCACGCGGCGTATCTTGCCACTGACGGTCTTGGGCAGTTCGGTTACGAACTCAATAAGCCGGGGGTACTTGTAGGGAGCGGTGGCGTTCTTGACGTGGTCTTGCAGACTGAGCACCAACTCATCTGAGGCGACGTAGTCTGGGGCCAAGATAACGAACGCTTTGACGATGTCGCCGCGCACTGGGTCGGGACTGGCCACCACGGCCGACTCGGCCACGGCGGGGTGCTCGATCAGCGCGCTCTCCACCTCGAAGGGACCGATGCGGTAGCCGGCGGAGATGATCACGTCGTCGGTGCGGCCCACGAACCAGTAATAGCCGTCCTCGTCCTTGTAGGCCTTGTCGCCGGTCAGGTACCAATCGCCCACGAAAGACCGGTCCATGGCCTCCTGGTCCTTCCAGTATTCCTGGAACAGCCCCACGGGACGCTCGGGCTTGATCTTGACCGCGATCTGGCCCTCTTCACCGGCAGGCACCTCATTTCCGTCATCGTCCACCACCCCGATGGTGAAACCGGGGGTCGGCTTACCCATGGAGCCTGGGCGGACTTCGTTGCAGCGGAAGTTGCCCACCAGCAGCACCGTCTCGGTCTGGCCGTAGCCGTCGTAGATCACCAGGCCGGTGCCGTCCTCCCACTGTTTCATGACCTCGGGATTCAGGGGCTCTCCCGCTCCGGTGCAGTGGCGCAGGTTATCCAGGTTGTACTTGCTTAGGTCCTCCAGCACCAGCATGCGGTAGGCGGTGGGAGGGGCGCAGAATCCGGTCGCGCCGTGCTTCTCCAGCAGGCTCAGCGTCAGTTTGGCGTCAAAGCGGCCCCGGGCGTCGTGCTGCATCACGGCCGCGCCCAGGGTCCATTGGCCGAACAGCTTGCCGTAGGCGGCCTTGGCCCAACCCGTGTCGGAAAGCGTCCACATCAGGTCGGTGGCCGTCAGGTCATGCCAATATTTGGCGGAGATCGTGTGGCCGATGGCGCAGGAAGCCTGGGTGTGGAGCACCATCTTGGGATAGCCCACGGTGCCCGAAGTGAAGTAGATCAACAGCGGGTCGTCGCTTCGGGTGCGCTCCACATTCTCCAGGACCGTCGACGCCGCCGCCATCTGCTCATCGTAGGACAACCAGCCTCGTTTCTCGCCCTTCACAACCACCAGGTGCTTCAGCGTCGGGCAGCCTCCGGCCGCTTCATCGACCTTGCCGGCGTTTTCATCGTCGGTGATGGCCATCACGGCCTCAGAGGTGTTGATCCGGTACTCGATGTCCTTGGGCGTTAGGAGGGTTGTGCCGGGCATCGGCAGGGCGCCCAGTTTCATCAGCCCCAGCATGATGACGTACCACTCAGGGATCCGGGGCAGCATGATGAACACCCGGTCACCCTTCTTGATGCCGGTTTCCCGAAGGGAGTTGGCGTACTTGTTGGACAGGACTTTCAGGTCCCAGAATGTATGGTGCTGGACGTTCTCCCCGGTTGGGTCCACCGAGAGCAGCGCCAGCTTGGTCCGGTCTTCAGCCCACTTGTCCACCACGTCGAACCCAAAATTGAAATACTCGGGCACTTCCAGGCGTTCGTTCGCATAAGCGGACTCGTAGTCCGGCATGTTGGTGGCAATGTCTTTCATAGGTCCTTCCTAGCCGCGAGTGATTTCCGGGCTATTCTACACGTTGCGCTGGGCGTGGGGAAGGTCGCCGGCAGTTGCCAATCCAAGGGGCATGGGTATAATTCCGTCAGATCAACGACGGCTCAAGGAGATAGCACATGGCTGGAAGTCTGGACGGAAAGACAGCCCTGGTCACCGGCGCAGGGTCAGGCATCGGCCGGGCTGCCTCTCTGGCCTACGCCAGAGAAGGCGCGAGGGTCGTGGTGGCCGATGTGAACGTGGAGGGCGGCGAGGAGACGGTGCAACAGATCAAAGAGGCCGGGGGAGAGGCGATCTTGGTCCACGCCGACGTCGCCAGTCCCGAGGACACCCAGGCCATGGTGGCCCAGGCGGTGGAGGCCTTCGGCAGCCTGGACTGCGCCTTCAACAACGCCGGAATCTCCGGAGGGAGGGACCGCCTTCTCACCGCCGAATACCGGGAAGACGACTGGGACCGGGTGATCAGCATCAACCTGAAAGGAGTTTGGCTTTGTATGAAGGCCGAGATTCCTCAGATGTTGAAACAGGGCGGCGGGGCCATCGTGAACACTGCCTCCGTGGCCGGACTGGTGGGCATCCCTGGGACCGTGGCCTACATCGCCGCCAAGCACGGAGTGACCGGTTTAACCAAGGCGGCGGCCCTGGAGTACGCCAAGTCGGGTATACGCGTGAACGCCGTTTGTCCCGGCTACATCCAGACGCCGATGGTCCAAAGCATCTTTGAAGAGATAGATGGGTTCGAAGAGCGCGTGGCTTCACGGCACCCCATCGGCCGGTTGGGTGAACCGTCTGAGATTGCCGAGGCTGTTTTGTGGCTGTCCTCGGACGCTGCATCTTTCGTCACCGGGCATAACATGCCGGTGGACGGCGGCTACTTGGCCCAGTAACCATGTATCAAACAGCAGTGGCGGTGCACATCGTCTCGGCGGTGGTCTGGCTCGGCGGGATGCTGTTCCTGGTGATGGTGATGATTCCCGTTGCCCGGCAGGCCATGCGGTCAGAGGGGACCGGAGCGGGGCTGGCGATGCTTCGGGATGCCGGCGAGCGGTTCCTGCCGGTGGCCTGGACGGCCATGGTCCTCCTGGGACTGAGCGGCGGCTACCTGGCCTGGCAGCATTGGGGAATTCGGCCCGGGGTGTTCTTCACCGATGACGGCCGTTTCATGCACATCCTGCAGGCCAAAAGCCTGTTGTTCCTGATCGTGGTGGTGTTGAGCCTGGTCCACGATTTCTGGCTTGGCCCCAAGGTCTTGGAAAGGCTGGACCAAGCCCGCGCCGCGGGTCAGGCGCTTCCCCAAAGCCTGGGCCGGAAAATCGTCCGCATGACCGCCGGGGTGAACCTGCTGGCAGCCATGACCATCCTGGTCCTGGCGGTGTGGTTGATCCGGCCGTAGGGGATGAGGAGAATTTTCATCCCGAACCAACGTCTTTCCAGCGTAGGGGCACGGCAGTGCCGTGCCCCTACGCCCTGACACTTGCTAGATGCCAACCCCCATCCAACTGCACGACAATCAATTCCGTGAATGCCTGTCCTCCGTACAGCTCCCCATTACACTCACGAAGATCGGTTCGACTGCCCGGCTACGACTACGCCCGGCCAGGCGCATATTTCATCACGATCTGCGCGGCACGACGCAGATTCCTATTTGGTGAAATTGACGGCGAAGACCGGTCATTGAGACCCAGTCCGATTGGCGAATTAGTGATCGAGTGTTGGGAATCGATCCCTACTCATTTCCCCGGGGTTACGCTTGATGAATTCGTGCTGATGCCGAACCATTTGCACGGTATATTACTCATCGCTAGCTCGGGTGAAAGCGAGATTGATACTTCTCAGCGGAAGGCGACACCTGAGGCTTTCGGAAAACCTGTGCGGAGATCGATTCCCACCATTGTCCGTTCATTTAAATCTGCGGTTTCGCGGAGGGGTGCGGAAGAACGACATGGATCTGTTCAGCCAGTCTGGCAACGCAATTATTACGAAAGCATTATCCGAACCGACCATGATTTAGACGATGTCCGTAAGTACATTTCCGATAATCCGGCGAAGTGGTCTGAAGACCCGGAGAATCCAGTCCTGATTACACAGTCGTAGGGGCGAGATTCCGGCCCTAACCACGGCCGATGTAGGGCATTTTGGTCGCCATTATCGTCATGAACTGGACGTTGGTGTCCAAGGGCAGGTTGGCTATGTAGACCACCGCTTCGGCAACGTGTCCAACGTCGAATCGTGGCTCGACTGCCACAGAACCATGGGGCTGCATGACTCCGGTTTCAAAATGGGCAGACATCTCGGTGGCGGCGTTGCCGATGTCGATCTGGCTGCACGCAATATTATATTTGCGGCCGTCCAGAGAAGTCGACTTGGTTAACCCGGTCACTCCGTGCTTGGTCGCGGTGTAAGGTGCGCTGTTCGGCCGGGGCACATGGGCGGAGATGGAACCGTTGTTGATGATGCGTCCGCCCAAGGGGTCCTGGTTTTTCATTATTAGTATCGCTTGCTGCGTGCACAAAAAGACGCCGGTTAGATTCGCGTCAACCGTGGATTTCCATTGCTCGTAGGTCAGGTCTTCCATGGGCACCGGTGGCGCGCTGGCGCCGGCGTTATTGAATAGAACATCCAGCCGCCCGAATGACTCCAGAGTTTTGGCGAATAGTTCCCGCACCGAGGCGGGGTCGCCCACGTCTGTGGAGACGGCTATGGCCCGGGAGGCGGCGCTGCCCGCCTGCTCCAGCGTCCCTTCCAGAGGCTCCAGGCGCCGGCCGGCCAACGCCACCGAATATCCGTCTTGCAGCAAGGCAAGGGCCGACGCCCGGCCGATGCCGGTCCCCGCGCCCGTCACGATGGCTACTTTGGTTGCCGGGTGTCCTGATGTCACTTTGTGATTCCTTCTAGCATCGGCCGACGTTGGATCTAGAGTTCCATCAACCGGCTGGTGTCCATGAACTTGGTGATTATCTCAGGTCCGTCTTCCCGGATTACGACCAGGTCTTCTATGTGGAACCCCTGGACGCCTGGCCAGCGCACCCGCGTCTCTACTGCAAACACCATGTTGGGGGCGAGGGGGGTGTCTTCAAAGGCGGCCAGCATGGGCATCTCGTGGATGTATAGACCCAGACCGTGTCCGGCGAAGGGCAGGCTGAATTCGATGTCCGCTTCTTTGTAGAACGCCACGTTCTGCCGAAAAACCTCGTTGGCCGGCACGCCCGGCTGCATGGTGGCGATGGTCTTCCGGTGCACCTCCGCCAGGCGGTTGTAGATGGAATGTTGCTCATCGGTGGCCTTGCCGACCACCACCGTCCGGCCGATATCCGAGAAATACCCCGAGAACCAGCCGCCGCAGTCCGCTTTCAGGATGTCGTTGGGCTGCAACTCGATGTCGGTGGGGTCGGGGTGGGCGTAACCGGTATTCGGGCCCACGGTGAAGAACAAGAAGGACGGCAGCTCGGCGCCGGACTGCAGGATGTTGGCGCCCAACCGGGCCACCAGGTCGCGTTCCTTCTCGCCCGGACGGGCGGTGGAATAAGTGGCCATCAGGGCCCGCTCGGTTGAGGTGGCCGCACGGCACAGCAGATCTATCTCCGCCTCGGTCTTGATCATCCGCACCTTCTGGAGCATTGGTTCACAGGACTCGAATTTGGCCTCCGGCATGGTCTCCAAAAGCTCCAGATAGTAGTCCGTGGTCAGGTAGGCCGGCTCGAATCCGATACGTCCCGCGCCCAGGCCTTTCTCTTGGAGCACATCGGAGAGCAGCTTGATCGGCGAGTCCTGGTGCTGGGTGTAGGCCCGCACGTCAGTGATCCAAGACTTTTCTTTGACGTAGCCCACTTCGTTGGTGGCCACGATCAGCGTCGGCTCGCCCTCCCTGGGCCAGACCACCAGCGCCAGCCGGTCGCGGATCACTTTCTGGGACCAGATGCCCACGCCGGAGGTGTAGGGCACGTTTTCCGGGGACATGGCGATGATGGCGTCGAACTCGCTTTTGTCCATCGCGCTGCGCAGACTGTCCAGGTTGCCCAATATTTCGTTCATGGTTCTAGGGTTTCTCCATTTAGGTCCACCGCAAGAGGCCGGCTAGCTGACAAAAGTAGACCATGCCTGTGGCAGCCGGGCCAGCGCCTCCGCGGGCAGCGGGCCTTTGGCTGCGTACTGCACTGACTTTTCCAGGTGGTCCAGGCTGGAATAGCCCACGAGCACCGTTGAAACACCCGGGTTGCTCAGGGCGAACCGGATGGCCGCCTCGGGCATATCGGCGGCGAATCCTTCATCGACCAGAAAGGCAAACTCACGCGCTCTGGACTCGTCTTGCTGGAAGTCTCTGCCCGAACCGATGGGCGCCACGGTCGGCACGGCCACGGGATGCCGCTCGGATATGCCGGTGAGCGCGCCCGCCGCCAATACCCGAATCACGATGATGCCGACATTTTTGTCCGCCGCCAGGTCGATCACACGGTCATAGTCGGTCATGTCGAACCCGGTTGGGGCGGTGGCTCCGGCGCTGGCGTTGATCAGGTTGTATACGGTCTGGACGGTACTGACCAGGCCTGAAGCAACAACTTCATGGATACCCTTGGGTTCTCCCACGCCGGTCATGCCGTAGAAACGGACCTTGCCCTGGGACTTGAGCTCCTCAAGGGCCTCACGCACTTCTCCCAGCACATCGGATACCGCAATCGCCCTGATTGTAACGTCGGTCTGCGAGCTGATGCGGTCGTGGAGTTGGATCAGGTCCACCTGCTCCCGGCCCAGCCGCTTCAGGCTGGCCTCCACCGACTGTATGACCCCAGCCTTCAGATCGTTTGGGTCGGACTCGCCCAGGCTGTACTTTGTGCCGACGTAGACGTCGGCCGAAAGCTCTTTCAGCACCCGGCCTAGGTTGGTTTCCGACCGGCCGCCGCCGTAGCGGGAGGCGGTGTCGAAGTAATTGATGCCCAACTCCATGGCCCTGGCCACGGCGCGGACCTGATCGGCGGGCTCGCCCCGTACCATAAGGCCGCCCACATCGCCGCAGCCGAACCCGATCTCTGAGACTTCTATGCCGGTATTGCCGAATTTCCTATAGTCCATTTATAAGTCCGTTGCAACGTTAACATTTTCCTCGAGTGGATCAGCCGCACCAGGTCCCCGAATCGCGCTGCCCATCCCCGATTGTCGCCCTGAGCGAAGAGAAGGGTCTGCCAGGATTGAAATTGGTAGATTCTTCGTCGGCCTAAGGCACTCCTCAGAATGACATTTGTGGGATATGCCTCACTACTGCGCCGAAGGGAATTTGGGGTCCCGGCGCTCCCTTACCGCGTTCAGGCCCTCCTGAACGTCCTCTCCGAAGAACCCCAACATCTCCAGGGCCAGGGAGTAGTCGAAGGCAGTGTGCTCGGCCTGGCGCAGCCACTGGTTCAACGAGCGCTTGGTGTACCGAATGGCCTGCTGGGAACCGGAGGCCAATTTGTGGGCCACGCCCATGGCCTTGTCCATGAGTTCTTCGTGGGGCACTACCTGGCTGACCAGGCCGATGCGTTCGGCTTCGGTCCCGTCCAGAAATTCGCAGGTGAGCAGGTAATACTTGGCCTTGGCCATTCCGATGAGCATGGGCCAGATCAACGCCGCATGGTCACCGGCGGCCACGCCCAGCCGCACGTGGCCGTCGGTGAACCGGGCCTTGTCCGATGCTATTGATATGTCGGCCAGCAGGGCCACGGCCAGGCCGGCGCCCACCGCCACGCCGTTGATCGCGGAGATCACCGGCTTGTCCAGGTTGATCATGTTGTGGACGATGTCCCGGGCCTCTTCCATGGTCCCGGCGATGATCTTGCCGTTGCCGATCGAGTCCTGGATGAGATCGAAGTCGCCGCCGGCGGAGAATGCGGTGCCGGCGCCGGTGATCACGGCCACCCGTACATCGTCGTCCTTGCCCAGGTCCAGCCAGACCACGCTTAATTCGTTGTGCAACTTGAAGTTGGTGGCGTTGTAGACCTCCGGACGGTTGATGGTCAGAAGGGCAACGCCGTCTTTGACTTCGATTATCAAGTGTTCGTAGCTGCTGTAGTCGTACATGGTTCCTCGCGGTGCAAGCTGTCAGCTAACAGCTATCAGCTTTCAGGGGATCGGGTTAGAACAGGGACTGGTTTTCGGTTAAGATGTCCAGTTCCGCTTGGGACATACCTAAAATCTCTTTGAATACGTAATCGTTGTCTTCGCCGATGTTGCTGTAGTGTCCGAAATCCATGGGGGACTCGGACAGCTTGGGGGGATTGGCAGACGAGACGCCCGCTGCGCGCTCCCATTCCCAGGCTGGTTTGCCCCGGTCGGCCAGGTAGAAGGGGGTGGGGCGGAAGAACTCACGCGCCTTTAGATGCGGGCCTTCGTATAGGTCCTTGCCCTGGGACACCAGACTGGCCGGGACACCGGAATCTTGGAGGCAGGCCATGGCATCTTCGGCGGTCCGGCCGGCGGTCCATCGGCCCACCAGTTCGTCCAAACGGTCCTGGTTTGCCAACCGGGCCTCCAAGGATGCAAAGGCGTCTTCGCGGCACCAATCGGGGTTGCCGATGGCCTGGCGGAAAGCCGACCACTGGCTGTCGGTCTGCACCGCGATGGCGCACCAGCGGTCGTCTCCCTGGCACCGGTAGACTCCGTGGGGCGCCGAGTAGGGGTCGCGGTTGCCGATGCGTTGGGGCATCCGGCCGGTGGACTGGTAGTCGAGTATGGCCGGCCCGGCGGTTAACGCGCCCGACTTGAAGATGGACGATTCCATGGTGGCAGGTTGGCCGGTCAACCGGCGCCGCATCAATGCGCCCATGATCGCCACCGGCTGGAAGACGCCGGTGTGGTAGTCGGAGTAGGACGTGTTGATGGTGGCCGGCGGCTCTCCTTCCTCGCCGGACATGAGAGAGACGCCGCCCATGTGCTGCACCAAGATCCCGTAGGACTTGTAGGTGTAGTAGGGGCCGATGCCGCCCAGTCCGGTCTGCCACATCAGGATGATGTCGGGACGCAGCCGGCGTAGCTCCGGGAAATCGATGCCCCACCGGTCGAGGATGTTGCGCCGGAAGTTGGTCATGAAGACATCGCTGACCTTGACCAACTCTTTGAACACTTCAAGTCCGCCGGGGGTGCGGACATCGATGGTTACCCGTTTCTTGGCCCGCTGAAACTCCGGCTGGCCGCCGCCCCGGGACCAGGCGGGTATGAAGTTCATCTCATCCAGGACCTTGTTGGTCTCGATCTTGATGACCTCGGCGCCCATGGCCGCCAGGATACGGCCGGTCATGGGCAGGGCCACATACGGGCCCAACTCCAGGATTCGGACGCCTGCCAGGGCTTTTTTCGGCAGTGCTTGGCTGGTCATTCCTAGATCACTCCCTGGGACCGTAGGGACGCAAGCTCATTTTCGTCAAGGCCCAATTCAACGCCGAAGATGGCATGGTTGTCCTGCCCCAGGTGCGGGGCCGGCTTGGTGCCAGGCGAGACCTCGTCGCTGTCGAACACGCCCAGTGGGTACTTCAGCGTGCCGGCTTCGGCGTGGTCCAGTTCGAACCAGAAATTGCTGGCCTCAAGCTGGGGGTCCGATAGCAAATCGGACACCGTGTTCACCGGAATGAAGACCAAGTTCCGCTCCTGGCCCTGGTGGAAGAGTTCTTCCGAAGTGAAACGGGTGGTGAAATCGATGACCAGGGCTGTGATGATGTCGTTGTAAGGGGCGCGGTCCTGGTTGCCGCCCTTGAAGTCATCATTCAATATCTCTTCGTTGCCGGTGACCTCGAACATCCACTGGGACAGGTTCTCCCACTCCCTGGGGGTGATGATTCCCGCAGAGATCCAGCCGTCCTTGCAGGGATAGGCGCCCAGCGGGATCACCAGGGTCGAGTTGGTGCCGACCCTGGTCACGTTCTCGCCGTTCTGCATCCAGGCCAGGGCTGGGTGCGCGTCGGTGTAGTAGGTGATCATCGCTTCCTGCATCGAGACGTCGATGTACTGGCCCGGGCCGCCCTGCATGTCGCGGTAGAACAGTGCGCCCATGATGGCGGCCGCGGCGTGCTGGGCGCCGGGGAAGTGGGACTGCTCGTTGCCCTGGCGCATGGGCGGTCCGTCGGGGTCGCCGGTGATCTGCATGAAGCCGCTGGCGGCCAGCGATATCAGGTCCGTGGACTGAAAGTCCTTCCAGGGGCCGGTCTGACCGAAGGGCGTGATCGAAGCCATCACCAGGCCGGGGTTGCCCGTTTTAAGGCTCTCGAAGTCCAGTCCCAGGGATTTCAAGTAGCCGACCGGGAAACTCTCGATCAAAACGTCGGCGGAAGCGGCCAGCTTCTTGAACAGGTCTTGTCCCTGGGAACTTTCCAGGTCCAGGGTGACCGACCGTTTATTTGTGTTGTAGAACAGGAAGTAGGCGCTGCGTTCGGGGCCGGGCCGGTCGCCGATAAACGGCGGCCTTTGCCTGGTGGGGTCTCCGGCGGGGGGCTCTATCTTGATCACATCGGCGCCGTAGTCGGCCAAGAGCTTGCCGCAGAACACGCCTTCGGGGCCCGTCAGGTCAAGAATGCGGTAGGGAGGCAGAAGGACGCCGGCGGCGGGGGCTTGAAAGGGCATGTTTTTCCTTGGCCGATAAATGCCGATGCCTGAGCGGCTTTGGCGATTGTAGTTAGCAGCCTGAGGACAGTCAAGACGAAAATCGAAGCGAGCGGCCTGAGGACAGCCAAGACTGAATCGACTTCCTAGAGTCCTTCAAGATCTGCCCCGGCCATTCTCACACCGTTCGCCCTGAGGCCGCTACATCCGCTCTTGGCCAACCCCGTTACATCCACTGTTATCCAACGCGTTAAAACCGTTCGCCCTGAGGCCCTCGAAGGGTGCGCAAAAGCCATGGTATTGCCGGAAATGCTGGCCTACAACTACGGTCCGGCAAGTCCGATTTTATCCACCGGCGCGCCGGTGGTTCGACGGGCTCACCACGAACGGATTTAGCAAGCTCACCACGAACGGAAGAAACGTTTTCTCCTGACGAACTCGTTCCTTCCCACAATGTCCGGCCCCGCAACGCACACCGATCAGGCTTGAATCGACTGCTATAATCATCCAGGCCGCACACGATCAAGGGACGGCATGAGAACCTTACTAGCCACTACGCGAGACCGGTTTCTTCTGGCGCTGCAATACCAGGACTACCGGAACCTCTGGATCGCCACCACATTTTCCGCCTCCGCCGCCTGGGCGCTGATCATCGCCCGGGGCTGGCTGGCCTTCGAGCTGACCGACGGCTCGCTCTGGGTCGGAATAGTCACCTTCGCGGCCATCGGGCCCAGGGTCTTCTCCACCCCGATCGCTGGGTTCCTTGCCGACCGGTTCGACCGGCAGAAGCTATTGCGCTGGATCTTTGCCCTGAACATGGGCAACAACATCGTGTTGGCCCTGTTGGTCATGACCGGAAATGCGGGACCGTGGACGCTCACGTTCCTGGCCCTGACCAACGGCACCCTGCGCGCCGCTCAGATGACGACGGCCACCGCCCTGATACCCAACCTGGTTTCCAAAGACCACCTCTTGAACGCCATCGCCTTGAACCAGGCCACCCAACAGGGAGCGCGGATGTTCGGTGCGCTGGCCATAATTCCTCTGTTGGGCTTCGTGAATATCGAGGCGGCTTTCTGGCTCTGCAGCAGTTTCTACTTCTTTGGTTTCTTGCAGGTCTCGCGCGTCAAGACCCGGTCCACCGGCGTGATCGACAAGAGCCAGGGTTTCTGGTCGAACCTATTTGAGGGTTTCGTCTACGTCTACAAGCGGCCCATCATCATGTCCATGGTCCTCTTGGTCTTGGCCCACTGCGCCCTGACCATGTCCTACGAGTCTCTGCTTCCGGCCATATCCAGGGAAAAATTGGGGGCCGGTTCCGTGGGCGTCAGCTTCTTGATCGCCGGGATCGGCGGCGGGGCGCTGTTCACTTCAATCTTTTTGGCCGGTGTCCGTAGCGAGTCCGCCAGGGGCAAGCTGTTCCTGTTCTTCGCGTTCAGCAGCGGACTGGTGCCGCTGCTGCTGGCAGTGTCGGACAGCAACACAGTGTCCATCGCCGCAACGGTGGTGATGGGCGCCAACCAGGCTGGATTCATGACCATCAGCCACACCATCATCCAGTCTCTGACCGAAGACCATGTGAGGGGCCGCGTCGCCGGGGTCTACTCGGTCCACGTGGGCGGCAGCATGGCCGTCACCAACATGGCCAACGCCGCCATCGCCGACGTGTTCAGCGCCTCGTCCGTTTTGGTTGTCGGCGGACTGATCTTCGTGGGGATCGTATTCATCAGCCTGGGCAGCGGAACATTAAGGAGACTCTACTTCCCCAGGATTGCACCGGCGGCAGTTGGGGCCGCGGCCGACTAGATAAAAGCCCCCATCCCAACCTTCCCCTTCCTCACCATTGTCATTCTGAGGTGTCAGCCGAAGAATCTCGTTGCCGATACGCCAACCCTAACCGGGCATAAAGAGACCCTTCGCCTCTCTCAGGGTGACATAAGACGGCGAAGGCCCTATTATTCACGAACATAGGCACGGAATCAGGAGGCGCGCATGGCCGAGACCACCAGCGAGGTTGATCGATATATACGATCGACTCCCAAGTCCAAGGCACTTTGGGAGGACGCCAAGAACTACCTGCCGGGCGGCGACAGCCGGAACTCCATCTTCTGGTCGCCCTATCCCATATTTGTCGACCACGCCTCGGGCTGCCATGTTGTCGATTCCGACGGCGTGGACCGCCTGGATTTCGTCGGCACCATGACCACGCTCGTCCTGGGCCATTCGCCCAAGGCGGTGGTGGACGCCGTCCAAGAACAACTGAAACAGGGCGTGGTCTACAACGCCCCCAACGTCCACCAGATCCGTCTGGCCAAGCTGCTGTGTGAGCGCATACCCAGCTTCGACCTGGTCCGGTTCACCAACTCGGGCACCGAGGCGACGCTGAACACCATCCGGGCGGCGCGGGCCGTCACGGGCAGGAGCAAGATCGCCAAGGTCGAGGGCGGCTACCACGGCAGCCACGACCAGGTGAGCGTTAGCGTGCGGGTCAACCCGGCCAAGGCCGGTGAGCGCTCCCGCCCCGACGCCATGCCCGCCACCGAGGGGCTGAGCGAGGGCACATTGGACCAGGTGGTGGTGATGCCCTTCAACGAGACGGCCGTCGCCCGCAAGATTCTGGAAGAGCACAAGGACGAGCTGGCGGCGGTGATCATCGAGCCGATGCTGGGCTCGGTCGG
Source organism: Chloroflexota bacterium (assembly GCA_022562475.1). Taxonomy (GTDB): domain Bacteria; phylum Chloroflexota; class Dehalococcoidia; order Lucifugimonadales; family UBA3495; genus UBA9611. The sequence continues at coordinate 13,661 of JADFPD010000012.1, read as the reverse complement.
GATGCTGCCAGCCACCCCGGAATATCTTTCCATGCTGCGGGAGTTCACCAGAGACAACGGCATCATCCTGATCTTCGACGAGGTCATCAGCTACCGCGCCTCGTGGGGCGGCGCCCAGGAGTACTACGGGATCACCCCGGACATGACGTCTTTGGGCAAGATAATCGGCGGCGGCTTCTCCATCGGCGCCTTCGGCGGCAGCAAGGACATCATGGACCTCTACGACCCCACGGCGGCCGGCGGGCCCAGGGTGGCCCACGCCGGCACGTTCAACGCCAACCCGGTGACGATGCTGGCGGGGGCGGCGACCCTGGAACAACTCACTCCCGAGGTCTACCGCAAACTGGCCGAGATGACCGAGTACCTACGGGCAGGCATCCTCAAGGTGGGCGCGGACCTGGAGACTCCGGTCCAGGTGACGGGCCTGGGGTCTTTGTTCGGCCTCCACTTCACCGGCATAGAACTGGTGGGCTACCGGGACATCGCCACCGAGGACGCGGCCTTCCGGCACCAGGTGTTCTTGGGGTTGCTGAACGAAGGCATCATGATGGCAGCCAATCTGGTGGGCGCGGTCTCCACGGAGATCGGCGAGGCCGAGATCGACGAGTTCACCGCGGCGCTCCGGCGGGTGTTGGAGCGGGCGCTGACCCCGTCGGGTTAAAAAGATGTCTGAGCCCATACTGTCATTCTGAGGAGCGAAATCCCGATGCGTCGGGAAAGAATCTACCAATCATGAACTTGGCAGACCCTCCTCCTTTTGCGCAACGATCAGGGTGACATTCGCTAAATTCCGTTCGAACCGTAAACTAGGTGCGGCAAGTTATATCTCTCTAGGGGGACGAACTTATGTTTGAAGGATTCGAAGAGCTTCAGCTAGAGGCCAACGGCACCACCATCAACCTGGTGAAGGGCGGCAGCGGGCCTCCCATGCTGATGCTCCACGGCTACCCCCAGACCCACGCCATGTGGAACAAGATCGCGCCGCGGCTGGCCGAGGACTTCACCGTGGTCTGCCCGGACCTCCGCGGCTACGGCGACAGCGCCAAGGTGGAGGGCGACCCGGAGCACATGAATTACTCCAAGCGCGTCATGGCCCAGGACCAGGTGGACGTCATGAGGCAACTTGGCTTTGAAGAATTCTTCCTGGTGGGCCACGACCGGGGCGGCCGCGTGTCACACCGCCTGACCAAAGACCATCCCGATAGCGTGCTGAAGTTGGTGACTTTGGACATCATCCCGACCCGCAAGATGTTTCAGATCGTCGATAAAGATTTCGCCACCAACACCTATCACTGGTTCTTCCTGATCCAGCCCTTCGATTTCCCGGAGCGGGTGATCGGCGCCGACCCGGAGTTCTATGCGGGCCGGGGTTTCAACCGGGTCAAGGACGCCGACAAGGTGTTCACTCCCGAGGCGCTGGCCGATTATCTCCGCTGTTTCAAGGATCCCGGCACCATCCACGCCTGCTGCGAGGACTACCGGGCCGGTGCCAGCATCGACCTGGTGCACGATGACGCCGATTTCGACCAGAAGATAAACTGCCCCATGCTGGCCATGTGGAGCACCACGGGCTTCGTCGGCCGGACGCAGGACGTGCTGAATGTCTGGCAAGACTACGCCACCAACGTCCGCGGCCTCCCGCTACCCTGCGGCCACTACATAGCCGAAGAACTGCCCGACGAGGCCTACGACGCCATCAAAGGATTCCTATCGGAGTAGACGCCAGGCTGATACCGACCTTCAGAAATGACCGTAGCCGCCCTCCGTTCGTCCTGAGCTCCGTCGAAGGACCCGGGCGCAATCATGGTTCGACGGGGCTCACCACGAACGGTAGGTAATGCGGACCGTCGATACCACCAGTAACCAAGCGGAAGAACTGCCCGACGAGGCCTACAATGCCATCAAAGGATTCCTATCGGAGTAAACCCAACACCGATACCTCGCTTCGGAAATGACCGTTACCCCTCTCCGTTCGTCCTGAGCTCCGTCGAAGGACCCGGGCGCAGTCATGGTTCGACGGGGCTCACCACGAACGGTAATGCGGACCGTCGATGGGAATGCGCAGACCATCAACAAAACATAAATAGACTGAACAAAAAGGAGAAAACACCATGGGTTCCATCAGAATGTACACCGGCGACGACGGCAACACTCACATAGAGGAGATCGACCCGTCGGACCACCCGGCCTGGAACGCGCTCCACGACGCCAAGGGAATCATCTTCCGGGCGCAGCAGCCCGGCTTCTTCAGCGACTGGCACATCGCCCCACGCCGCCAGTACATCATCACCCTCTCCGGCGAGGCTGAGATCGGCCTGAAAGATGGCACCATCCACCGATTGGGAGCCGGAGACGTGAACCTAGCCGAAGACCTGACCGGCGCCGGTCATACAACCCGTGTGGTGGGGAATGTGCCGCGGGTGACGGCGGTGGTGCAGTTGGAGGGGTAGTTCCACTTGCAAGACAATAGAGTGGAAGACTCGCCAATTATTGCACCGGGACATAACCATCAGACAGCGGTGGGAGAGGGAAACGCATGCCAGGTGATTCTTCAGAATCAGGCGGTTTCATGGCCGATGCGGCCAAACGGATAACATTCTGGGGCTCCATCGCCGTCTGGATCCTGGGCATCGTCTTGGCCCTAAACGCGGCCTACGACAGCGAATACACCAGCGCCGGGATATGTCTTCTGGCGTCAGTAGCCGCAATGGGGGTTTTGAGCTATACGTTCATGCGGAGGTGAGGTCCGTCTCGGGCCGGCGACGTAAACCTAGCCGAAGACCTGACCGGCGCCGGGCATACGACGCGGGTTGTGGGGATGTGCCGAGGTTACGGCGGTGGTGCAGTTGGAGGGGTAACGGGGAAGTCGAAAAAACCTATTGATTAGAGCAAAATTTAGATTGTCGCGCTAATAACATATCGCACAGATAATTTGCGGATACTAAACCGGGTCGCGCGATTCGTTCAATTTCAGCAGTCTCCCTAGAATCTCCTCATCGGTGATTTTGTCCGACCATCCATAAGCGCTAAAAACAGCCTCATCCAATTTCTGATGGGCGAGGTGCAACCATGTGGGTCTCTCGTTGTACAGGGACGTCAGGGTGCGAGCAGCAAGGTCAATTTCTAGAATATCGTCCTTTGGCGGGTTAAGCCAAGATTCCCGATGGGCATTCAACTGCTCGGAAGCCTTGGAAATTGCTGTAATTTGTAATTCGGAAGGTTGCGGGAAAGGAAATGTTTCGAATGTTGTAGTGGGCGTATAACGGGGACGGCTTTCCAATTGAGTACCCATTTTTAGCGCCCAAATTTCGTGGGCCTTCGAATGTAGCAATCCAAAGGTATAATCATCGTCGCGGGCAAAGACAATTAAAGCATGGTCGGGCAAGGTACCAACTTCAAGCCAAGAGAACAACCGGTGTTTGCTTAAACATGGCGTGACAATAAAACGTTTCAGTGGCGATAGGGCATCGCGCATTGTGGGTCGAGGCTCCATATGAAGCCACCACGATTCTCTGTATGTCTCTCGCTTAACCACGAATTGCCCATCGTCGTCCAAGCGTAACCGACGAGGCTTGACGTGTGCGTCAATATACTTAAATGGGCCTTCAAACATTGCCGCCTGCTCAAGGCTCATATTCGTGCCAAAATCAACGATCCACATCCCTCGCGGCCGACCAGTTATATCGGAGCCATTGACCCATCTACACAGCACCTCAGTGTTACTTCTATTATGAGGGTTAGGTATACGCATCAATTCATGCGCTACCGCTTCCGATATATCGAACGCTCCCCCTTTTGTATCTCCCATGAATGCGACACCCAGGTTTTCCTTTAATCTAGATACGTGCGTGACATCAACACCCGATGAGAGATCCGACAGTATATTTCCTACGGGCTGTCCATCGAGGACGCGATTCTGTTCCGCACCGTTATCAAATCCGACCATCGAAACATGAACGGCTGCTCCTTCTAAAACCCATGGCCTATCCGGGATTGCAAAGAAAATATCTCCAGTTGATTTGACGCGATCCAAAGTCGCCCGATTCGCACCACCTCGGATGGCTTGGGTAGCAAGCAGGCCAGCCCGTTGCGCTCGGCCTTCTTCAATCATCGCTCGTGCTTTTTCGTGCCAATAGCAGCACAAATCCGCCTCTCGGCGGACTCGACCTTTCCAGACACGGAATAGCGAGTCCACATATCCGTCTCCCAGGCCTTGCCGGAGTTTTTTACCTCCCAAGAACGGCGGGTTTCCGACAATGAATTCTGCTTCTGGCCAATCCGGTTCAACGGGATTCTCCGGATCGGAGATGTCCAGAATGCCGTTCATTAGTACGATGTTATCTAAAGGCTGAAGTATGGGAATTTCGTCCGAAAACGAGATTCCATTTTGATATTTCCACTGCAGGTATCCAATCCAAACTACAATACTTGCGAGCTGATGGGCATAAGGGTCAATTTCTATTCCAAAAAGTTGGCGCGGATGTACTTTCGGTTCGAGCCCAAATATGCCCCATTTTGCTGCGGAGGAGACCACTTTTTGTTCAAGCTCCTTGAGCTTTGCAAGGCTGACATAAAGGAAATTTCCAGAACCGCAGGCAGGGTCCAAGATTTTCGTAGCCCCGAGTTTGTGGAGAAACTCCGTTATCCTGTTCGTCGCTTCGCTCTGATCAGGAGGCGTTGGTGCATCAACGCCATCGCTCTGAACTAAGAGGTTCGCCACCTCCTTTTCAATAATTTGCCATTCATTTGCGAGGGGCCAAATCAAAGTAGGTTCAACAATTTCTTCAATATCAGACCGAGATGTGTAATGTGCTCCCAATTGAGAGCGTTTAGCGGGGTTTACGATGCGTTCGAAGAGAGTTCCGAAGACTGAGGGCTCGATGTCCGCCCAGTTAAGTTCATCGGCCCTCCGAAGCGCACCTAGATTGTCGGAGTCAACATGTAGAGCCTCATCATCGCTGAAAAGACCGCCGTCAAAGAATTCAATCTGGTCGTTGCCAAACAATCCGCCTTTTTGCATCGCCCCGAATAACATTCGCAATCTCTCAGCGAACGCCTGCGTACCTACCGGCATCGCTAGACTCGCATTGATCATGTTGGTGATGATGCCCTTCGGTAGTAGTCCAACATCGCTCGCAAACATACAAAAGATAAGACGGGTAAGGTACTTAGCGATTTGCTCGTCGTCGTTATTCCAGATTCGTAAACTTTCAGCGATTTCCCCGAAGCGATCTGCTGCCTCTTTGGTCAATTCTTCGGTGGACTGACCGGGCTTTAGGGACTCTGGATCGTAGAAGCAAGCTCGAATCACTTGGATGCCGGTCAATTCTGTGCCAGCAACCTGCAAAGTACTATCGGAAAGGTGATCCAACGAAATGTGGTAGATCCGAGAGATGGTCCCATTAAAATTCGTATGTATTTCTATCGTGTCAAAATCGCATACGACGAGTAGAGGTGGATTGGCAAGATTGTCTCGATACTGCAACAATTGCTGATATTTCTCGTGAAGGTTCCCTCCTTTTCCAACATATTCCCAACCAAACCGATCTTTATACCAAACATCAGCGAAACCCTGTTGACCGGACTCTTTTAAATTCGCTTTTTGATAACTGAAAAATCCCCCCGTCGAATCGAGATCTGTGGGCGTGGCATGGTCAATTAGCCGACACAAATCTTCAAAATGAGATACGTAGGCAGAAATTTCTTTGTGCGTTGACGCCCGCCATTTGATGGCAAATTGGTGTGGGGTAATTGTTACCATATCTCGACAACCAGCATATCTGATGAACGATTCTTTCGTACTGAATTACACTAGGATGAATAGCGTAAAAACCGGTGTGGTCCGCCTTATTCTATCGGTTAGGGAAATCGGAGGCAACGAGACCACAGGCTTGGGAGAACCAACCCCAACTAGTTGAGGAACAGGTGCCACATCACCCCCGCCTCCACCCCGCCGCCGGGTGCCGGCCCGGCAACCTAGCCTCACCAAAAATCTTCTGGCGCAACGGCCCCGGCGCGTACTCCGTCTGCATCAGGCCGCGTTGTTGGAGGATGGGGACCACGGCGTCTATGAAGTCCACGAAGGTGCCGGGGGTTACTGAGTAGATGAGGTTGAAGCCGTCCACTCCGGCATCCTGCCATTCCTGCAACCGGTCGGCGATCTGCTCGGGGGCGCCTGTGAGAAACTGGCCCGCGTTTCGGGTGCGGATGAGATCGCGAAAGGTTTGCGTCTGGTCCGGATTCGACTCGATCAGCCCCTTCACCATGCCTGGCATCGATTGGGTATCGATGGTATCGAGCGGCTTATCCAAGTCTATGGCGGACAGGTCGACTCCGATGCTGCCGCTCAGGTGGGCCAGCGCTCCTTCGGTGCTGAACTGCTCCAGGTATTCCGCCTCTTTGGTTTTGGCGGGCATGGTTGCGATCGCGAAGGGAGATAGGTGGTGGGGAGCGGCGGGGGTCTCCGGCAGCTTTGTGGCAGCGGTGACCGGTTTCTATTTGGCTATCTGGCTGGCCACGTAAAAGCCAGAGGTTGACCGATCAGGTGTGGTAAACTTCGCGCCGTAACGGGCATCGACGACCTGGGATGTCGTAAAACTCCTAGCCTCACACTGGTTGCGGCTGTTGCAGCCCCGCAAATGACTGGATGCGTCCGACGGGACGGGATGGGGCCAGTCCGGTCATCCGGGGCTTCAACCGGGTTCTGTCACTTCTTAGCCGTTGGGCCACTCGCCCGCTAAATTTGATGAGGTCTCCACGACCTGCAATAAAACGACTTCGTTCGCCAGTGGCGCTGACGACTTTCCAGGAGCAGGGCGGCCCTAAAAACTGAGAATGCGAGAGGTTTCTATCATGACCACCAGCAATATTACCGTGGGCGAATTGATCTATCAAATACAAGTAAACTTTACCGGCGTTACTGAATTTGGTGCAAACATGGCAGACATTCTATCGGGCCAAGCGGCGCCACCCCACGAGGGAGCCCGTTTCGACGTGGCATTTGAAGGCTCCCTCACCGGTCCAAAACTTGAGGGCACGGTTAATGGGGTCGACTACATAAATATTCGGGCGGACGGACGGGTGGACCTACACATTCACGCTGAAATTACCACCAACGACCGCCAGAAAATTTCCCTTTTTGCCGATGGTGTGGCAACGCCTGAAGAAGGAAGCCCGGTCTTGCAACTGCGGGAGAATGCCACGCTGACCACATCTTCTCCAGCCTACGCCTGGGTGAACTCGCTGCAAATATGGGGAATCGGCACCGTTGATACCGCCCAAGGGCAGGTCAACGTCAAAGTTTACATCGCTTAGACCTAGCACACTAGGTCAGGGTCAGCCCCTCCACCTGTTCCCATCACCCCCTTCGATACCCCGCCGCTGGATGCCTGCCCGGCAACCTCGCCTGCCCAAAAATCTTCTGGCGCAACGGCCCCGGCGTGTACTCCGCCTGCATCAGGCCGCGTTGTTGGAGGATGGGGACCACGGCGTCTATGAAGTCTGTGAAGGTGCCGGGGGTTACTGAGTAGATGAGGTTGAAGCCGTCCACCCCAGCTTCTTGCCATTCCTGCAACCGGTCGGCGATCTGCTCCGGGGCGCCCGTGAGAAACTGGCCGGCGTTGCGGGTGCGTATGATATCTCGGAAGGTTTGCGTTTGGTCCGGATTCGACTCGATCAGCCCCTTCACCATACCTCGCATCGATTGGGTATCGATGGTGTCCAGTGGCTTATCCAGGTCTATGGCGGACAGGTCGACGCCGATGCTGCCGCTCAGGTGGGCGAGCGCTCCTTCGGTGCTGAACTGCTCCAAGTATTCCGCCTCTTTGGCCTTGGCCTCCGCCTCGGTGCCGCCCACCACCGGCGACAGTCCCTGAAAGAATAGGATGTCTTCCAGGCGGCGGCCATTTCGGACGGCTTGGCCCCGGATGTCGGCGATGACGCTGGCCGCGCCGGTCAGGCTCCGCCGCGAGTCGACGATGAAGACGCATTCGGCATGTTTGGCAGCGAAGCTGCTGCCGCGGGTGGAAGAGCCCGCCTGAAAGAGCAAGGGCGTGCGCTGGGGCGACGGCTCGGATAGATGAGGTCCGGCTACCTCGAAGTGCTTCCCCACGTGGTTGATCGGGTGGACCTTGGCCGGGTCGGCGTAGATCCCGCGCTTGGTGTCGCGCAACACAGCGTCGTCCTCCCAACTACCCTCCCACAGCTTGTAGACCACTTCCAGATACTCGTCGGCCAGGTCGTAGCGTTCGTCATGGGACGGCAACCCGCCGAAACCGAAGTTCATGCCGGCGTTGGGCAGATACGACGTCACGATGTTCCACGCGACCCGCCCTTGGGTCAGATGGTCCAGGGTCGACATCTGCCGGGCGAACGCGAAGGGATGCATCTGGAGGACCGAACTGGTGAAGGCAAAGCCAAGGTTTTCGGTGGCATGGGCCATGGCGGGGACCAACATGGCCGGATCATTGACCGGGGTCTGCATCCCCTCGGTGATCGATGTCTCAGGCCCGCCGCGATAGGTGTCGTAGACCCCGATCACGTCCGCCAGAAACAGCGTATCGAAACAGCCCTTCTCTAGGATCTGGGCCAGTTCCACCCACGGGTCTAGCTGGGTGTAATCGAGCTGGCGGGTGTCGCCGCGGACCCACAACCCCTGCTGGATGTGCGAAACACAATTCATGGAAAATGCGTTCATGAGCATCCGTTTAGGCATATTCAGGCATCCGTCGGGAAGGAAAACATAAGGGGGTTTCGATCCAAGTCGAACGTCCTCCGGGCTTGCCTAGTCCTGTTCGATGGGTCCACGAAGCGGTTCTTGCCCATCATATTACAAACCGCCCCGCCTCGATCGATGCTCCGGGCGGGCCACCCCAGCAACATCAGTAGTACAATACGCCCGCCAAGCGCCACATCAAAGCTTGGAAACCCCACCACGGAGTAAACCCACATGCGGTTCGGGCACTTCTTTTATCCGATGAAGTTCGACGATAGCCAGGACGGTCTGGAGATCCAGGCCTGTCTGGACGAGGCCCAACTCGTCGAGGAGTTGGGGATGGACGCCATCTGGTTCGCCGAGCATTATTTCACCGGCGAGTGCGTCTATGGGGACCCGCTGGTGTTCGCCAGCGCGGTGGCGGTTAAGACCAAGAAGATCATGTTGGGCTTCGGCATCCTGGAACTGCCGCTGCACAACCCGGTGCGCGTGGCCATCCAGACGGCCCTGCTGGACAACCTCTGCCACGGGCGCCTGGTGGTCGGCACGGGCCGTGGCTCCAACTACAACGCCTACGAGTACGTCGGTTTCGGGACTTCCACAGGCCTCGGGGCCGCCCAGCTTGATGAGGCCGAGGAACTGCTGATCAAGGCGTGGACCGAAGACAACGTCAAGTTCGAGGGCAAGTATTTTCAGGTGTCGTTCCCATCGGTCCGGCCCAGGCCCTACCAGAAGCCCCACCCGCCGCTGGCCCGGGCCTGCACCGGAGACGCCTCGCTTGTCGAGATGGCCAAGATCGGCCGGCCGGTCCTGATCCGGGGCAATTCGTGCAACGTCACGGGAGAGAAGATCAAGCTGTACCGGGACACCATGTCGGCGGCCGGGTTCAGCGAGGAAGCGGTGGAGAAAAACCTGGACCAGCTCTGGGTCTGGCGCGAGATGCACATCGCCGAGACCGACGACGAGGCGATGAACGAGTTTCTGCCCGCGCATCACGCTGCTTACCAGCATCTAGAGGATGTCCGAGCCGAGTGGAACCCGCCCGAGATGGAGATCTCGGTCCAGAGGGCGCCGCTGGGCCGCTCGGGCTACGCGGAGACCCCAAATCCAGACGTTTCGGAGTCGCTGATCGGCGGCTACAAGCGGGTGGCCGAGCAAGTGGCGATGATGCGGGACGTTGGCGTCAGGAACCTGATGCTGACCAACCGGGGCCTGATGTCCCAGGAGAAGACTGTCGTCTCCCTGAAGCTGCTCAGCGAAAAGATCATGCCATCATTTCGCGATGGTTGATGTGGGGCCGCCAACCTGGTCCTCGAGACCTTGCCGAATCCGTTCGTTCCTGAGAACGCCGAAGGACCTTGCCAGGCCATTCCACGGTTGAGAAGGCTTACGCCAAACGATGGTTCGACAGGCTCACCACGAACGGGTATGTCGCCTCACCATGAGCGGGTATGTGGTCCCTCCAAGAGCGGAGACGATGGCGACTAATCCGTTCGTCCTGAGCCCGTCAAAGGACCTTGCTAGGCCATTCCACGGTTGAGAAGGCTTACGCCAAATGATGGTTCGACAGGCTTACCACGACGTGTACGCAATTGACCCATGTCATCCCCCGAGGGGATTATCGTATCGATCCTCACGGTGCCGTTCTCGACGGTGATATTGTCGACCACTAGTCTAAGCAAATCTTGGCGCTCCTCGAATGACATGTCATCAAGTCCTTCCCCGATCCGGAGGCAAAAGCTCTCGAGATGCTCAAGCGCCCTTTCGGTGCCCTGCTCCTTCTCTGCCCTCCGCCTCAGGTCTCGGGAAGTTCCATTCAACTCTTTAGTACGTGCCCGTAGCTTGTCCATCTCCGTCTTGTAGCGCTTGAGGTCCATGGCCTCATTGGCGTACGCCTGCGTGAACCGGTCTTCTTGGACTCCTACCTGCCTTAGCGCAAGCTCAACCTGCCGGAGTTCATACGCGATGCCGGAACCGGCATCTGAGTCCTCTAGCCGACTTCGGTACTCATCGATCAGGATCTGCGGGTTCTGCAGCGCCTCGGTGACCGCCGCCCACACAGCCCTTTCAAGAGGCTCACCAGAGATGGCGCCAGGAGAGCACCTTTGTCCCGTCGATGACGAACCCCAATGGGCACGGTTGCAACGGTACCCGCTACGGCCCCTTTGGGTGAATCCAGTGTAAGTTCCGCTGCACCGTGGGCAGCGCACGAGTCCTCGGAGCAGATACTGGTGACGGCGGTTGTTCCGGGCAGAGAACCGGGTGTTAGCCAGCAGTTGCGATTGCGCTGCCTGCCAGGTGACATCGTCCACCAGAGCCGGGACCGGGATCAGGATCTCCTCCTGTCCTGACTGTCTGTAACGATAGCTACCCTTATAGACCGGGTTGGTCAACATCCGAAATACCGCCGTTGGCTGCCCCCTTTGCGGTCGCCACTCCCTCTTGGGTCAACTTCCTGGCGATTGACCTGGTGCTCAGCTGATCATCCACCTGCATCCGGTACATGCGGCGGATGACCGCCGCCTGGTAATCAGAGATCTCCAACCTGGCCCGGCCGGACTCGCTCCTCTTTATCCAGCGGTACCCAAACGGCGGGTGCCCTCCGACCAGGGCGCCCTCTCTCGCCCTCTGGAGCTTGCCCCTCCTGGTCCGTTCCATTATCTTAGCCCGCTCGTACTCGGCAAAAAGTCCTTGCATCCCAAGGAGCATCCGGCTCTCCGGGGAATCATCCACCGGGTAGTTTAGAAACTCCACTCGGATGCCGGCTTTCTCGATCTCCTCCAGGACCAGGCCTTGGTAAACGGCCTTTCGGGCTAGACGATCAGGAGAGTGGAATACCACCACATCTATCTCGCCGGTGAGGAGAGCGTCACGAAGCCTATCGAGTCCGGGGCGGTCTAAGGTGGCGCCGGAGAAGCCGTCATCGATGTACTCACCGATATTTATGTATCCCCGTTCCGAGACGTACACTCGTACCGCTTCCAATTGGCTCAGGATGGTCTGTTCCTTCTCTTGAAGGTCGGTGCTGACCCTGACGTAGATCGCGGCCCGTATCTCAGTCGGCATCAAGTTCTCCTTCTGCGGTGATGGGACCATCACCATTGGATATGTCGTCTGCGCGTAGCTGCTGCGGCTCTTCCCCGCTTTTTGAAGGGCACAGAAAGCAGTGGCCGTCAGGCCTGCCGCGGAGTTGGAACTCGATCACGGCGTTCGCGACCTGTTCGGCGGCCTCCGCGACCCGATCACTCGAATCCTGCAAACTCCGGCGGATCTCACGCAAGCTGATATCGTTGACCACCCGATCATAGTCGGCGGCCTCGGGGGCGTTTGACAGAGGAGGCTCACCAACGATCCAGTGACTTTCGACCTGTTCGTCGGTCCGTGTTATCAAGGTCTTGACCGCAGTTTCCGCCATAGACGAAGCATGATCAGTTTTATAGCCGCTTTGCAAAAATAGACCTTGAGCCCGTTCGATCATACTCTGTCGGGACTGCTGGAGGTGCAGCCACCGTTTCGTCCACCCGGCCTCGCCATCCAGGGCCTCGGCCAATCCTGTCTCGTGTTGCATCAGACCCTTCAACAAAATACGCGAGACCTGTTGGGGCACCTCGATGTCCCGGTCCATCACTGGTGCTTTAGCGATCCCCCTCCCGATCAGCAGGGCTTCCCCGCCTTGGGCCAGTGCAGCGCCGACCTGGTGATCAAGCCATGTCTCGGGCTCCACTTTTGGCCCCGTGTTTTTGGCATGGGTCTGCACCGCCTCGAACACTCCTGCCCCGACCTGCTGTAAAAGGTGGAAATGCTCACCCAGATATTGGGCATCCAGTTGGATATCGACCTTCTCCCAACGTTCTACCTTCTTGCCCGCTGTCACACGGTCCACCAAACCCTTCACCGTGCGCGGATCGATCTTCAGGGATTTACCGATGGCCCGGAAGGAATGCCCCTTCCTTTTCAGGCTTGCTGCCTCTTCGGCGATATTTTCTTCGATCTTACGCTTTGGCATTTCGTATCTCCGCACACTTTATGCCGGTAATGTAGCCTCTGTCGATGCATATGTCGAGTATTTTATGCTATTTAATAGTCGTATAGACACGTAAAGTAACTCCATGTAAGGTAAGTTGAAGGGTTGAATCAGAGGACCTTAGCCTTGAACAGCAAGAACGGGAATGAAGACCGAGATCCGGTCACCAGGATGGAAACCGCCGGTGAATTCGCTGATGAGCGAAGACCCTCAAGCGGCGAAGTCTCGCTTCGCGTGTCGTTTCACCACACCGAAGTGCCGGACGGCAAAGCCCGAATGAAAAGGGCATTTCGGTTGATCCTGCGAGCGACGCGGGGCGAGGAGGACTCTATCCGAACCCGAATTTAAAATACGACGGGACACGATCTCGTCGAGGAGGAGATACGCGTGGACATGCTATTAAAATTCCAATGTCTGTCGTGTGGGAAAACATTTATCGTAGAGGACCTCGAGGTCGACGAATCGGAGCTTAGCTGCCCGCACTGTCAACAAGAGGTTCCGGTTCCCGAATGTGACGAAGACGAAGAGGAATAACGACAGGGACGAAGACGGGGACGGGCATGCGGCCCGTCCCCGTCTTCGTTAATGTCCGCCCGGAATCACACTCTGGCGGCGCTGTTCACCGCCGCCGGCTCGCGCGTCTCGGCCTTCATACTTAAAAGCAATGACCGTCACGGGTCATCCAGGCTGAGCTACTAGCTATAAGCCGCCAATCAAAGCCGAGGGGGAACAGGCTGCAATACCAACAATACTCAGCCCGCCTTTGGCGCACTCCTAGGAAATCCTACCCCTCCACAATCGCCTAAGAATCAAACCACAGGTTGTTCCCAATATTGATTAATCTTCTGAGGTTCCTGATGTTTCGTTGGATCGGAAGTAAACGCCAAAGTAAACAAAGTAAACGAAGTAAACAGAAAGGTAAAC
>JADFPD010000109.1 GCA_022562475.1 Chloroflexota bacterium | reverse complement strand
TCTCTCCAACTGCCGTTACATCCATGAATCAACAAAACCGGTGGCGGCATCAGTTAAAGCCTCCTGACAATTTCCTTAAGCCAGGGCTCCGGCCTTTTCTCTTACCTCGCGGCCGATGCCGATGCGGCGGGCCATGATCACCTTCTGGATGTCGGTGGTGCCGCCCGGGTGGATGGCGATGATCCCGGCCCGTGAGTGGGCTTCCATGTGGCCGTCCGCGGCCCCAAGTTCGGGGTCGAAGGTCAATGCGGCCGGTCCCAGGATGTCCAAGATGTGCCTGGACATCTTCAGACCCAGGGTCTTGCGCAGGTAGGACGCCTGGGGGCCCTCGTAGGTGGTGGTGATTCCGCTATGGCGCATCCAATAGTTGCGGAGTTGCAGCAGGCGCACGATCTCCTGTTCGATGTAGACGTCGACCAGTTTTTCGCGGGCATCCGGGTCCTTGGTTATGGGCTCGCCCCTGCGTTCGTTGGTCCGGCAGTATTCGAACAACTTGTCGACCACCACGTTGCGGGAGATTCTGCCTCCCGTGCCGTGCTCCAATTCCAGGTGGGTGGTGGCCACCTTCCAACCCTGGTTATGGCCGCCGATCAGGTTGAAAGAAGGCACCCGGACGTTGTCGAAGAACACGGTATTCTTGACGCCCGAGCCGGCGCCAGACTCGCCGCCGGAGATCAGCAGGTCCATCGGCTGGACCGTGATGCCGGGCAGGTCCGAAGGGATCATGAACCAACCCAGGTTCTCGTGGCGCTTGGCCTCGGTGTCGGTCACGGTTAGGGTCCACATGTAGTCGCAGCCCAAAGAACTGCCCACAAAGACTTTCTGGCCGTTGATGATGTAATCGTCGCCATCGATTACGGCAGTGGTTTTGACGTTGGCCAGGTCGGAACCGGCCTCCGGCTCGGAGAGCAACTGCCAGGTGCGTACCTCTCCGGTGAAGATGGGAGGCAGAAAGAACTTTTTCTGGTCGTCGGTACCCCAGACCACGATGGATGCGCCGCCCAGCCTTCCACCGGAATCATAGTAGGGAGGGATGGTCAGTCCGGCGGCGCCGGCCTCTTCTTCCAGCACTATGGCATGGTCAACGTCCAAACCGCCTCCGCCGTACTGGGTGTCGGCGGTTGCCCAGAGCCAGCCCTTGGCGCCAAGCCTGCGGCCAAACTCACGCCGCTTCTGATACTGTTCCTCGGTCAGGTCTATGGGGTCGGCCGGGTGGACGATGCCGCTGGGCATGTTTTCCTTCATCCAGGCCTTGACCTCTTGGCGGAACTCTTCTTGCTCTGGCGTATAGCGGGGTTCGAAGTCCATGTGCGCGTCCTCGTTAGTCCCGATTTCATCGGGGCAGCCGGTTATTATTTGGAATTCTGATCGATTACGAATTATGCCTTAAGGAGCGATTCGGAGACAAGCTCGGCAAATCTTCTTTAATCCGGGTAAAAGATGCTTCTTAGAGATTCTTGTGAAACAAACCGGCTCGCTTGTCTAACGATTGCCTGTAGAGTCCCAACGTCAAGTTGCCGGTGCCTTGGAATGGTGAGAGTCTGGTTTTCACCGTCCGGGGAGATGCGCCTAAGTTTTACATGACTGCCGCGTTGGGAGATGACGTGGAAATCGAACGACTCTAAAATTCCGATCACTTCCGCGCCGGAAAGCCGCTTAAGTCTGGGCACCCGCCAGCTCCAATTCAAATGTCAGCAATATCCATGGGTCTGGCGCAAGACCGAAGTCAGCAGGATCCTCGCCTTCAAGATGTAATCCCACTGCTTCTCTGAGATTCTCCACTGTCTCGTCCAGTGTTTTTCCTTGGGTTACGACAGCAATCTCCAGACATTCGGCGACGTAATAATCGTCTCCTCGCCGGATAGTTGCCTTTACTGCATGCTGTGGCGTCATAGAACACTCTTCATTATTACGATTTGGACGCGAATATTGACCTGTATGCAACCCTTCTTGCTCTACTGCGATTTCAGCGCCCGGCCGGGCAGCGCTCCGGTGTGGGTACCATTATCGATGACCAACCTGCCATTAACAATGACATAGTCGATGCCCACCGGGTATTGTTTCGGTTCTTCGAAGGTGGCTTTAGCTTCCACGGTGTCCGGGTTGAAGACCACTACGTCGGCCTTCATGCCGTCCCGCAGGATGCCCCGGTCTTGAAGCCCCAAACGCTGTGCCGGTAGCGCGGTCATCTTGCGGACCGCCTCCTCCATCCGGAATAGCCCCTCTTCCCGGGCGAACTGGCCCAATATGTAAGGGAAGGTGCCGAAGGTCCGGGGGTTGGGCATCTCGCCGGTCAAAACGCCGTCGGAACCGACCATGTGGGCGGGATGGCGGACGATGGTGCGGATGTTCTCCGGGTTTCCCGTCCGGGCGACAAAGGCCACTTCCAGGTTCTCTTCTATCAATAGGTCGCAGATGCTGTCCACCATCTTCTTGCTCTGGAAATCGGCCAGGTCGGTCATGGACCGGCCCTCCCATTCCTTGTTCTTATCCGAACCGATGTGGCTGAAGATGTAGTTATCCAGGGTAGAGCCCCACATGGGGTTCACCGCGTCTCCGATCTGCTCGCGGACCGCCGGGTCCTTGATACGCTCCAACAACACCGCCGGCCCTCCGGCATGCACCCAGTACGGGAGCAGAGAGTGCAGGATGGTGCTGGCGGCGGCATAGGGGTATTGGTCGAATGTTACGTCAACTCCGGCGTTCCGTCCCTCGTCCACCAGGCCGATCAACCGCGGGCCCATGCCGTCCACAGGGCTGTGGAAGTGGGAGATGTGGACCGGCACGCCGCTCCGCTGGCCGATCTCGATGGCCTCACGGAAGGGATCAAGGAGCTGGTCTCCCTTGGTGTAGCGGGCGTGCGTCATGTAGAACCCGCCCAGATCGGCAACGGCTTCTGAGATTGCGACCAATTCGTCGGTGTCGCTGTAGGCCCCCGGTGGATAGGTTAGGCCGGTGGCGAAACCGAAGGCCCCGTCCCGCATGCCCTGACGGGCTAATTCTTTCATCCGGTCCAGTTCCGGAGGCGTGGGCGCCCGGTCTTCCCAGCCCATGGCCTCTATGCGGATTGCGGCGTGGGGCACCATGAAAGCCACGTTGCAGGCGGCGCGGCCGTCCAGAAGGTCCAGAAACTCCTTGACCGAACTCCAGCGGGCGTCCGGCGGGGGAGTCCCGTTGATGGCGGCCAGGAACGTAAACAACTGCTCCAGCTTGGGCGGAGAGATGGGGGCGTAGGACAGTCCGTCCATGCCGATAGCCTCGGTGGTCACGCCCTGCCTGACCTTGGCGTGGTGCTCAGGCTCGGTCATAAGCTTGAGTTCCGAGTGGGAGTGCATGTCGATGAACCCCGGACAGACCACCGAGCCTTCGACGTCGATGATCCGCCCGGCCTGGACCTGGGATGTGTCTCCCTTGAGCACGGTAACGGTGTCTCCGGTAACCCCCAGGCTGGCCCGGAACCAGGTCTGGCCGGTGCCATCTACGATTCGGCCGTTTCTGAGCAGCAGGTCGAACATGGTCTCTCCCCGATTGATTTTCCCTGGGATCCGTCTATTGGCTTGAACGTGAGCCTGGTCCCTCGAGCGCTCCTAAAGTATCACAAAGTCCCAAGGGCGGGGCGCACGAGCGTCCTTGCCATTGGCCGGGGTTAATAATAATATTGGGGAAATTGGGGAGGGACCAAGGCCAGGCAGGCCGGTTCTCCCCTGATTATTGATCCGGCTATCAGCCCTAGGGAAGCTACAAATGGGGACCGTTGGAATCGATCACCTGGCCATGCCCACCGCCAACGCGGAAAAGCTCATCGCCTTCTATAAGAAACTGGGTTTCGCGATCAATGACGAGGAAGAATGGCGGGCCGGTGAGGCCAGCATCTTCTCGATCCAGATCGGAGACTCCAAGATAAACGTGCACCCAGAGGGCTTCACCGCCAGCCTGCGCGGGGACACCGCTGTGCCTGGTTCCGCCGATATCTGTTTCGTTTGGGACGGCACGGCCGAAGAGTGTCAGCAGATGCTGGCCGATGCCGGGGTCGAGATCATTCGGGGGCCCGGACCGCGGAAGGGCGCCCGGGCCAGGGGTTCCCTGCCGGCCGTCAGCATGTATGCCCGGGACCCTGACCACAACCTGCTGGAATGGATGGTCTACCTTTAAACGGAGGTAAACAAACGGCGGGCCGTACTTCCCCACTGAGGCAATGCAAAGGCGCGGACCCGGAATGTTCCTCGCTGTTGATTCTCTGCGGCATCGTCCCGGCAACGGTATCCTGCCTCTATTTTGCGCCGGCGCCGTTTTCCCCAAATAATGGGGGGATTTAGCGTTTGATGACGGGCCGATTCGCTGTATCCTTGGTATGTGGGTATCCTTAAATTCCATCGCCGGGAATGTTACGCAAACGAGCCTGGAGGGCTGACCGCCAGTTCAACTGCCGGTATATACTCTTTTCGTTTCAATTATGTCTACTAGGTTATGTAATCAGCAATATTAATTGATTATGTATACGAAACGAGTGGGATACCCTGGCTGAATTTGACATCAAGGCGGCGAACATTATAAATTATGATATTGTACGGCTATACCCTTAAATTGGGTACCTTTGCATCCGGTAAACATGCTATAGCCAGATTCTTTAGTTAGATTGGGGTGTGTAGGGAGCAGGAGGCTCGATGGTTTCACAAAAGTTTAGGGAAGCGGAGACACCGCGGCAGGCAGCGGTTAAGACGGTAAACCGGATGGCATCGCCTTCGGTCGTGATCGGTCTGGGGTCCACCAGTTGCCAGATCGCCAGGCGGTTGGATGAGGTGTCCTCTTCATGGAGCTTCTCCGACCGAAAGAGCCTTGGCTTCCTCTATATGGACACCCGCGAGGCAACCAGGGGCGAGATTTCCCGGTCCTCCCGGTTTATCCCGCTGACTTTGCCCCATTTCTCCAATCTACGTGACATGCGCCCATGGATCACGGAGTGCGTGCCTGAGTTGAAGAACCTCAGCCTTTCTCGAGAGGGTGCGCTGGGGACCCTGGCCAACGCGGGAGTCGCCGGAAGATTCAATTACGGCAACCTACGCGGCCATATCGACGCAACCATCGAGCAGGTCTGCCCCTACTACGAGGGAGTGACCTATCTGAGGATTCAT
Organism: Chloroflexota bacterium; assembly: GCA_022562475.1. GTDB lineage: Bacteria > Chloroflexota > Dehalococcoidia > Lucifugimonadales > UBA3495 > UBA9611. The sequence continues at coordinate 5,624 of JADFPD010000109.1, read as the reverse complement.
GTGATCGCCTTCTTGGGCGGTGGGACTGTGGGCGCCCTGCCGGTGCTGCTTGCAGCGCTGGCTGAATCCCGCGGCACTTCCTACAACTTCAGCGTGGTGCTCCACTTGGTCCTGCCCCAGCGCGGCATGTCCCGGGACCCGGAGACCACCTATCCGCTGCAGCTTAGGAACGCCTATTCCACATTGCAGTTCCTCCGCGCCGCCACCGGCGTTGAGGTCGGCAAGGGCAAGTACACCGGCAAAGATAGTTACCAAGTCACGGTTTATCCGGATAAGATAATCACCGCTCCCGGACCGCACTTCGATGTGGCGTTGCTGCACCGTTCACCCAAGGACTCCTTGCCGGTCCAGCGGGTCCACGTGGCGCGGATACTTGAAGGCCTGGTAGCAGACGCCTGGGGCACCGGCCAAGACTGGTGGGCCCGTTACCACGAAACCATGCGTGAGGCCAATAACAACGTCGACGCCCGCTTCGGCTCGATCAGTTCCCGTGAGGTCGGATTGTTGGAAGGGTTCTTTGTACAGACGGCCAAGCAATATCTACAAAACCAATGGCGGACCCATCTGTAGGGAGGAAAGGAATGGCCAGGTTTAGTTTTAAAAGAAAACGGCTGTCATTCAACGAGATGACCAACCGGGTCCCGATGTCCGTGGACCCCTTGGAATTTCTTGGCACCGGCCGCACCGGTTCCAGAGATGCCTTCGCTCAGATCCATGGCGCCATTCACGGCGTCCTTGGCGAGGTCGAACGGTCGATCAGCTCCCTGTTCGAACGGCTGCGCCCCGATGGCAATATCAGCGACCGAATGGTCTTGGAGGCCAACGCCGAACTGCGGACCGAGTTGGCCCGCGCCAATACTTTCGCCGACGTTAAGCGCGATGAGATGCTGATCAACATCGGCAACACGCTGGAGAGCCTGTTCATTCAGAAATTGATCATCACACCTGATGAAGAGCCGCCCGTGAGGCGATGGGCCGCCCTGGCCGACCGGGCCATCAGACGGGACTTGCCAATGGTCTCAGAACCTAGTCACAGCAACCTGGATGTCTCTCCCAGCGACCGTAAAAAACGGCTGAGCAAGTGGCAGGCCGAGACCGACGAATACTTGGAAACGGTATGCCTAAATCACGTGGGAGAGGTCATCAACGGACTCCTGGAAGAATTGGCCGAGTACTCCGCCAGTTGGACGGAGTTGATGATTGAACTCAGGCGTCTGGCCAGTGCCGGCGGGCGCCTCTTCCAAGAAGTGACTGACGTCGAGCATTGGAGCTTTGACAGCGACGACCCCACGGTCAAGAACCTGTTGACCGGCGAACAGGCCCAGGACATCTCCATGCGTATCTTGAGCCGGTTCCAACTCAGCAACCAAGACCTGGCCGAGATCGCCGATACGGTCCACGACTCGCTGGCCGGCAAACCGATCTACGGTACCAATCGGGTGGACTCCGTGGAGATACAGGAACTGTTGGCCCAGGCAACCGCGAAAAAGATCCGGAGTACGGTGTCCATCGACACCGGATTCCTTTCCCTCATGTCCAACGGCGCCCGTTTCGGTGAAGAATTGGGTGAACTCCTGGTGGACATGCACATGGGCGCGTCCGCCATGGAAGAGAAGATGTGGCGCGTGGGCGATGTCCGCGTGGGTCACGTCGACTCGGCATCCGGCGTCGGCATCACGGCTTCCAACCTCCACGACTCGGTCCTTAGGGGCCTGGGCGGCGGCCGGAAGTTTGCCGCGGTGGAAGGCCACCCTGGCGATAACCACCGGTTCGAAGTTCAGATGTCCACCGTTGGAGCCCCGGTCTCCGACCTGGCTATCTTCCGCGACATGGTCAACGCCTGGTACGCCTGGCACTTCGAAGACATCCGTACAGGACGCACCAGCACCGCCAATGGTGATTCCACGAATTGGCTGACCTCGGTCAGCAAGGAGTCATGGAAGCTGTACCCGGACATCGGCGAGGAGACCGGAGTGAGGCGGGCCATCATCGAACTCATCGATGACGACCTGAAGAATCTCTGGGACGGCCGGGATGATATCGCAACGCGGTTGACCAACGGTCAATTCAGCGACGGCGACCTGCTGAATGGCGTGGTCAAACCCCAGGACAAGATCCTTAACACCAAGGACACCGATTCCTAGACTCTGCCGCAGCTTGATCGGTTATCGACAAAGGCCGGCGCCCATCGATGGGCGCCGGCCTTTATTTTCGCCTGTTCCATGGCGGTCAGAGGGGTCTTGCCTACTCGTCTGGATGAGTAGTTATGAACCTGGCCGCCTTGGCCACATCGATGTCGGCCCTGATCTCGACGTCGGCCATCTCCTCTTGCAACCGGACTACTACCGTACTGTCATGGTTTCCCCAGCCCCGGTTCATGGCCTGTATGGCCAATTGCTCCGCCAGGTTTGCCACCGGCATGGGGACATCGAATTCCTTCGCCAGTTCCGTGGCCAGGCCGATGTCCTTCCGGGCCAGGCTCAGAGAGAATCCGGCGGGCTCGTACTCTCCCTTGAACACCGTCCTGACGAATCCCTCGTGCAGCACATTCATTCGGCCCAGGGAACCCCGCCGGATGCACTGCCATAGAGCTTCAGTGTCCACGCCGGCCTTGACTCCAAGAGTCATGCCCTCGGCGATGGCCTGACGGACACCGTGGCCGATCATGTTATGGACCAATTTGGCCACCGAACCGGCGCCGATCGCGCCTGCGTAAAAGACCTTGTCGCCGAAAGCGTCCAACAGCGGCTTGACCCGCTCGAACACCTCTCTGTCGCCACCGACCATCACAGCCAGGTTCCGGCTCTGGGCCCCGGATTTCCCGCCGCTGACCGGAGCGTCCAAAACATGGATACCCTTCTCCCGGAACTTTGGCTCCATCTCCCGGATCAAAGTCGGCCTGCTGGTGGAGAGATCGATGTAAACCGAACCGGGTTTGGCGCCCTGGAGCACTCCCTCCAGGCCAATGGCCACGGCCTCGACCTCTTTGGGTCCAGGCAGCGAGGTGAATGTAACGTCGCACTGGCTAGCCACATCGGCTGCCGAACCGGCCAAGCGGGCCCCGCCCTCCAGGAACGACCGGGTGGCCCCTTCGTTGATGTCGTGAACGACCATCTGGTATCCGGCCTTCTGAATATTTCCCGCCATGCCGCCGCCCATGTTCCCAAGCCCGATAAATCCTACGGTTTCCATGTGAGACTCCTTGATCAAAATCTGATGCCACCCGTTGACAGCCTTGAGCGGTCTTTAACCACGATGCGCCTGGACCTCGCCCGGCCCCACCTGTGATCATTGAGGCGGATTATATACTCGGTGAAACCCAGGCACCACCGGCCGGAACAGTCGTAGGGGCACGGCGATGCCGTGCCCCTACGTTTATCCCCTGCCATTTTGTGCCGTAAGTCCATTTGGGCTACACTCTTGGCTGATTCCCAAAGCGGTCCCAGAGGTATGCCGTGCTTTTCCCAACAGAAGAAACCGACCGGTTACTGGCCAACCTAAAGAGCGGCAAGCCCTCGCTCTGCGCCTACGTCTTCAGCCACCCCAACATGGTGGAGGTGGCAGGCATCGCGGGCATCGATTGTTTCATGGCGGATATGATGTTCACCGCCCACGACTGGGACAACATCGCCCATCTGGTCCGTGCGGCCCGAGGCACCGGCATCTCTCCCATGATCCGTGTGCAGTCGTTCCCCTGGGCGGAAGGCGCCGACCGGCGCACCATCTCCGACGCGGCGCGAGCCCTGGCCCTGGGCGCCACCGCAGTCACGGTGTCCGTAGGCTCCGCCCAAGAAGTGCGGGACCTCACTGGGCTTCGCGACGACTGGCACCGGCAGATACATCTGCGGCGGTTCTGGACGGCCGAGGAGTTCCCGGAATACGCCGCCAAGGTCCGCGCCGGCACCTTGATCGTGCCCACCGTGGAGAGTGAAGGGGCGCTGAACGAGCTGGACGAGATACTGGCCATCGACGGCATAGAGCTGGTCTGGCTGGCGGCCGGCGACGTGACGAAGATTCTAGGCGTGCCTTTCAAATACGAAGACCCCAAGGTGATGCGGCTGCTGGAAGGGGCGGTAAAGACCGCCGAGAAGAACGGGGCGGCCATCATGTACAACATGGGCCTGGACTCGCCCGATTTCGACTCCATGGCCGCCTCCGCCAAAAGACTGTTCGAACTGGGCGTGCGGGTGGTGGGCCTGGGCGCCATGGAGTGGCACATGCAGATGGCCCTGGAGCACATCCGCAAGAATTCCATCGGTTGATTAGGCCCTAAAATTACGCTGGTTAGTTGCTGTAGAGCCAGTCTGGAACGGGACGCCGGCCACCGCCCGCGCCCCGGGCCAGCGAGTCTTTAAGCGCGCCGTACTTGGACCGGAAGGGCCTCACTCGGTTGGGCGTCCCGGTGCGGCCCAGCCCGACGAGGAACATCAGGCTTTTCCCCGCGGCGTGGGGAGAAAAAAAGGCGGTCACGGCATCGTCGAAAAAAGTCATGCCGGTTGCGCCCATTCCCTGGGTCTGGGCGCTCAAGTACATTTTTCCCCCTATCACGCCTGCTTCCAACTGGGCGGCCCGGTATCCCCGGTTCCCCAACCGCTCCAGGGCCGATTCTAGGTCGGCCAGAAAGAAGACCACGGCACTGGCGTCGGCCCCCAGTGCCTGCTCGAAACACAGATGGCCGGCCTCCGCTCTGAACTCCCCTTCATTCAGAAGTTGCAACTCGTTGGACCGCCTGGAATAGTGATAGGCGCCCGGCGTCAGGCCGTCCACCGCGTTGACGATTAGGTAGGGCTCGGTCAGACCGCCGCCAAAGTCGGCGGGCATCGCCGCGGCGGACGCCGCCAGCATGGCCGAAAGCTGCGCCAATGAGATCGGCTCCCTGGCAAATCGACGCGTCGAGCCCCTCCCTAAGATTGCCTCACCCAACGGCGCCGACACGATCTCGGGTGAGAAGCTCGTCTCGTTGCCTTGGGCTAGTGCTCGCCATTCCGATACCTCTTGCGGTGATTGCAGGCGCGATTCCATGTGGAGCAGGTCTGACTCCGGATATGGGATGGTTTCGCTGATGCCCAGACCGCCTTGGCCGATGGCTGACAACTCTCTGACCACATATGGCCGCGGCCCCTCCGCCTGGCCCAAGGCCACCAGGCAAGTGCTGGCCTCTTGCTCCGAGTCCACACCCAAGATCGCGTCCACATCACGGTCGATGAACCCGGCCAAGACCCGGGCCGGCTGCCCCAGGGAGTTGGCCGTCGCCAGGAGGTTGGCCAGCACCGTGCCGTTGTCCCAGAAGCAGTATCGGTAGCCCCGGTTGCGGTACTTCCAGGCGCTGCGCCAGAAGACGGCCGTGCTGACTATTGTGGCGGGGAGCGAAGCCAAAGTGTCGTCGGCGGAAGCGGCGGCCAGATTCCCTCGGAAGTCCCCAATTCTGAGCTGGGTTAGAGCGTTGCCGGCTGGAGCGTAGTGATAAACGCCGGCGGCCAGTCCCGGCAGGTCGCCGCAGACCAGGTACAGTTCGATGGGGTAGAGCGCCCCAGCCGAGGCGGCAGCCCGGTAGTGGACCTCCCCCGCGGACGCTGAGTTGCTTTTTCGGACCAGACCCGCTGAGTAGTGGAGCAATCGTGCGA
>JADFPD010000108.1 GCA_022562475.1 Chloroflexota bacterium | reverse complement strand
GCACGGACGGACCCGATGAGATGAAGCCCGTGGGCGAGGTCGAATACGTCCAGACCATCGCCGACGCCAGCGCCGCCGGGGAGCACGGCCCCACTAAGGCCGCCGCCGGCATCATCGGACATGCCGACCTGAAGCTGGGAGAGGGTGTCCGGCCGGTGTTGGAAGCCATGCAGGCCGCCAGTCCCAACCGCTTCCGGGGTGTGCGCCACTCCGTGGGTTGGGACGAAAGCCCGGAACTGGCCAACCGCGAGATAAAAGGAGCGTTGGGCACCGACGGCTACCGGGCCGGCGCCAAGGTCCTATCGGAGATGGGACTGGTCTTGGAGAACTCCCTTTATTTTCATCAGGCGTCCGAGTTGGTTGATTTCGCCCGCGCTCTTCCAGACCTGCCCATCGTCTTGAACCATATCGGAGGGCTGGTCCGGGTCGGCCCCTACGCCAACCGGGACGAATACGTCCTGTCCGAGTGGCGCAAGGGCATCGAGGAGATGGCCAAGTGCCCCAACATCGTCTTGAAATTGGGCGGCGTGGGACAGACGCGGTTCGCCTACGGCTGGGAGCTCCGGGAAATCCCCGTCGGGTCGGAGGAATTGGCTGGGACCCTGGGACCGCTCATGGAGCACTGCATCCAGCAGTTCGGGCCGGACCGTTGCATGTTTGAAAGCAACTACCCAGTGGACAAGATCTCCTACTCGTATAACGTGTTGTTCAACGCCTTCAAGCGGCTGTCCAAGGGCTATTCGGCCACCGAGCGGGCCGCCATGTTCCACGACACCGCCGCCCGCGTTTATAGTATCGACGATTGACCAGGCCCTGTCCCAAAGGAGCAGTTTTGATGGATGTGAGACCCTTCACCATCGCCGTGGAAGACAGCGTTCTGGACGACCTGCGCCGGCGCCTGGCGGACACCCGCTGGCCCGACGAGATCCCCAACTCCGGTTGGGACTACGGCAGCAACCTCGCCTATCTGAAGGAATTAGTCTTGTATTGGCGGACGAAGTTCGACTGGCGGTCCCAGGAGGCAAAATTGAACGCCTTCAGCCACTTCAAGACCGAGGTAGACGGTCTGGACATCCACTTCATCCACGAGAAGGGCAAAGGGCCTAGCCCGATGCCATTGATCATCACCCACGGCTGGCCCAGTTGCTTCTTCGAGATGACCAAGATAATCCCCCTGCTGGCCGACCCGGGCGGCCACGGAGGAGACCCGGCCGACTCCTTCGACGTGGTGGCGCCGTCGCTGCCTGGATTCGGGTTCTCGGACCATGCCCAGGACCGGGGCATGGAGGTCCAGAGGGTGGCCGGCATGTGGAACAAGCTGATGACCGAGAACCTGGGCTACCCCAAGTTCGCAGCCCAGGGCGGCGACATCGGCGGCGGCGTGACCGCACGGCTGGGATTTGCCCACGCCGATACCTTGTACGGCATCCATCTGACCTCCATCACCCGGCCTGCTCCCTACCTCGGCCCCGGCTCTAAGCCGGTTACCGAGGCCGAGCAGGCGCTCGTCACCCAACGCGGCAAGTGGTTCGACGATGAGGGGGGCTACAACCACATCCAGGGCACCAAGCCGCAAACCTTGGCCTACGGGCTGAACGACTCCCCTGCCGGGCTGGCGGCGTGGATCGTGGAGAAATACCGCACCTGGAGCGACTGCGGCGGCGACATCGAGAAGAGCTACACCAAGGATGAATTGCTGACCATCGTCACCATCTACTGGGTCACCCAGACCATCAGCTCGTCCACCCGGATGTACCTCGAAAATCAGAAGGGCCTATGGACGATGGATAAGGACCAAAAGGTGCCCGCGCCGGCCGGCATGGCCATGTTCCCCCAGGAGATCTCAAAACCACCCCGAGAGTGGGGAGAGCGCTCCTACGACGTGCGCCGGTGGACCGAGATGCCCCGAGGCGGCCACTTTGCCGCCTTGGAAGAGCCGCAACTATTGGCCGAAGAGGTCCGGACCTTCTTCCGCGAATTCAGATAATCTTAGGTCCGGTATCACAGGAGTACGATTGGAATCATTTGAAGAACGGGCAAAGTTATATAAATCCGAGTCGGAGAGTTTCCAGGAATACCTGAAGGGCCTGCCTGAGGAGGCGTGGGGTCGCCAGAGCGCCTGCGACGAATGGTTGGTTGGAGATGTGGTCGCCCACCTGGTGGGCAATTCAGAGTTCTACGCCGGCACCGTGGCCCGAGGACTGCAGGGGGAATCATCCCCGCCGGAGGGACGCCCGGAGGCCGGGATGGGCCACCCGTCCATCAGCGCCGCGGCCCTAGCCGAATCGTCCATCGCCGCGCGGGAGAGGCTGGGAGACAAGCTGCTTGAGACCTATCTGGAAAAGGACAACTTCTTGATCGACCTGCTCACCGGCCTAGGTCCTGATGACCAGGTCAAACCCTGCTACCACCCCGGCAGCATCGTGCCCGCCGGCAACTTCGTGGACCTAAGATTCAAGGAAATAATGCTCCACCAGTGGGACATCCGGTCTGCCATCGAGGATAATGCGACCCTTTCCCCCGCCAGCTTGGCTTCCATGGTCATCTTGATCCAGCAGTCTTTCGCGTCCGGCTCCCTTCGCTGGGCCTTCTGGGCCGGTCCGCCCCTGGAGCGTCCCGTGCGCTACCGGTTCGAGGTGAAGAGCCCGGTGCCCGTGACGGCCGACATCGTGGTGGAGGGAGACAAGTTCCGCTACGAAGAGGCGCCCCAGGGCACGGCGGACGTGACATTCCGCTGCCACACCCACATCTTCGCACTGCTGATGTACGGCCGAATGCAGGCCGCGGAGGCGATGGCCGCCGGGCACCTAGCGGTGGACGGCGACAGCAAACTGGCCGAACAATTCAGCCAGTGGTTCAAGGGGATCTAGTATTTGTGATCGAATAATCGGGCTCTCGACCGTTCGTCCTGGGTTGAGCAAGCGCCACCTACATACGTTTTGGCTTCTGGAATCGATGTTTTAGCGGTCGGCGATTGGATTAATCGGCTGTAGAGTGCAGCAAAATACCAATTTATGGTGGAGCCGGACTCTCCCCCGTCTCCACCAGGCTACACATAGACGCCCCAGCCGACAAACGCCGGGGCGTTTCTTTCTCTTTTGTATCTGACATTGTGGACGGGGAGATGGGCGCCACCCGGCCTCCACGAACTTAATTCCTACATCAGAACGCTCCATCAACATCCTCGACTGGGTGTTGTGGACAAATTGCTTCTTCCGACGCTAATATCCCCCCATAATGGCGAACGAATGTGTCCAACCACGGTAGAACGTATATTGGACCAGCTCAGTCTTTCCTCTAAGGCTAAGAAAAATGGCTGATTTACCTGTCGGCACCATCACATACATGTTCACCGACGTCGAGGGTAGCACGCGGCTGTGGCAGCAACACCATCTTGAAATGAGAAATGTCATGGCCCGCCACGATTCGATATTAACGTCCGCGGTTGAAGCTCATAGCGGCACGGTGGTGAGAGCACGAGGAGAGGGAGACAGCATCTTCGCTGTATTCCTACGTGCTACAGACGCCGTGGGTGCCACCTGCGCTGCCCAACAACTTCTCTTGCGGGAGCCTTGGGCGGAAGGAATCGTCATCAAAGTGCGCATGGCGTTGCATACCGGTGAGTCCGAACTACGTGAGCACGACTACTACGGGGCCGTGGTAAACCGCTGTGCCCGCCTCAGGTCAATCGCTCATGGTGGACAAGTGGTTTTATCCCAGGCAACCGCGGAGTTAGTACAGGATACCTTGCCTGAAGGCGTGCAACTGCGGGACATAGGGGTGCATCGCCTCCAGGACATGCAGCGTTCGGAACAGGTATTCCAGCTGCTCCACCCAGACCTTCCCTCCGAATTTCCTCCTCTAAAATCGCAGGACAGAGGTGAGAAAAAAGCCGCAGAACAGCAAATCCGCTTCTGTACGTCCTCCGATGGTGTCAACATATGCTACGCCACCGTCGGCGAAGGTCCTCCTTTGGTCAAAGCCCCCAACTGGCTGAGCCACCTGGAATACGACTGGCGCAGCCCTGTCTGGCGCCACTGGTGGGAAGAGCTGTCCAAAGACCACCTTCTGATAAGGTTCGATCAAAGGGGATGCGGCCTGTCCGATTGGTCGGTTGAGGATATGTCGTTCGAAGCTCGAGTCAGCGATTTGGAAGCCGTCGTAGACGCCCTGGAACTGGAACGATTTGCTCTCCTGGGGATATCCCAAGGCGGGGCCGCCGCAGCCGAGTATGCGGTCCGGCATCCCGAGAGGGTTAGCCACCTTGTCATATACGGTGGCTACCCCCAAAGTCTGCTGGGAATTGAAACGCAGGAAGAATCCGAGGAGCGGGAGGCGCTGCTCACATTGATGCGGCTCGGATGGGGACGGGAGAATCCTGCTTATCGGCAGGTCTTTACGGCCAATTTTATTCCTGACGCCACAGAGGGGCAGATGGACTCGTTCAACGAGTTGCAGAGAGTCTCGGTCTCTCCGGAGAATGCGGTCCGGATAGCAGTCGAGATCTGGAGCCAAGACGTATTGGACCGGCTTCCCAAGGTAACCGTGCCAACATTGGTGCTCCACGGTCGTGAAGACCGACAAGTTTCCTTCGAGCAAGGGCGCCGGATGGCCGCCCTGATACCCAACGCCCATTTCGTTCCCCTTGACAGCAAGAATCATATTTTGCTTGAGAGCGAGCCCGCTTGGCCGGTGTTCCTGTCGGAAGTGCGCCGCTTTCTTGGCGGACCACCAACCGCTCAACCGTCGGCTGCCCCTACAGGCCGCCAACCGGCTGCAGCTGAACGGTTTACCTCTGCGATTCAGGTCAAAGATAAGAACGTAATGCGGGAGGCGTACTCGTTAATTGACGGGTTGGACAGCGTGTCACTGTCCCGCTTCAGCGTTGTTCCAGGCTACGCCAGATTTGACGAAGTCACGCGGAACGTATTGAAAGACGCACGGCAGGAAATCGCCGAAGGTCTTGAGCGACCAGGCAGAAATCGAGAAAACCATCTCTTCTGGGCCGCACCAGGCAGCGGAAAGACCTACTTCGTCCAGCAGACGGTAGCCTCCCTTCCCGGTAGCATTAATTACCTGGAAATCAATCTGGCCGGATGCGGGGAAACGGACTTTCTATCTCTCCTTGATAACACAGATAATGATGACGGCCCCTGCCTCTGTTTTATCGACGAACTCGACGCCAAACCAGAGGAGACCTGGCCCTATGAAGTGCTGCTGCCTCGGCTGGATGCCGCCCTTGAGCGAGGGGCGCCTTTGGTCTTCGTGATGGCGGGCAGCTCCGGCTCCAGTATAGAAGAGATGAAACAACGCATTGGCGTGCGGCCCAAAGGTACGGACTTGCTTAGCCGCATCCCCGGCACCAACGAGCACCAGATACCGGCCATGGGCGTGGGCGACCGGTTGCTGGTGGCGTTAACCCATTTTCGGGAGGCCGGAAAGGAGTCCGGCAAAATGGTCAGGGCGGTGGAAAAACTAGGCCTGTACTACGTTGCGGTCACGCCCGGTTTGGCCAACGCCCGCCAGTTGCGCGAGTTCGCCGTCCGCGCGGTGGAGCGAATACCGGCTGGTGAGGACCGGATCAAGTACGACAACCTTTTCAGTCCCGGAGACTTGGAGAACAAGGTTTTCTGGTCGGAGGCGGCGCCGGTGGCCGGCGACTTGGTAAACCGCTTTGTGGCAGTAGAGGACTGAGCTACCCCAATTAGTCTGCTGTGTATCTGCCCGTCGGGCCTCCCATATCAAAGACTAAAATCTTCTCCAGGTACTGCTTGTAAATATTTCACAAACTTTGGGGCCAAATGTGCGGCTATTTATAGCCTAATAAATCCACGTGGAATCGCACTTTTGCGTGCTAATGTGACCTTAGGGTAGATTCAGAGCTTCCTAAACGGCATCGGCATGTTGAGAAATTCTCGATGACCTTAAAAAGGTCCGTTAGCCTACAGCATTTGGAAGGCAAACCAAGAGGTTTGTGGAGCTCGTTCATCCTGAGCTCGTCGAAGGACCTCTGTAGCTGCGCACGCGTGGTTCGACGGGGCTCACCACGAACGGATGGCAGCAAACGCCCCGTCCAAAACTAAGGACTATCGGGCGATGCCAACCGTTCCAGCGCGTCGCCCGACAGGTGATAGGTGGACCACCCTTGGGCCTTCCGTGCGCCCAGGTTCTCGTAGAACCTGATGGCTGGCTCGTTCCAGTCCAGCACCGACCAGGACATCATGGGGTAGCCCCGAGCCTTGGCCAGTCCCGCTCCGTAGGCCATCAGCTCCCGGCCCACGCCGCTGCCGCGCCATTCCGAAAGCACGAAGATATCTTCCAGATACAGGATTGGGCTGCCCAAGTAGGTGGAGTACCGGCGGCAGAAAACCGCGAATCCCACGGGCTCGGTGTCGTGGTAGGCGAATACTGCCTCGGCGTCGGGCTCGGGGCCGAATAGCGACTTCCGCAAATCATCCTCGGTGGCCACCACTTCATCGGACAGCCCTTCGTACTCGGCCAGTCCCTTGATGAACCGTAGCACCAAAGCAACGTCGTTGGGTGTCGCCGGCTCGATGCGGAACCGTTTGGAATTGCTCATTATCCTCACCCGACCCGGTACCGGTCCAAGAGGTCCATGTTCAACTCGTAGCCGATGCCCGGCCGGTCGGGCACGGTGACGTAGCCGTCAGCGTCTGGTTGCAGCAAAGGTTGAAACATCTCCGCCCGTAGCGGGTCAACGGCCAACGGATAGATCTCAAGAAACTCGCCGTGGGGGATGGCCGCCGCCAGGGGCAGTTGCAGTTCTTGACAGCCGTGGGGGGCGATGGACACGCCGCGTTCGGCGGCCAGGTCTGCTATGTCCATCGCCACGTCGTATCCCGGCACGATGCCGACGTCCACATTTAGGATGGACGCGCCTTTGTGGTCCAGCAGGGTCTTGAAGTGGGCCAGGTGGTAGCCGTTCTCGCCGGTGACGATCTTGATGCTGGAGGCCTCGGCGAGGCGGCGGTGGCCCTCGTAATCGTGGATGGGCAGGGGCTCTTCGAACCAGTAGACATCGTATTGCGGCAACTGCCGGGCGAACTCCAAAGAGGTCTCCAGGTCCAGCGCGCAATTGGCGTCCACCAGCAGGGTGGCATCGTCGCCGATGGCCTTGCGGGCGGCCTCAACCCGGCGCATGTCGCCGGCCACCCCCACCTTGGGGTCGCCGATCTTGATCTTCACCGCCGAGGCGTGCATCTCCTCGACGTTGAAGCGCATCTCTTCCTGAAGTTCCTCCAGCCCCTTGCCTTCGGCGTAATAGCCCCCGGCGATATAGGTGCGGATGCGTTCTTGCGCCCCGCCCAGCATCCGGTGGATGGACCGGCCCAGAGCCTTGCCTTTGATGTCCCAGCAGGCGATGTTGATGGCGGCCAGGACCTGGGTGTTGATGCCGCCGATGCCCAGTATCTTGATCAGCTTCTCGCCTAATTCATAGGACAAAGAACGGGTTTCCATGGGGTCCCGGCCCACGACCAGGGGGCGAAAGTAGTCGACATAACCTGGAAAGAGGTGAAGGGGCCTTTCCGCAGCGGTGCCGCCGTTCCAGCCGTAGCCGGTGATGCCCTCGTCGGTGTGCACCGTCACCTTATGCAGGCGGCCTGGCCCGTAGAAGTGGCCGCCGTTCCAGATGCCGGGCCGCTCCCACTCAAAAACTTCGCTCGTGATATCTGTGATCTTCATCTCGGACCAGACCGCCTTCATGTCTGATTAAAGGGAGATTACGGCACGTCCATCCGGCGCAGACGCCGCACGCCCAGCCACAAAAATACCACGGTTACGGCCGCCGCGCCGCCGATGGCCACGGGCAATTCGATGACCCGCTCCTCCAGGGCGGGGAAGCTGGGCCTGTCCAGGCCGCTCATGATCGCCAGGGAATACCCGCGTACACTGAGATAATCGACGCCACTCATGAAAGTGCTTATGACCCCTTCCCAGAGCAAAACGTAGATCAAGGCGATGGGCAACGCCCGGGTGGTCACCAGCCCCAACCACGTGAAGATGGCCGCATACGCTAGTACCCCCGCGCCCAGAGAGACGGCGACCGCGACGGCGGGCCGGACTTCCCCGTCGAAGCCAAATAAGGTGGCCACGACGCCGCTGATCACCAACAGCGGACCGCAGATGATCAACGAAGCCAGAACCTTGGGCAGGACGATGCGCCAGCGGGCCAGAGGCATGAGTGTCAGATAGCCCAGAGTCTTGTCTTCCAGTTCGTTGCTGAAGGACGAAGTAGCCAAAGCCATGGTCACGATGGGCAGTATCCCCGCGACCAACAAGCCGTCCAGCAGGATGTTGGTGAAATCCCGGTTGAAGGTGGCGTCTCCACTGGCCGCGATATTGATTATGACCGCCAGCCCCACCGGCAAGGCCGCCAGGAGCAGGATCAGGCTAATCCGCCAGCGGCCCGTCAATTGGCGTATCGACAGCCCAAATACGGCGCGCATCTAGCGGTCCACCACGTAACTAAAGATACTTTCAAGAGAGTCGTCCAAGGTCTCCACCCTTTTCAGCCGAATGTTCTGCTCCTTGGCGAGCCGGGGGATGGCCCTTTGCAGCGACGTAACGTTCCGGCTCAGAACGGTCAGCTCGCCGTCTTCGCCGATGCTCACGGAATCGATGTCGTCGGTCCCGGCCAAAGCAGCGGCCATCCGGCGCGGCGAGTCGGTTACCACTCGGACGCGGTAGGCCTGTTCGTCCAATTTCTCCCGGATGGCCCGGAAATCGCCGGCGGCGGCCAGTTTGCCGCTGACCATCAGCAGTATGGTGGATGCCAGGGTCTCGACCTCTTCCAGTATGTGGGAGGAGATGAGGACCGTCCGGCCCTGTTCCGCATAACGGGTCATGGCGTCATGGAAATCCAACCTTTGGCGCGGGTCGGTGCCGTTCAAGGGTTCGTCCAGGACCAGCACCTGGGGGTCGTGCACCAGCGCGGCCGCCAGCCGCATCCGCTGCCGCATGCCCCGGGAATAGTCGCCAAGCTTCCGGTGTTGGGCGTCCTCCAGTCCGACCAGGCTGATGGCCCGGTCCACCGGTCCTTTGGTGGGGCTCAGACCGTGTAACCGGGCAGTAAATTCGACGAACTCCCGGCCCGTGTAGAACCCGTAGACCGCTTCGTGCTCGGACATGACGCCGATATCCCGGTAGAGGTCCGGGTTGTTACGCGCCGGTTGACCCAGGACCGTCACCTCGCCCTCCGAGGTGGAGGCTTTGCCGGCGATCATGTGCAGTATGGTGGATTTCCCAGCCCCGTTGGGGCCCAACAGGCCGGTGATGCCCGGACGGACCTGAAATGTGACGTCGTTGACGGCCACCACGCTGCCGAACCACTTGGAAACGCCTTGCACTTCGATCGTCGGGGCTTTTATCAGAACTTGGGATTCGCTCATACCGTCAACCTCCGGTAGCGCAGCCATAGGGCGGCGCCAAGTCCCCCGGTCAATATCAGGTACCACCCAATGGGCACCAACCTTGGCAATTCGGCGGTCATTCGGGAGCGCCGTCCTTCGTCCTCAACACCGAAAATCATATCGTTAACATTGGTGGGCACCCGGCTCACGTCCACCAACCCCAACCACTTTGCGGAATTGCCGGTGATCGGCTCACATTCCACGGACCGGCCTCTGTGCTGGTTCTCATCACATCCAGTCAGGATGCCGCCTGCCGCTCCGGAGATGACGAATAGTCCGATGACGAAAGCCGCGGCCAACGCCCGACGGTCGGTGAAAGCCGCCACCGCCAGCGGCAATGTGGTTATGAAAGCCGCCAGCAAGAACCCGGCTCCCAGGATACGGGGAATGTCCAGCCAATTGTCCTGGAGGTATTCCAAAGGATCGGCCGCCGATAGGACCAAACTGACCAACAAAACTACCTGCCCGGAGAACACCAACAACAATGTTATGGCGAAGAAGGCCAGCCAGCGGGCCGCCAAATAGTCCGTGATGCTCAACGGCCTAACGAGATAGAGGCTGATCACGCCGTTGCGCCGGTCCGGGCACAGCAGTTCGGGCGCGATTATCGCAGCGAAGATCAGCAGGACTATGGAGACGACTTCGTAGTAATCGTCGTGGCCGGGGAGGTCCACTAGGTTGTTGGTTACAGAGGCGATGATCGCCATTATCACCGCCGGAGCCATGGCGGCTCCAAAAAGGAGGAACGGGAGCACTTTTGCGCCGGCTCCCCGCCCCAGGCCCAGGGTGGTGCGGAACCCGTCGTAGAACACGGCCTTCCGGGCCCGCATCCGGCCCTCGCGGGGGCCGTCGTAATGCTGGTACCCCAGGTCGAAAAGCTCGCCCGTCCGCTGGGTCATGACTCCTTACTCCGGAAGATATCGGTCAATTGATGCCTGCGAGGCGCCATCCGCCGCAGACGGGCGTTCGTCTCCACCAGAGAATCTCGAATGGCGTCGTAGTAATCATCGCTCTCCATCTCGATCGCCAAGGACACACCGTCAACGACGGCGGTGACCCCCCGGGCGGCCAGGGCTTTGATCAACTCCTCCCGGTTGCCGTCCACATCGATAAAAACCGTTTCAGTTTCTTGTGTGAATTGGGCCACGGCGCCCTGCTCGGTGACGCGGCCGCCCTCAAGTACGATGATCCGGTCGCAGGTGCTCTCCACGTCCCCCATCAGGTGGGAAGAAAGGATGATGCTGATGCCGAATTCGTGGCCGGTGCGCCGGATCAGCCGCAGCATCTCTTCGCGGCCGCCGGGGTCGAGGCCGGCCGTGGGCTCATCCAGC
>JADFPD010000165.1 GCA_022562475.1 Chloroflexota bacterium | reverse complement strand
ACTGTCTTCAACGATGGATGAGGCCGCCAGGTTGGGCGAGGGCGACGCCGAGGAAGGCGCGGTGGTGGTGGCCGAGGCCCAGACAGCAGGCAGGGGGCGCCAAGGCCGCAGTTGGGTATCCCAGCCGGGGAATCTTCTTGTCTCTGTACTGTTCCGTCCGACATTGGAAGCGTTGCCATTCATCAGCATCATCGGCGGTATAGCGGCGGCCCGGGCGGTCCGGAAAGTGACCGGATTGGACCCTAAGATCAAGTGGCCCAACGACCTGCTCATCGGCGGACGGAAAGCCGCCGGCATACTGGCTGAGAGCGCCATCGCCGGGGATACCGTATGGTATGCTGTGCTCGGCGTAGGCATGAACGTGAGCCTGGACACCGCAGAGACGGAGGAGTTGTCTTCCTTCGCCACCAGCGTCAACGCCGCCGCCGGGAAGGAAGTGCCCAGGGAAGACCTGCTGCGGCAATTCCTCATGGACTTGGACGCCCTTTATCTAGACCTCGGCCAGGGGAAATCGCCCATCGAAGAATGGCAGGGATTGCTGGAGACCACCGGACAACGCCTAGAGGCAACCTGGGGGGAAGACACATTCACGGGCGTGGCCGAGGGCACCGATGAATTGGGTAACCTGCGCCTGCGCCTGGACGACGGCTCCCTGATAACCCTGACCGCGGGCGACGTCACGCTCACCGGTCATTGATCTGTTCGGGTATCCCAGCGGCCACAGCGATGGTTCTGTGCGGCGAAAAACATATTCCGTCAGGGGACTTGCCCAAAAATGTCATTCTGAGGAGTATTCCGACACGCCGGGAAAGAATCTGCCGGTGCAAATTTGGCAGACCATTCGCTTCACTCATGGCGACATCAAGGAGCTGCCCATCTCGTAATCGATGAGTTTAGACAGCCAAAGAGGATCAAATGCTGGAATCACTTAGCTTGGAAGGCAGATCGGTCGTCATCACCGGCGGAGGCACCGGCCTGGGCCGGGCGATGGTGCGGGACATGGCCCGTGCCGGAGCGAATCTGGTCATCGCCGGACGTCGAACAGGCCCCATCGAAGAGGCGGCCGCCGAAGTTATCAGCCTGGGAGCAGAGGCGGTCTCCGTGGCAACGGACGTCACCGATTCGTCCCAAGTGGCCAATCTGATGAAGACCTGCCTGGACCGGTTCGGGAAGATAGACGTGCTGATCAACAACGCCGGGGCGGTCTCGGATAACGTCCGCAAGCCCATCTGGGAACATACCGATGAGGAATGGGACCGGATCATGCGGGTGAACCTCACCGGCGCTTTCTACTGCGCCAGGGAGGTCTCCCAGACCATGGTGGCCCAGGAACACGGCAAGATAATCAACGTGGCCTCCGGCTTTGGCCTGCGGGGCGGCCGCGAGATCTACATGTACTGCTGCAGCAAAGGCGGCATGATCCAATTCAGCCGTGTGCTGTCGTTCAACCTGGCCCGCTACGGCATCACGGCCAACACCATCGTGCCGGGCTTCGTGCCCACCGGCGCGACCGACACCATGTCCGCCAGCCTGCCCAGGGGAGGGGAGTTCCTGCCCACCGGCAAGTTGGGCAAGCCCGCCGACTTTGGTCCGCTGGCCGTCTATCTGGCCTCGCCGGCTTCGGACTACATGACCGGCGAGATGTTCATAGCCGACGGCGGCGGCCTGGCGGCGGGGATCTACCCCACCGGCCACGCCCCGGTCATCCCCCTGGAAGACTGATCCGAGATATTGTATGGCTACATAAATTTGCTCCGCGTCGTGGACGGCGTTAGAACTAACGTCGAAGCAAGGAAGACGCGAGGCGAAATGGAAGATCGGTCGATCTCTGCTACGGTAGGACAACATTAAATAGGAGCCTAAAAATGAAGAAAACAACATGCAAGAATCTTGGTGGCACGTGTGATGCTGAGATTCAGGGTGAAACTCCCGAAGAGATGGGAGAAAAGAGTAAGCAGCATGTGATGGAAATGATGCAGTCGGGAGACCAGGATCATAAAGCGGCTGTTGAAAAAATGATGCAACTGAGCAAAGAAGAACAAGAAAAGTGGTACGACGACTTTCAGAAAAGTTTTGATTCATTGCCAGACGCGTAAGAAGGGCTATTCTTCATCACGGCAGATCCGCCGCTTTCGGCGGCTTTGTTAGTTTCAAAAAATCATTTCATTTAGAAGCGTCTTTTGCGGAACCCACTACGACCAGCTACCGTGTGAAACCAGCGGCGTTAATTAGGTCCCGAGAATACCCAGAGTAATCACCCCAGGGTCGCCTTGACCCAGGTTTCAGGAGAGCATCCATGCCGGTCCTACCCGAATATGACCTCACTGGCAAAACGGCCATACTGGCTACCTCCGGCGGCGGCGAAGCCCCCTTCTTGGGACAGGCGTTGGTCGAGGCTGGGGCCAGCGTGTTCGCCGTGGCCCGGACCCAGTCGCTCTTGGACGCGTTGCTGGCGTCCCTGCCATCGGGATCCGGCGGCGGGGTGATGGACGCCGGCGTGCCCGATAGCGCCAAGAGCGTCATGGAGCAGTTCGACCGCTCCCACGACAAAGTGGACATCCTGGTCAATGACCCTCGCAGCATGTTTGCCCGGCCCCTGGAGGAGATCAGCGCAGACGAGTGGGACTCCGTGCAGACCCGCAACGCCAAAGCGCCGTTCCTGCTCTCCCAACAGGTATTGCCCCGCATGGCCAAGGCCGAGTACGGCCGGGTGGTCAACATGATCTCGGAACTGGCCGAAAGGGGCATGATCAACGGCTCGGCCTTCGCCGCCAGCCAGGCTGCCGTGTTGGCCCGGACCCGTTCC
>JADFPD010000011.1 GCA_022562475.1 Chloroflexota bacterium | reverse complement strand
CTCCCCTTCGAATCATCAGCGACGCCACCCAATTCCTCATGCTCACCCTGCGGTACCGGGTGAAAGGCGAAGAAGTGGCAGCCACTTTGGGGATCCAACGGGTCTTGGATTTCGTGATCGCAGCCATCTTGTTGATCGTGGGGCTGATGGTCCTGCCCAGCCTGAAAGGATTTACTCCCTACGTCATCGGGGCCGTTTTGATCGCCGTGATCAGTGTGCTGGCAATACCCGTGGTTATCTGGTTCGGGTCAAGGCCCGGCCTTACCCACCTACAATTCTTGGCTTCCACTTCATCGTCCCTCAGGGAGCTGACTCGGGCGCAGGTAAGGCTAACTTGGTCTTTTCTGTTGACCATGGGATATTGGATGCTGTTGGGGCTCTCCGCCTGGGTCTTGGCCTACGGGATGGGGATCGACATCTCCCTGTTGGTCGCCACTCTGCTGGTGATCGGGACCCTAACTTTCGTGGCCCTTGTTCCGTCCCTGCCGGCCTCCGTGGGCACCTTCGAATTTGCCGTCTTTTACCTGCTTACCACCATCGGCGTGGGAGACGGTGATGCTTTGGGATTCGCCTTGGTGATCCACGCGATCCTCTTCATGCCCCCGATACTGATCGCCCTCATGGTTTTTGCCACTTGGGCCATCACGGGCCGTGGGAATCCAACCCGCCTGAGTCCGGACATCGCGGCAACCGAGGCCCAGCCGCCTCTGGACTGATGCTTATCCACCCCGTCGTCGTCCCGCTGTTTTCGCTGTACCGTGCATCGCCCTGCCTCATGGACCAGCCTCCGCCCAGGCTTATAATCGAGTGTGAGTCCCGTTGATCTAAGGCGGGACCACAACTTGGCTTCCGGGCATTCTTTGGGTTGGGGCGGACGTGTCAGCCATGAAATTATTCTCAGCAAGGCGGCTATTGATCGTAGGAGCAGCCATCTTCGCCATCGGCTGCTCCTCTACCGGCGCTACCCCATCATCCAACTCCGCGGAAACCGATGGCGTGCCCGTGCCATCGCCCACCGCCGTGTTAGCCCCTGCGCCCTCGGGAATTTCCGGCGGCACACTCAAGGTTGTCGCCGAGGCGGAGATTCCCCACCGGGATGTCCACCAGGAGGTCCAAGAGACCCTGACTGCCCTGGGGCCGGGTCTGGCCTACAGCAGACTGCTGCGGCTCCGTTCCGGCGAGGGATCGAACCAGCCTAACCTGCTATTGGAGTGCGACCTTTGCCAGAGTTGGGAATTGAACGAAGACCTGGCCTACGTGTTCAAGCTGCGGCCAGGTATCCGTTGGCAGAACGTGGCGCCGGTGAACGGCCGGGCCCTAAATGCCCAGGACATCGTATTTAGCCTGGACCGTCTCAAGACCGCCGGTTGGCCCAACGCTCCACTCCTGGCTTCAATCGGGGACGCCGAAGCCCTGGACGACCTGACGCTGCAGGTCGAACTGGCCTTGCAAGACGCCGACGCCCTCCTGGCCCTGGCCGACGGACACGTCAAGATCGTGGCTCCAGAGGTCGTAGCCATGTATGGCGACTTGAAGAACGCTCCGGTCGTCGGCACCGGACCCTGGGTCTGGCAGGAGACCGGGCCAGGCGAGGGGATGGAATTCACGCGAAATTCCAATTATTTCGAAGGCGGTCTGCCATTCCTGGACCAATTAAACGTCACGGTCATGCGTTCCGGCCCACTGGCCGGTTCCCCAACATCCGTCGCGTTGGACAAAGTGGCGGCGTTCCGGGCCGGGCTGATCGATGTTCTATCGGTGGGCCCCAGTGAATGGGATAGGGTCCGCCGGGGCGACACCGAATTTCAGTCGGTGGTGTCACGGAGATCCGGCGCCGGCGTGGTATTGGCCATGAACTCCCAAGCGCCAAGCTTGAATGAGACCGTCGTCCGCCAAGCGGTCTTCCAGGCCATCGATCCCTGGGACTACCTGGACACTGTTTGGCAGGGACAGGGATTCGCCAGCGTCGGCATCCCGGTACGGGAATCAGATTGGCTGTTGGACCGGACGGAGATGCGCCAAAACTTCTTCGCGGACCCCGGCAAAGCCCGGCAATTACTGCTCGATTCCGGTCGTAGACTGCCCATAGACTTAGAGGTTACGGTGCGTATCGAGCGGACCGGCGGCGAGAACCTGGCGCTGGAAGAGAGACTGATCGCAGACCTGACCGCCGTGGGATTCAACCCGGAGTTGCGGCGCATGAATCCGGTGCAGTTTGACGACCTGGTCATGGGGCCGGCCCGGGATTTCCAGTTGGCGGTTGGAGCGGTCCCCCCGACATCGACCACCAACAGCTATCTGTTCGGGTTGTTGCATAGCCAGGGCCAATGGAACCTGGCTGGGCACCAAGATACCAAACTGGACTCGATGATTGAGGCACAAGCGGCCGAGTTCGACGACCTCGCACGGCGCGGCCAGTTGGTGGAGATTCAGCGCCGGGTCTTGGACCAAGCCTACCTTTTCAGTCCGGTGACCGCCGCCTCCCGGTGGGTGTTCAGCCGCGACCTTAAAGGGTTCGAACCCAACACGGCGCTGTCCGAATACAACTTCTGGTCCAGAACCTGGCTGGACCGTTAATTAACCGGGTCTAGCGCGGTAGGCTTTGATGCCCTCTTCCAGCGCGGTTAGCGGCAACAACGCGCACTTGATCCGCACCGGGTACTGCCGCACCACCTGAAGGGCGAGCAGGTCACCCAATTCCAAGTCATCATCTCCGGCGCCATTCTTCATGGCGTGCCGGAACCTTTCCCCAATCTCCGCCACTTCATCCAACGACTTGCCGTGAAGCTGGTCACAGAGCATGGAGGTGGCGGCCTGGATTATGGAGCACCCATCGGCGCGGGCGCCTATCTCGGAGACCCTGCCTTGGCCGTCCAGTTTGAGTTGCAGGGTGGCCCGGTCGCCGCAGAACGGGTTGAACTCCTCGGCCTCCACGTCGGCGTCACTGATGGACGCATGGTTTCGGGGGTTGCGGTAATGGTCCATGACCAAGTCGCCGTAGAGGCCGTCCAGAGGGACGTCGGGTAGTTGAGGCATTGAGATCAGTCGGTCAAATATCGGAATCGTATCCAGCTTAGCACAGGGCGACTGGCGCAGCTTCATCCATTGAACAGAAAAAGGCGACCAATCACAGAGTAGAAGGCACCCAAGTAAACCCGGCTGAGCCGGCGCACTACTCGGTGGTTACTTGTGACTCTCCGGAGAGGGCGGCGTTCATGGTGTGCCAGGCTAGGACAGCGCATTTGATGCGGGTGGGGAACTCGTTGATGCCGGAGAGCGTTTCCAGGTCGCCCAGGGTGTCCAAGTCCAACTCGCCATCGGGCTCGGTGATCATATGGTGGAAGGCGTCGAAGATCTCTTTGGCCTTCTCGACGGTTTGGCCCTTGATGCTCTGCGTCATCATGGAAGCCGAGGCCCGGGAGATGGCGCAACCGGTGCCCTGGAACCCGACGTCGTCGATGACCCCGTCGATGACCTTGAGATAGAGGGTGATCTGATCGCCGCAGAGGGGGTTGTACCCGTCCGCGGTCTGGTTCGCCTCCTCGACCTTCCGAAAGTTCCGGGGCTTGCTGTTATGCTCCAGGAGGATCTCCTGGTATAGATCGCTGAGGCCGGCCATTAACTGAAGACCTCAAGGACCTGGTCGATGCCTTTGACTAGCGCGTCGATATCTTCTTTGGTGTTATAGAAGGCCATGGAGGCCCGGGCGGTGGCGGGAATCCGGAACCGCTGCATCACCGGTTGGGCGCAGTGGTGTCCCGTGCGTACCGCGATGCCTTGTTCGTCCAAGATGGTGCCGATGTCGTGGGGGTGAGCTTTGTCCATCACGAAGGAAATGATGCTCGATTTGTGGGCAGCCGTGCCGATTATCTTCAGCCCCTCGATGGACGACAGGGCCTCGGTGCCGTACCGGAGCAGTTCTTCCTCGTGGGAGGTGATCCAATCGAAGCCCAGGTCATTCACGTAGTCGATGGCCGCGCCCAAGCCGATTGCCCCGGCGATGTCGGGGGTGCCGCCCTCGAATTTATAGGGCAGGTCGTTGTAGATCGTTTTTTCAAAGGTGACCGACTTGATCATCTCGCCGCCACCGAGGAAAGGCGGCATGGCCTCCAGGTACTCCGCTTTCCCGTAGAGGACGCCGATGCCGGTGGGCCCGAACAATTTGTGTCCGGAAAACACGTAAAACTCGCAGTCCAATTCTTTCATATCAACAGGCATGTGGGGGACGGCTTGGGCGCCGTCAAACAAGACCGGGGCTCCGTGGGCGTGGGCCATCTCAACGATCTCGGCCACCGGCAGAATGGTGCCCAACGCGTTTGATACATGGGTGATGGAGACCAGTTTGGTGCGGGGACCAAGCATCTTTTCGTACTCGTCCATCAGCAGTTCGCCGGTGTCGTCGATGGGCACAACGCGCAGGTTGGCGCCCTTCTCCTCGCACAACATCTGCCAGGGCACGATGTTGGAGTGATGCTCCATGTTGGAGACGATGATGTCGTCGCCGGGACCCACGTTTTGGCGGCCATAGGAATGGGCCACCAGGTTGATGCCCTCGGTGGTGTTTCTGGTGAAGATGATCTCCCGGTCGTCGCCGGCGTTGATGAACTGCCGGACCTTGGCCCGCGCGCCCTCGTAACTGTCAGTCGCCTGTTGGCTCAAGGTATGGACGCCCCGGTGCACATTCGAGTTGGTAGTGGTGTAGTAATTGACGATGGCATCGATCACCGACTGGGGTTTCTGGGACGTGGCGCCGTTGTCCAGGTAGACCAGCGGGTAACCGTTCACCCACTGCTTCAATATCGGAAAATCGTCCCGGACTTTGTTAACGTCAAACACGGTGGTCATCCGGTCCACGCGATCGGAAGGCTTTTGTCGGGTATCGCGGCGGCGAAAATGGTGTTTAGGTAATCACGTAGAGGTTCGGGCTGTACTTTTTCTATAATCTCACTGGCGAAGGCGTGAACCAGCATCCTGCTGGCAGTGTCCAGGTCGAGGCCTCGGCTGCGAAGGTAGAACAGGGTGTCGGCGTCGATGTGCCCGGCGGTGGCGCCGTGGCTGCATTTCACGTCGTCGGCGTAGATCAACAGGCTAGGTTTACTGTCCACCTCGGCAAACTTTGAGAGGATCAGATTCTTGTCGGTCTGCTCCGCATCGCTCTTCTGGGCGCCGGGACGCACCACCACCGTGCCGCCAAACACGGCACGGGACCTTCCGTCCAGTATTCCTTTGTAGTTCAAACGGCTGGTGCAATTAGGCTGAGCGTGGTCGATGCTGATAAGGTTGTCGATGTGTTGGTTGTCGGCGGTGAGATATAGGCCGTTCAACGAGCAGTAGCCGCCGGTCCCGTCAAAGAGCACTTCCAGGTCGTTGCGGGCGAGGGCCGTGCCCAGGGTGAAGGACGCGGAGCTAAAACTGCTGTCCTTTTCTTGTTTGACGCGGTTCGTGCCGACGTGGAACGCCTTTTCGCCCTCCAAGAGCAGCCGGTAGTGATCGACTCGGGCCCCGTCGCCGACGGAGATCTCGGTGACGGCGTTGGTGAAATAGACGCTATCCTTGGGGCCGTAATAACTCTCCACCACCGTAACGTCGGTGTTCCGGCCGGCAACTATCAGAGTCCTAGGGTGGGTTACTTTGGGGTGCGTGCCATCAACCGTGATATATGAAAGGCGTACCAGCACCTTCCCCGAATGGCCGTCGCCAACGTGGATGTAAGCCCCATCGTGAAGGAAAGCGGTGTTAAGCGCGGCGAACCCATCGCCATCCGGGGAAGCGTAGCGCCCTACCTGGCTCTCTAGGTCAAACGCACTATCCGTAAAGATGGAAGCCAAGCTGGCGGCGGTGATTCCATCGGTGGCGGCCGCCGGCGAAGATAATTCCGGGGAGTAGCGGCCATCGATAAAGACCAGGTCGGAGACCGCTGGTCCTTCGATCTTGTAGCTGGCCGCCAACGATCTTGATCCGTTGGCGTCGGTGGGCCGGGTGGAAAAATTGAAGTCGATCTTGGCGATGGGGCCCACGTTGGTGTACTTCCAGCGTTCGTTGCCCCGGCGCGCCGTTGGGAAACCGGTCTCGCTGAACATGGACCAAGCGTTGTCCCGGAGGTCCCGCAGCCAGGGAGGCGCCCCGGCCCCCGGTCCCTGTACCAAGGACTGGAAATCGGCAAAATAATGGGCGTATTTGGCGGGTGCGGAGGTCATGAGGTCTCGTTGGAGCAGTGTGCGCTACACGCCCGCATTAACGGCGTCTTTGATCCAGTCGTAACCCTTTGCTTCCAATTCGTGGGCCAGTTCAGGCCCGCCGGACCGAACGATCCGTCCGTCGAACAGTACGTGTACGTGGTTGGGCGTGATGTACTCGAGGATGCGCTGGTAATGAGTCACCAGGACAATGGCGTTCTGTGGAGAGCGCAGGTTGTTTATCCCGTCGGCAACGATACGCAGGGCATCGATGTCCAGACCGGAGTCGGTCTCATCCAGAAGGGCTAATTTTGGCTCCAGCACGGCCATTTGCAGGATTTCGTTCCGTTTCTTTTCGCCACCGGAGAACCCTTCGTTGACCGCCCTCTTAACCAGATCCGGGTCGATCTGGACCTGCTCGACTTTTGCCTTCAACATCTGGTCGAACTCGCGGGCGCCCATCTCCTCTTCGCCGTTGTGTAGCCGGCGGGCGTCCACTCCGGCCTTTAGGAATTGCCAGGCCCGCACGCCGGGGAGCTCAAGGGGGTATTGGAAAGCCAGGAACAGGCCCATGCGGGCCCTGATCTCCGGTTCGAGTTTCAGGAGGTCTTGGCCTTCAAACAATACCTGGCCGCCGGTGACCTTGTAGTTGGGGCTGCCGGCCAGCACATTGGTCAGGGTGCTCTTTCCCGAACCGTTGGGGCCCATGATGGCATGCACCTCACCGGCAAAGACCTCAAGGTCGATACCCTTGAGGATCTCCAGGTCGCCGGCCGAGGCGGTGAGGCCCTTGATGGCCAGCAAGGGTGTGGGGCCTTTCGCAACGGCAGCCATCTAGCCCACTGCTCCTTCCAGGCTCACCTTGAGGAGTTGGGAGGCTTCCATGGCAAATTCGAAGGGGAGTTCCTGGAAGATGCCCCGGCAGAAGCCGTTGATGATCATGAAGTGGGCGTCCTCGACGGATATTCCCCTTTGTTGGCAGTAGAAAAGTTGGTCGTCGCTGACCTTAGAGGTCGACGCTTCGTGCTCAATCTGGGCCGTGGGGTTCTTGACCTCGATGTAGGGCACCGTGTGAGCCCCGCACTGGTCTCCGACCAAAAGGGAGTCGCATTGGGTGAAGTTCTTCGCTCCATCGGCGGAGGGCAGAATCTTGACCAGACCGCGGTAGGTTGAGCTGCCGTGCCCGGCGGAGATGCCCTTGGCCACTATGGTGCTGCGGGTGTTCTTGCCCTTGTGAATCATCTTGGTGCCGGTATCGGCCTGCTGGTAGTTGTTGACCAGGGCCACCGAGTAGAACTCGCCAACGGAATTGTCGCCTTCCAAGATCACGCTGGGGTACTTCCAAGTGATTGCCGAGCCGGTCTCCACCTGCGTCCAAGAGATCTTGGCGTTCTTGTGGGCGATGCCGCGTTTGGTCACAAAATTGTAGACACCGCCATTGCCGTCCTTGTCGCCAGGGAACCAGTTCTGAAGGGTGGAGTACTTGATCTCAGAGTCGTCCAGGGCCACCAGTTCGACCACTGCGGCGTGGAGTTGGTGGGTCTTTCTGGCGGGAGCGGTACAGCCTTCCAGGTAGCTGACGTATGAGCCCTCTTCGGCGATTATCAGCGTCCGCTCAAACTGTCCGGAGTCGGCCTGGTTGATACGGAAGTAGGTCATCAACTCCATGGGGCAGCGTACCCCTTTGGGGATGTAGACGAACGAACCGTCGCTGAAGACGGCCGAGTTCAAGGTAGCGTAGAAGTTGTCGCCATAGGGCACTACGGAACCGAGGTATTTCCGGACCAGCTCCGGATGCTCTCTGACGGCTTCGCTGATCGGGCAGAAGATGACGCCCTGCTTCTCCAGCGTCTCTTTATAGGTCGTGGCAACCGACACGCTGTCCAATACCGCGTCCACCGCGACACCGGCCACCGCGACACCGGCCAGCCGCTCCCTTTCTTGGAGCGGGATCCCCAGTTTTTCGAAGGCCGCCAATATCTCTGGGTCGACCTCATCCAAGCTCTTGGGCGCGTCGGTCTTGGGCGCCGCGTAGTAGTAGATGTCCTGGTAGTCGATGGGCGGATATTTCACGTTGGCCCAGGTGGGCGCTTCCTGCTTCAGTTTCAGCCAATGGCTGAACGCCTTGAGACGCCATTCCAACAGCCATTCCGGCTCTTCTTTCTTGGCGGAGATCAACCGGACGATGTCCTCATTCAAACCCTTGGGGGCCAAATCGGCATCGATATCGATTGTGAAACCCCACTTGTAGTCAGATTCCAGTTCACTGGAAGTGGAGTTCCGTGAGATGACCTTGGGTGCGGTCATTGATTGCTCCTAATCTTGGTCTGGAAGGCGGACCTGATATGAGGCTATAATGGCGGTTTCGGGGCGGTTTCAACCGGCTGGCCGAACGGCAATTTAACATTGTCGACCTAATTGGTCAACAATTATGCTACCACTCGTGTTTGAGAGTGTCAACGAGTTTCGTAATGGGCTGGTGCAACCCCTTTCCAACTGCCAGATACCCTTTGCCGAGAGCGCGCGACCGCTCAAACTTACTGAAATTTTGGACACATTATGCCGGCATGGTTTGGCAATAATTCGGCATATTTAATTCGATTTTTAGCGAATAATGATATTAATCAACCTGAATCTGTAGCCATAGTGTATAATTTCTCTATTCATGAATTGATCGTGCTGACGCCTAACGTGCCCGTTTGCACATGAATCGAATCTATATTACCGTTGATGTAATACACGATGCCTAGCGATATCATGCTGGCGGACTGCCATACCCACCTAGACCAATACGCCCCTGCGGAGATGCCCGAGATTTTGGACCGGGCCCATGAGGCAGGCGTAGCGTTCGCTGTTTGCGCCGGCACTACCTTGCAGTCCACCCAGGACTGCATCGACCTGGCTGAGCAACACCAACCGCTCTATGCCGGCGTCGGAATCCACCCCATGGAAGCCCGTGAGCCCGTCACCGACGAGATCTACGCCGAGCTCGAGCGCATGGCCAAGTCGTCGCCCAAGGTGGTCTGCATCAGCGAAGTTGGGTTGGATTACCTGCCCACATCCCCAGACCACGAAACACAAAACCAGGTATTTAGGGAGCACATCCGCCTCGCCCGAACGCTTAGAATGCCCATCATATTCCACTCTAGGGAGTCCCACGCGGCGGTTTTCAAGGTCTTGCGAGAGGAAAACGCCGGTGAAGTAGGCGGTGCGATGCATTACTTCCAGGGCGACGAAGCCACGGCCAGGGAAGCCATCGACTGCGGATTCTACATCTCGTTGGCCCGCCCCCTAACCCGGTTGCCGGAATTGCAGGAAGTGGCCAAAGTCATACCTTTGGAAAACATCGTCCTGGAGACGGACGCGGCGCCGCAGCCGTTCAAGAAATACCGCACCAACTGGACGGAGCCAAGGCATGTCCAGTCGGTGGCTCAGACCCTGGCCGAGATCAAAGGAATCACGGTTGAAGAGGTCGCACAGGTGACTACGGGAAATCTGGCGCGGCTGCTTCGGCTTGAGCGCCTAACAGATACAGGTTAACGGCCATGGTCAACCAACCTAGGCGCGCCTCCGGCGGCGGTTCCTCTGGCCGCCAATTGAACTTCCACCAACTTTATATATTCCAGATGGTCGCGAGCCACCTGAGTTTCTCTCGTGCGGCCGAAGCGATGGAGATCACCCAGCCCGCGGTATCGATCCAGGTCCAAGAGTTGGAGAAATTCCTGGGCATCACCCTTTTCCACCGCCGGCCTCGCGGTCTGAGGATCACTGAAGCGGGAGATGCGGTTTTGGCCTACTCCCAACAGATATTCGCGCTTTCCAGTCAACTAGTGGATACCGTTCAGGAACTGGAAGACCTCCAGTCCGGCCATCTGTTGCTGGGCGCCAGCACAACACCCGGCGAGTACGTGCTTCCCAGTATCGTGGGGCGGTTCCGCCAGATGTATCCCGGAATACACGTTGAATTGGTGATCGGCAACACCCGCACCATCATCCAGCGGATACTGGACCGGGACATGGATTTGGGGATGGTTGGCGACCACGTGGAAGAATTCTCCAACGAACTGGAGATGGTGGATTTCCAAGACGACGAGATCGTTCTGGTGGCCGCGCCCAGCCACCCGGCGGCCAGCTTGGTCCGCCCGACCGTGGAGCAAATAGTGGACCTGGGGCTGGTGTCGAGAGAAGAGGGGTCGGCGACACGCCTTTCGGCGGAACGCCAACTCCGGGACCTCGGCATCGTGCCCGAATTCGCCATCGAACTCGGTAGCAATCAGGCCGTAAAACAGGCGGCAATGGCCGGCGGCGGCATCGGAATCATCTCCCGGCTGGGCATCTCCGCCGAGTTGAAAGCCGAAATGCTCGTGGTGCTTGATGTCGTAGGTTGGGATTGCCGCCGGCCCCTGACATTGATCCAACCGAAAGGACGCTATCTGTCTCCATCGCAACGCGCTTTTCGAGAGTTCTTAATGGCCGAGCGGCCGTCCTTCTCTGACTCAACGGCCGGCTCATAGGTTCTAGTGGCGGTTTTTCCGAGGGGATTGAGGCCGTCTTGGGCCGGTGATACCATTGACCATGCGGCGCCCGGTCTAGTGCTTTCGACCAAGTCGTCTTGGCGTCGCATTATCTGGGAATCGATTGATTTCCTCTAGCTGCCGGAATTTTCAATCAACTTCAAGTCGATTTGAATTCCCAGGTTGCACACACCGCAGGCGACGGAGACCGATAAAATGTTACCCAACAATTGCCAGATGGCCCTGAAAGAGTGGGCCGTAACCGTCGAAGCCATGGCCAAGGGAGACCAGGTGCTTCTCCTGCGCAAAGGCGGGATCCATGAAAACGGCAAGGACTTCCGGGTTATTCACCGGGAGTTCTTGTTCTATCCAACCTATCTCCATCAGAAGGAAGACCTGCTGCAGCCGGCCTACCGGCCTGCGCTGCGCAAACTACTGGAACAGCCCCAAGATAACGGCCACATCACCTTCAGCCATTGGGCCAAGGCCGAAGAGGTGCTGGAGATTTCCGACCAGGAGAAGGTGGACGACCTGGCGCCTCATTACATCTGGACTGCCGCCTACGCCCAGTCCAGGCTCCATTGGAAACCCATGCTCCCATTGTCGGTGCTTCTGCTGCGCGTCTACGAGATGGAGAAGCCGGTAACCGTGCCCTACCTGCCGGAATACGGCGGTTGCACCTCGTGGGTGGAGGTCATATCGGACGTTAACTTGGGCAAGATGGGACCGGTATTGGACGACGCCGAATTCGAGCTCCGGATTGATGAGATCAAGGGCAGCCTGGGCCTCACGGTAACCGCGGGTTAACCGCCATCAAGCTCGGGCGCCCCATCGGGTGCGCCGGTTCGAGCGTGTAAGATGGGCTGATGGGTAAGTTGCTCTCCATGTTGGAAGCAGAAAGCCGAAGAAGGGGACTGGGCCAGCCGGGCCAGACCGTTGATGCCGCAGCCGCCTTCGCGCTGGTGAGAGACATGCCCTACCGGCGCGCCAGCACCAGGGCTCCCGAGTCTGTGATTCAGGAGTGGCGGGGCACCTGCTCCGGCAAACATTACCTACTGGACCGCATCTTCAAGGAAGAAGGAATGGAGTCCAAGTTAATCATGTGCACCCACCGGTTCACCGAGGAGACCACGGCCGATTATCCCCCCAATTTACAAGAAATGGTGGCCCGGGGACCGGTGCCGGACGTTCATACTTACATCCGGCTAAAGACCGATGCCGGTTGGATGACCGTTGATGCGACCTGGCCGGCCAAAGCGGCGCCGTTGGGTATGACGGTAAATAGCGATTTTCAGCCTGGAAAGGATATGATGCTGGGGTGTGATCCCATAGAGACCTACGAGGTCCCTGAAGGCCGGGACCCCCAGGGGTTCAAAGAAGAATTGATCGAAAAATTCTGCGGCCCGCAATCCGATGACCGGGACCGGTTCATCATTGGAATGGGCGAGTGGTTGAGTAAGTACACCTCTTAGATTTAAGGACGTAGCAATAATGAAATTCCGTAACATGCCCCACACCGACCTGGTTTTGTCCGAGGTAGGGTTCGGAGTCTGGACCATCGCCACCAACTGGTGGGGCAAGATTGAAGACGCCGACAAAACGGCGCTCTTGGAAAATGCCGTAGAAGCCGGGATCAACTTCTTCGACACCGCCGACACCTATGGCGACGGTTTTGGTGAA
Organism: Chloroflexota bacterium; assembly: GCA_022562475.1. Lineage (GTDB taxonomy): Bacteria > Chloroflexota > Dehalococcoidia > Lucifugimonadales > UBA3495 > UBA9611. The sequence continues at coordinate 23,110 of JADFPD010000011.1, read as the reverse complement.
GAGATTCTAGCCTCGGTGCTTGGCCACAAACGCAATGAAATCATCATCGCCACCAAGTTCGGCTACGACATCTATGACCCGAAGCCTAGAGAGGGCCATAAGGAACGGGCGCAGAAGTTCGACCGGGAGTTCGTGAAATACGCCTGCGAGCAAAGCCTTCGCCGCTTGGGCACCGATTATATCGACCTCTACCAAGCGCACAACATCAAATTGGCCGACTTGGAAAAGGACGAGCTATTTGAGACCCTGGAGCAACTCCAGTTTGAAGGAAAGATACGCTACTACGGCGTTGCGATAGGTCCGGATATCGGGTGGCTCGAAGAGGGGGAATATTCCATCGCCGAGCGCCAAGTGAAAAGCACGCAAATCATCTACAACATCCTAGAGCAAGACCCGGCCAAGCACTTCATAAAACTGGCCGAAGAGAATGACGTCGGCCTACTGTCGCGGGTGCCCCACGCGTCCAACACCCTCACCGGGGAGTTCGACCACGGCCTGCCAACCTTCGACGCCGATGACCACCGGGCCCACCGCAAGCATGAGTGGTTGGAAGAGGCCATGCGGAAGGTCGACCGGGTACGGTTCTTGGTGCAAGAAGACACGAGGACCATGGCGCAATCGGCCATACAGTTCGTGTTGAAACAGCCGGGCATCATCTCTGTGCTGCCCAACTTGACCAACCTATCCGAACTCAAAGAGTACACCGGCGCATTGGACACTCCCGAGATCACCGACGAGGAGCAGGCGAAGTTGGACGAGCTGTGGGAACATGGTTTTGACATCGCGGAACCTGAACCCCAATTCCGCGAGATTTAAACGGCTGTTATGACAACCTGAATGCGCCGGGCGGACTAGTGTAACGCCCGGCAAACTCCAACGGATAAATGAGAATATGGCCGAATATCTACGCATATCGTAACGACTAGGCGTAAATTTTGGCCATTTATCTTTTCTTGATAAGTTGATTTAATCTTTGCGTCCGTTATATAGTCCGGTGGTTGGGTCAGGGCCGGTATTCTGGCCACGGGGGACCGAAAGCCCGGAAGGGCATAGGCCGATGGGAGGAAGTGCCCATGACGATAGAGGCGCCACAAACTGTGAAGCTTGTTTACCGGTTTGACGAGGGAAACGCCTCGATGGCAGACGTCCTTGGGGGCAAGGGGAGCAACCTTTGTGAAATGGTCCGGTTGGGGCTGCCGGTCCCACCAGGTTTTGTTATATCCACACAGGCGTGCCGGGACTACCTGACCAAGAACCAGACTCTGCCCAGAGGGCTCGAAGAGTCGATCAAAGACAATATCCAGCAACTGGAAAGGTCCATCGGCCGCAACTTCGGCTCGACCTCAAGTCCTCTTTTGGTGTCCGTGCGCTCCGGGGCGCGAATCTCCATGCCGGGAATGATGGACACCATCTTGAACCTGGGTATCAACGATCAGATAGTCGAGGGGCTGGCCTCCATGATGGGCGACCCGCGCCCAGCCTACGACGCCTACCGCCGCTTCATCCAGATCTACTCGGAAGTGGTGATGAACGTGGACCCCGAGACCTTCGAAACGGTCTTGGCGGAACATAAGAAAAAGGCGGGAGTAACTCTGGACCACCAATTAACTGCAGACCAGTTGCGGGACTTGGTGGCCGAATTCAAGAAGGTTACAAGAGAAGCCTCCGGGTCCGAGCCACCCACGGACCCTTGGGAACAACTGATGGCCGCCGTAGAGGCAGTGTTCCGAAGTTGGAACACCCCCCGGGCCATCTTCTACCGCGACCACAACAAGATCGACCACGATATGGGCACCGCAGTGACCATCATGGCGATGGTCTTCGGCAATCTGGGCCCCAGCAGCGGGACCGGAGTGCTATTCACCCGTGACCCCTCCACCGGCAAGGCGCAGGTCTACGGCGAGTTCCTGACCAACGCCCAGGGCGAGGATGTGGTGGCCGGGGTGCGCACCCCGGAACCTATCGCCAGTCTCGAGGATGTCTTGCCGGAGTGCTACGGCCAATTGATGGACCTGGCCAAGAACCTGGAAATCCATTATTCCGATATGCAAGACGTGGAGTTCACGATCGAGAACTCCCGCCTCTTTTTGCTGCAGACCCGCACCGCCAAGCGCACCCCCTTGGCAGCGGTGAGGACGGCGGTGGATATGGCCAATGAGGGCCTGATCAGCCAAGCCCAGGCCCTGCTAAGGGTCGATGCCGAAGAGATATCCCACTTGCTGGTACCCCAGTTCTCGGACGAGCTGTCGAAAGATGTCTTAGAGGAGAGATTCCTGGCGCGAGGCGCCCCCGCTTCCCCCGGCGCTGCCTCGGGGACCGTTTGTTTCGACGCCACCAAAGCCGCCCAGTTGGCCGCCGCCGGCGTGGCGGTGATCTTGGTGCGCCCTGAGACCAAGCCCGACGATATCCACGGAATCACGGCGGCCGTGGGCGTCGTGACCAGCCGCGGCGGGGTGACCAGCCACGCGGCGGTGGTGACCAGAGGGCTGGGCAAGCCCTGCATCGTCGGTTGCGAGGGGATACAGGTCGACTTGGATGCCGGTCTGTTCACGGCCGGAGAGAAGACTGTCCATGAAGGCGAACTCATCAGTATGGATGGGGCCTCAGGGTCGGTCTATCTGGGTGAGTTGGAAACCGTCAGTCCTAGCCTGGAAGACCTACCGGAGGCCAACGAGCTGCTGCGTTGGGCCGACCAGACCCGCAAACTGGGCGTCATGGCCAACGCGGATACTCCGTCAGACGCCACCCAGGCCTTGATCATGGGCGCCGAAGGCATCGGCCTCTGCCGCACTGAGCACATGTTCTTGGACCCCCAACGGTTGCCGTCGGTCCGCCAGATGCTGCTTAATGCCGAGGCCGCCGAGGCCTGGCGCACGGAAAACAACGATCGGGTATTCCGGGCGGAGAATGAAGCCGATGCCCCCCAGGCGGTAAAGGACTTTTACGAAGCCTTGGACCAGGTCCGGGAGCTTCAGACGGATGATTTCGGCGGGATCCTGCGGGTCATGGGCGCCCGGCCGGTGATCATCCGCCTGCTGGACGCTCCGCTCCACGAATTTCTGCCACCGTATGAAACTTTGTTGATCGAACTGTTGGAGCTTCGCCATGTCGGCGCGCCCCTGGCCGACTTGGAGGAAAAAGAGACCTTCTTGCACCTGGTGGACTCGCTACGGGAATCTAACCCCATGCTGGGACACCGCGGTTGCCGGTTGGGTCTGAGCTTCCCGGCCATCTACCGGATGCAGGTGGAGGCCATCATCACCGCCGGCGCCCTTCTGGTGAAAGAGGGCCTGGATGTAAGTCCGGAAATCATGGTCCCACTGACCGTGGATGTGGAGGAGATGCACCGGCTGCGGGAGGACCTGAGCCTGGTGGCATCCCAGGTGCAGGAACGCCTCGACGTCAAAGTCCACTACAAATTCGGCACCATGATCGAGACACCCCGGGCCGCGCTGACCGCCGGTGAGATCGCCAAGGAATCGGAGTTCTTCAGCTTCGGCACTAATGACCTGACCCAGATGGTCTTTGGGTTCAGCCGGGACGACGCCGAGGCCAAGTTCCTCCGGTCGTATATCGACCGGGGCATCCTGCCCAATGACCCGTTTGCTTCCATCGACCCTCATGGCGTAGGGGTGTTGGTCAAGATGGCAGTGGAAGCTGGACGAAGGGAGAGGCCCAACCTTGAGATCGGCATCTGCGGCGAACACGGTGGAGACCCAGCCAGCGTGGTGTTCTGCCACGAGGCCGGGCTCGATTATGTGAGCTGCTCGCCCTTCCGGGTGCCGGTGGCGCGGTTGGCGGCGGCCCAGGCGGCCCTTGCCGATAGTTAGACCTCCGCAACTCCCTCTTTGATGAAATCGACGGCGTCCGCTTAGAGGTGGGCGCCGTCTTCGTACGTTCGACCTTATCTTGACCCTGTTTTGACCCTGAGATAGACTGCGTACCAAGTCTATTTCCCGAAGAACAAGGAGTTTCAGTTGCCGACTACACCCCCCGAGGCCCGAGCCCAGATCGTGAATATGGTCCGTGACTTCGTGCGGCGGGAAGTGGAGCCGGTGGCCGCCCAACACGACCGCGACGACACGGTGCCCCACGACCTCATCGACCGCATGAAGGAGTTGGGTCTTTTCGGCATCACGGTGCCCGAGGAATATGGCGGCATGGGGTTGGATTACACTACCTTCGCCTCGATCTTCGAGGAAATCAGCAAGGGATTCATGACCCTGAGCGGGGCCATCGGGACCCACCACATCCTGACTTACGTGCTAACCCATTACGGCACCGAGGAGCAGAAGCAACGGTTCCTGCCCGACCTGGCTTCGGGGCGCAAGCGGGGCGGACTGGCGCTCACCGAGCCCACCGGCGGAACAGATATGGCCAACCTGCGGACCACGGCTACAAAGGACGGTGAGGAATACATAATAAACGGCACCAAGATGTTCATCACCAACGGGCGCTATGGCGACATGTTCTGCCTGTTGGCCCGCACCGACCCGGACATGGTACCCAGGCACAAAGGGATCAGCTGCTTCGTGGTGGAGAAGGGCGGCCCCGGCTTCGAGGTGGGCCGGGACATGGACAAGATGGGCTATAGGGGCCTGGACACCTCCGAGTTGATCTTCGATAACTTCGCGGTCCCAGAGGACAACTTGATCGGGGGCAAAGAGGGCGCCGGGTTCGGTATGGTCATGAGCGGACTGGAGACCGGCCGCATCAACATCGCCGCCCGGGCCGTCGGCGTGGCCCAAGCCGCCTTTGAAGCCGCCATCAAATATTCCCAGCAGCGGGAGACCTTCGGCAAGCCCATCTCCCAGCATCAGGCGATACAACTCAAATTGGCCGACATGGCCACCAAGATTCAAGCCGCCCGGTTGTTGGTCTACGATGCGGCAGCCAAGAAGGACACCGGCCAGAGGGTGGACCTGGAATCGGGCATGGCCAAGTTATTCGCCAGCGAGGTCTGTTTGGAAGTGGCCATGGATTCGATGCGTATCCACGGCGGGGCCGGGTTCATCAAGGACCTGCCGGTGGAGCGCTACTACCGGGACGCTCCTCTGATGGTCATCGGCGAGGGCACCAACGAGATCATGCGGCTGGTAATAGCCAAACAACTGCTCCGGTTGCCGGAGTATCAACTGTAAGATTGTTGGATCCGGTCTGCTCACTCCATAGCGGCCCCTCTGCGAGTAAGTGCCGTCATTCGGGCCTTCACCGGAATGGCAAAAAACCCCCTCTCCTTAATGGAGAGGGGGTTTTGCTAGGCCGCTTACGGGGCTAAGCTTACCGCCCCTTCCACTGGGGTTTTCGTTTCTCGGCGAAGGCTTTGGGGCCCTCTTTGGAGTCTTCGGTGAGGAGCAGGGCGTCGTACATCTGGTAGGTCAATGCTGAAATGTCTTGGTTGGACATGTTCAGGCCCCGGTAGGCCAGCTCTTTAAAGGTCTGGACGGCCAAAGGAGCGTTGTCCGCGATCTGCTGGGCCATGGCCATGGCTTCTTCCATCAGGTCTCCGGCAGGCACCACCTTGTTCAGGAAACCCATGTCGTAGGCCCGTTGGGCGGTCACCGGCTGGGCGGTCAAGACAAGTTCCAGCACCGCGGCGAGGTTCATCTGCTTGGGCAGGATGGTGCCGAAGGGAGGCAGCAGGCTCCACCTTGTCTCGGATATACCCAGTTTGGCTTCCTCGGACGCGATACGCAGGTCGCACATCTGGGCGATGGACCAACCGCCGGCCAGGGCAAAACCGTTCACTGCCGCGATCAACGGCTTCCAGGTCCGGGGCCACATGAAGGGACTCTCCTTGGTCATACTGTGGGACGCGTCCACCTGCACGCCCTTGGCGTTGTCTTCAGCCCTTTCCTTCAGGTCCCGTCCCGAGCAAAAGGCCCGGCCGGCGCCGGTGATGATGGCGACGTAGGCCTCGGGGTCGGCGTCGAACTCAACTAGGGCCTCCCCCAGTTCCTTCCGCAGCAGCCGGTTGATGGCGTTCAAAGAGTCCGGCCGGTTGAGGGTCATCGTGACGATGTTGCCCTGCTTCTCGTAGATAATTGTCTCAGCCAAGATTGTTGCTCCTAGATGGAATGATATTTGACGCCCCGGCCACCGCGATCGGATCAAGGCCGAATGCTGCCTTACGCGTACGGCCCCAGATTTGTTCCGCCGATCACATGGATGTGACCGTGGCTCTGGCTCTGCATGCCGTCGGGACCGAAATTGGAGAGTATCCGGAAGCCGTTGGGAGAGTACATCGCGCCCATGTCCACCGCCAAATTACCCATGCGGACCAACAGGCCGCTGCTCCACACCTGGATCTGGCTCATGTGCTCGCGGGGCATTACCAGCAGCATCAAAGGGACCCAGGTAAGCTTGTTTACGATGACCATCAGCTCGTTATCCAGATAGCGGTACTTGGCAGGTTCTTGGCCTTGGGAGATTCGGCAGAATATGCAGTTGGGGTCTGAACTCAAGAGCAGTTGGTCCTCATAGTTTGGCGGCTCGCTTTGAGACTATAGTTTGCCCCCTTTTTCTTGTCAACGAGACTGAATTGAAACAAGCAAGGGTCAGGTGATCCAGGCGCGCCCAGGCTTAAGCGCTGCCTGTGGTATCATTTTCCGCGGAGGGCGCCATGTTTGGATTAGCGGTGCTAACGGTCAGCACATCGGGGTCTCAGGGAAAGCGGGACGACAGCAGCGGCCAAGCCATCAAAGACCAGCTGGAAGGTGATGAATTCCAGGTGGTCCGCTATGAGATCGTGAGCGACGATAAGGACACCATCTCAGCGAAGCTGGCCGAATGGGCCGACTCTGACGACGTGGACCTGATCGTGACCACCGGCGGCACGGGACTGGGGCGGTATGACGTTACTCCCGAGGCCTGCTTGGCCATACTGGACAAAGAGGTGCCCGGTATGGCGGAAGCCATGAGGGCCAAGACATTGGAGTTTACGCCGATGGCCATGATCAGCCGTTCGGTGACCGGCATACGGGGCAATACCCTGATAATTACGCTGCCGGGCAGTACCAAGGGAGTCCAAGAGTGCTTGGACGTGGTGATGCCCGTCATACCCCACGCTTTGGAACTCCTCCACCGCGAGACCGTAAGCGAACACCCCCGTTAGGCCGGCAGACCCGGTCCCAACCCAAGTAGAGCTGTGCCAATGGCGAAGAGGCCGCCCCGATTTTCTGGCGGCTCCGGCCTTAACCTGAAAAGAACTGTGACGATGAGCGAAGACGGCAATCAAACACAGGTTGTTTACTGGCCCAGAGTTAAGGAGATTCTGGACGGTATCATGGCGCGTTGGACCGAGCGCTGGGAGCGGCAACCGCTACCCGGCATCCACACATATTACTGGGAGACTTCACAAGAGCTCAAGGATTCCGTCTTGTCCGGTCTTCGGACGATCGAGCCTGGATTGCCTGCTAGGGAGACCAATCTTGTGAAGGCGCTGGCCAGGGCCGTCGGGACCTCGGGGAAGATGCCCCTGCGCGGGCCGTTCTTGTCAACGGAAGAGGTTGACGAGGTCGTGGCATGGATCGACGGAGGCATGCCCGATGGGCCATAGCAGCGGCCTTCCAATCATCGGGTAAGTAAAAAAGAATGGGCCGGGGCTTCGCCCCGGCCCATTCTTTATGCCTTGCTTGTTGCTGCTTGGTGCGGTCTTAGACCAGCGCCGGCTCGGCTTCCTTGATATAAACCTGGAGGCGGTTCCGTGTGTGGTCAATGATCACGATCCGGCCCTGAGGGTCGATCTTGACGGCGCAAGGATGGGCCAAGCCTTGCCCGTAGCCAGGGTTGTTGGCGTAAGCAAGCGACCGCTGCCGAATCATGTCCGGGTTCGCTGCCAGCTTGTCCCGGCCCCACTTGGAGAGCTCGGCGTTCCCGTGGAACTCGGTTATGTAACGGCCGTCGGGAGCGAATACCTGGACCCGGTTATTCATCCAGTCGGCAACGTAGATATCGCCATCTGCGTCTATGGCCAAGCCGTTGGGCCGGTTCAGTTGGCCGATGCCGCTGCCGGTGGAGCCGATGGAGGCTTCCCACTTGCCGTCGGCGGTGAACTTCTGGATCCGGTCGTTGCGCCAGTCGGCGATGTAGATGTGGCCTTCGCCGTCCAATGCGATGCCCCAGGGATTGTTGAACTGGCCGTCGGCGCTGCCCTCTGAGCCGAATTGGCTGATGTACTTGCCGTCGAGACTAAACTTTTGGACCCGGTTGTTGCCGGCATCGACGACGAATATGTTGTCGTCGGCGTCGATGGCCAAACCAGAGGGTCCCTTGAGCTCTCCATCGCCGGAACCAGCGACGCCCCACTTGCTAACGAATTCACCGTCCTTGGTGAATTTAGTGATGCGGTTCAGCCACTCGTCGGCCAGAAAGAGATTGCCTTTGCTGTCCAGGGCCACCGAGGTCGGCCACATGAACTCACCATCCGCCTCGCCGTAGGAGCCAAATTCGGTGATGTACTCTTCGTCCATAGTAACCACGGTGATGTGTACGCCATCCGGCCGGTTCTCATAAGACCGGTTGCAGATGTAGACCGTTCCGTCGGCTGCGATGGCCATGTCCGTGGGGTTTCGGAAACCGGTCCCGGCAAATTCTGCCCGGCCAACGGCATGGCTGTATTTGTATGTTCGGCTGGTTAGGCCGAAGAAATGTGTTGCCATATCTCATTACCTCTTCGTACTTAGTGCGCCGGGCCGCCTGTTGCGTGGCGATCTGCCAAGGAAGCGGCCCAGCATTTCGTTGCGTTAGATAGCTGGAATCGACCTGCTGCCGACTAGGCGAGGAACTTGACCCGCTCGAAGTTGCCGCCAACGATCGGCTCGGGATCCAACTGGAACCAGTCTTCCAAGATGGTGGAGTAGACAGACCGGAAGTCCAGGTTGAACTTCAGGTTGCCACCCTCTTCCTGTTTGGAAGGCTCCAGGGACGGATACTCGCCGTAGATGCCGCCCTTGACGTGCTCGCCGACCGCAAAGGCAACTCCGGCGGCGCCGTGGTCGGTGCCGGAGCCGTTGTCGACCACACGGCGGCCGAACTCGCTGAACAACAGCAGAGTGACGTTGTCGCTGGCGTCGTGGTCCCGGAGATCGGTCATGAACGTATCCACGGTGTTGGAAACGTCCGTCAACAGCGCTGCGTTGGCTTGGGCCTGGTTGGCGTGGGAGTCAAAGCCGTTGTACGGGGAAGTGGTGTACAGGACCCGCGTGCCGAATCCAGCAAGGTGGGTCTGTGCGATGTTCTTCATGTACTGGCCGATGGCGGTGGTCGAGTACTCCACGTTGGAGGTGTACTTGTCCGGAGCCGTCGAGAGGATGTCGGCGCCCTTCAAGGCGTCGGTGCCGGTCTGATGGATGTAGTCCATCACCGCGCCGGTGCCGATGGCGGGGGAGTACATGCGGCCAAACACGTCAAGCGCGTCGTTCCGCTGCCTCTCGCCCTCGATGCCGGTAAGCAGACCGTAGGTCTCCAGGTTGCCCACGGAGGCGACGGGAACGCCGTCCATGACCAAAGCCCGGGGAAGACCACGACCGAAGTTGACGCAGGTCAGAACGTTCTCAGAGTTGGGGTCCAACTGTTTCGTGGCCCGGCCCAGCCAGCCTTCGATCCCGATGATGTCCGGCTCACAGGTGTGCCAGATGTCCATCGAGCGGAAGTGAGAGTAGCTGGGGGTGGGGTATCCGATACCCACGAAGATGGCCAATTTACCTTCGTCCCAGTACTTCTTCAATGGGCCCATCGTGGGGTGGAAGCCCAACTCGTCGGTGATGGGAATGATCTGGTCTTCGGGCACCGCCAAGGTGGGGCGGGAGTCCCGGTAATATCCGTTGTTGCGGGGGATGACGCAGTTTAGGCCATCGTTTCCGCCGGACAGAGAAAGTACTGCCAGGACGGGATCTTTCTTGGTTTGAACCATGATTTCTCCTTACGTGATTTGGTGTCTCGAGAGTTAGCTTACTTGCGGTGGCTTACTCGAATTGGAATTCAGCGGTGGCGGCAATCATCTGGAACATCTCGCCGGTGCGCCGGGTGAACTCGGATTCCTCGGCGTCGCTACCGTGGCTGAGGTCGCCTTCCTGGGAAGCGTGTCCCACCAACTGACCCATAGTGTCCGAAGTTACGACAACCGGGCCGGTCAGGTCCAGACAGCCGTTGACGAACTGTTCCGGGGTGAGCTTGGCGCCCAGGCCCATCAGGCGGTCCACCAGAGAGCGGACTCCCGCCAACTCGGTGTTGCCCAACAAATCGGAGGCGAAGTTGATGCGCTCGACCAGTGTTCCGCTGTCGATCCACTCGCGGCCGGTGTGCCAGCCTTCAACGGTGGGCGGGTTCATGAGGTCCATGCCCATGTACTTTGGCTCTTGGGAGGCCTCAAACAGGCCGGGCTGGTAGCCCTTGAACTCACCGGTCATGCGGAGGAGACTGACAACCATCTCAGTGGGGTTCTTGACCTTTTGGTAACGGACCGCTTCGTCCTTGAAGAAGTCGGAAGTGAATAGGACTTCCAACATCGCCTTGATGGAGTGGTCGGAATCGTAGTAGGCCTTCTCCATGGCTTCGATGGCCGCTTGGTCCCGTGGCGGGGTCAGCCGCCAGGCGGGGATCTGAGGCTCGTCAGCGACGAAGTAGTTGTACAAATGGCGGGCAAGGAACCGGGCAGTGGCCGGCCGCTTGCAGGCGATTCTGATGATGTCCTCGCCGTTCCAGTTGCCCGTCTCGCCCAAGAAGGTCTTATCGGAGGAGTCGTGGTCGGCGGGGTCGAACCGGAACACCCAGGGGCTGCGGCCGTGGGGGAATGGAGGATAGGACGGGGCGATGTTCCAGCCGGTGAAGGCCCTGGCGCAGGCTTTGACGTCGTCTTCGCTGTAGTTGAAGTCTTCGTCCATCCCCACGCCCAGGGAGAAGAGTTCCAGCAGCTCACGGCCATAGTTCTCGTTCAGGTTGGCCTTGTGGCTCTCGGTGTTGTCCAGGTAGTACATCATGCCGGGGTTTGTGGAGAGCTTGAGCAGCAGGTCGTCGAATTTACCCATTCCGTTTTGGCGGAAGATATCGACCATCAGACCCATCTCTTGGCCGCTGTCGATCTTGCTGTGACCAGCACAGAAGATCATGTGCCAGAAGAGGGTCACCTTCTCTTGAAGCTGGCGGGGGCTGTTGATCATGCGCCAGACCCATTGCTGCACGTTGTTTTCAATGGCAGCTGCTTCATAGTAGGAAGGGTTATAGCGAATCAGCAGGTCTTCCGGGACGGCCTCTTGGGTCTCGGGATTGAGCAACTCTTGGACTACACTGTCATAACCTTGGGTTGCCTTAGCCTCAATCTCATCGCGGCTCGCACCGAAGCCGGCGCGACGCAAGAGGTGGGCCATCAAGGCAATATCCTGTTCAGCCATGTGCTTCTCCTTGGGGAATGTATTATTTGGTTCGTCATCGGGCAGCGCCGCCGCCCGTATCTCTCGGTCACATCAAGAAGGCGCGACGCGCTTGGGCTAAACCCAGGCTCGATACACCCCTTATGTAACATTCATTACAAGGAAGAAATATAAACTAATGTGGGAGAAGTGTCAAATGAAATCCGGCCGGTTTTTGCCGAAGCTAAACGGTGCCTGACAAAAACCCCAATTGTCCGCGATTTTGAGGGCCCACATTCTAGTTCAAATGGTCCATATTCGCTCGATTTAACCGATGGACCCGCCCTTTGATCAGCAAGTTCCTGCCAAAACGGCCGGCAACGTGGGAATCATATCAATTTCCGTCCAGTTAGCACAGTCATCGATGAGGCGTAAACACCTACCATTTATCTGATGGACAGAAATCATCTCTGGGCATTATCGGAGCCCCATCGCCAAATGATATAGACCGGACGGTAAAATCATGCGAGGCGAAATATCTTGACATGGTCTGAAACGCTTTGCTAGCATTTCAGCCATCGTCATCCATCGAATGCCGAGGTATCTTGAGGCACTCCGATCTTGGCGTAAGCCTAAGTAGCCGGCCGCCCATATGCGGCCCACCTTTTCTCGATAGAGAATAGGAGTATGGTCAAAGACGACGGCGCACAGCAATCACATAGGAGTTCGGACCTGGGAACAAAACTTCCCGGCATGTTCTCCAGATACCAAAGCTCTGTAGAGCAAGGGCTCTATGCCGCCGTGCCCGGCGCCGAGAACTTCGAGGCCCACCGATTACTCCGCTATCACCTGGGCTGGGTCGATGAACTTGGCGGTCCGATGGACACCTCAATAACCCAGGGCAAAGCGCTCCGCCCAACGCTGTGTCTCTTCGCCTGCAACGCCTTGGCCGACGATTACTCCAAGGCGCTGCCCGCGGCCGCGGCGGTGGAATTGATCCACAATTTCTCGCTGATCCACGACGACATCCAAGACCAGGACGTGGAGCGGAGGCACCATCCAACGGTGTGGCATCTTTGGGGGATCCCAAAGGCGCTTTGGTCGGGCAACGCGATGCAATGCACCGGCGACCTGTCACTGCTGGAGGTCGCCGGCCAAGACGCCACCCCATCGATGGTCCTCCAGGTCTCCGAAATCTTGACCGAGAGCTACTTGGAAATGATTCAAGGTCAATGCCTAGACCTAGAATTCGAATCCCGGACCGACGTCAAGTCCGATGAATACTTATATATGATCGCCTGTAAAACGGGCGCTTTGATACGCTGCGCCCTTGAGATAGGGGCACTCCTCGCCACGGAAGACGCGGCGGCGGTGAGGGCTTTCGCCGAATTTGGCGACCATCTTGGCCGGGTATTCCAGATCAGGGATGATTACCTGGGGATCTGGGGCGACCAGGCCACCTTGGGCAAGGCCACCGACAGCGATATACGCCGGCGGAAGAAATCATACCCGGTGGTGTTCGCTCTGGAGCAGGCCAGCGGAAGGGCCATGGAAGACCTGCTACGCATCTATGGCCAGGAGGAGCTGAAAGAAGACGACGTGCAGCGGGTATTGGCCGTGCTGGACGAAGTCGGGTCCCAGGAGCATTCGCAACGCCTTACGGAAGCCGCGGCAGCCCGGGCTTTGGAGGCTTTGAAGCCGGTTTCGCTGCCCCAATGGGCGCAAACCGAGGCTGAAGAACTGGTTGACTTTCTCGCCCGAAGAGAATACTAACCAAGATACGTCTCGATACGGAATTCGCTAACCGCTAAGGTGTTTACGATATGACCACGGTAGAAAAAGGCCAACCCAAACGAGCCAAACGGCCGCTGGAGCTATCCACGAGACTGGCGGGCTACATCCTTAAGAATAAACTCAAGGGAAGGAAGAAATTCCCGTTGGTGACCATGCTTGAGCCTCTGGAGATGTGCAACTTAGCCTGCATCGGTTGCGGACGTATTCGGGAATACAAGCCGGTTCTGGACAAGATGATGCCGGTGGAGGAAGCCCTGGCCGCCGTTCGTGAGTCGGGCGCGCCCATAGTATCGATCGCCGGCGGAGAACCTACCATTCACCCCCGGATCGACCAGATCATCAACCAGTTGATCGAAGAAAAATACTTCGTGTATTGCTGCACCAACGGCCTGTTGCTGGACCGGGTGATGAACAAGGTGCCCCCGTCCAAGTACCTGTGCTGGGTGGTGCATCTGGACGGAATGGAAGACAAGCACGATGAGTCGGTGGACCGGAAAGGAGTCTTTAAGAAGGCTGTCGACGCCATCCAATCGGCCTTGGACCGCGGCTACCGCGTCTGCACCAACTCCACGGTCTTCCGAACCAGCGATGTCGGTGACCTTTCCGAGATGTTCCGCATGGTGGCGGATATGGGAATCGAGGGTTCCATGATCTCTCCAGGCTTCGATTTTAAAGACGCCCCCGACCAAGACATGTTCTTGACACGCGAGGAGTCCCACGAGATATTCAAAGACCTACTGTCGCCGGAAAACTCCGAGGGCGCCCGTTTTTACAACAACCCCCTCTATTTGAATTTCCTGAAGGGGGACCGGGAGTACCAGTGCACGGCTTGGTCCAACCCGACCTACACCGTGATGGGATGGAGGAAGCCCTGCTACCCTCTGGCCGATGAGCATGTCGAACACGTCACGGAGCTATTTGACGAGGATATCTGGGAGAGATATGGCGTGGGCAAAGACCCGCGTTGCGCCAACTGCATGATGCACTGCGGCTTCGAGTCCGCCACCATCTTCGCGGCTGTGACAACGCCCAAGGACTGGATCACGCTGATCAAATCCGGCGCCGCCCACAAGGGCGGAATAACGGCTGCCTAGGTCCAAGAGTAAGGAAATTTGTTGATCGTGGCTGCCAGCATGGAGCAAGAATTAAACGGCCTTCGCCGTGAATTGCTCGACATCGAAGACGCCACCGGGGTCCACCCCCAGGTGGAGTTTCAGGTATTGGGTGTTGGGCCCGAACGGGCGGGCGCTTCGATGGCGGCATTGCTGGAAAACCGGCGTTCCAATGTGGATGGGGTGTTGGTCATTGGAGTCGCCGGAGGCGTGGACCCCGAACTGGAGACCGGAGACCTGCTGCTGGCGGACCGTTACGCCCTACAAGACGGAGCAGTCAAAGGCGCGGGACAGGCGATCAAGCCCGACGCCGTGATGCTTCAATCCGCGCAACAGGCGGCCCTCGATCTTTCAGTCCCCATCTTTAATGGCGGGTCGTTGACCGTTGACCATCTGGTTGCGGGGCCCCAAGAACGTGAGGAGCTTCGGGCCCGGTATCAGACGTCTAGCGTCAACATGGAAGACTACCGGGCGGCAGAGGCGGCCCAGAATGCGGGCGTCCCTTTCTTGTCGGTCCGGGTGGTTTTGGACACGGCAAGCCAACGCCTCCCCGGCTATCTGCCGGGGCTGGCCAAATCGCGATACAAAGTGTTGACCAATGTTCTGCTCATGCCCTGGCGGATCCCCACCGTGCTGCGCCTGAAGAGCCAGTTGCAACTGTGCCAGGCGGTCCTGACAAACTTTGGGGTTTCATACCTGAAGGCGACTGGAATTATCGGCGCCGGCTAGGTTAAAAAATGAAGGTACTTGTCACCGGCGCCACCGGGTTCATCGGCGGAAACCTGGCCCGCGAGCTGTGGCGGCGAGGTGACGATGTCCGGGCGCTGGTGCGCCCGGGAAGCAACCGATTAACAATAGAAGACACCGGAATCGTCCCCATGGAAGGCGACATCCTGGACCGGCAGTCGGTGGACCGGGCCGTCCAGGGCTGTGAGGCAGTATTCCACGTGGCCGCCGCCTACACTTTCTGGTCCAGGGACCCCACAGCGGTTACGCGGACCAACGTGGCGGGCACATTGAACGTGTTAGAAGCCGCGCGGCAGGCGGGGGTCTCCCGTACGGTCTACACCAGCACGGTCGGGACCGTCGGGCTCCCCAAACAGGGGCTCGGAGATGAGGACACCTACCTCAACCCCAAATCGCTCCACGGCCATTACAAGAGGTCCAAATACCAGGCGGAGCAGGAGGCACTGGCGCTGGCCGCGGCGGGTATGCCCCTGGTGGTGGTGAATCCCACCGCTCCGGTAGGGCCGTGGGACGTTAAACCCACGCCAACGGGGAAGATGGTATTGGACTTTCTACGCCGGCGGGTGCCGGCCTATTTGAAGACGGGAATGAATCTAGTGGACGTGGCCGATGTGGTTGAAGGCCACATCTTGGCCTTGGAGAAGGGCAAGTCCGGAGAACGGTATATCTTGGGCAACCGGAACGTGAGTTTGAAGGAAATATTCGACATATTGAGCAACCTGACCGGCCTGCCGGCGCCCCGTATAAGGGCGCCCTACTGGCTGGTGGTGGGCGTTGGCTATGCCGACCGGTTCGTCGAGGGAACTCTCCTTCGCCGGGAACCGGCCATTCCAGTCGAAGGGGTGTTGGCGTCCAAGACACCGGCCTACGTCAACTGCGAAAAGGCGGTCAGAGAGTTGGGGCAACCCCAGCGGCCCATCGAAGCCGCATTGAAAAAGGCGGCCGATTGGTTCGCCGCCCACGGATATGTGGCTGGAGACCGCCAGATCATCCGGAGCAAAGCAAATTAGAGATGGTGGCGCAACAGAAACATACACCGGTCGATCAGGCGGCAGGGCAGGCGGTGCGGCGGTCCCAAGACTATTTCCGCCGGACCCAGTATCCCGAAGGTTACTGGTGGGGTGAACTGGAATCCAACCCCACGATGGAAGCCGAGTATCTGATGCTGTGCCATTTCACCGGCCGCCATGACCAAGATCGATGGAGCAAGGTCTGCAATTACATCTTGAGCAAACAGCGGACCGACGGTTCATGGGCCCAGTACTACGATGCTCCCGGCGACGTCAGCACATCGGTCGAGTGTTACTTCGCCCTCAAACTGGCGGGTCATTCGCCGGACGAAGAGCCTCTACAAAGGGCCCGTGAGTTCATCTTGTCCAAGGGCGGGATGCCCAAGGTCCGGGTGTTCACCAAGATCTGGTTGGCGCTGTTCGGCCAATGGGACTGGAAAGGCACGCCTAATATGCCCCCCGAGATGATTTTTCTACCGTCTTGGGCGCCCTTTAACATCTATGAATTCGCCAGTTGGGCCCGCGCCACCGTGGTCCCCATGCTGATCATCCTGACCCACCAGCCATACTGTCCGGTGCCCGAGTCGGCCAGCATCGACGAACTCTATCCCGGCGGACGGGAAGGCACCGACTACACCTTGCCCAAACCCAAGGGAGGATTCGGCTGGGCCAAGGCCCTCTACTGGACCGACAAACTGGTCGGACTCTACCAAAAGTTGCCGGTGCACCCTCTCAGAGGCCGTGCCGAGCGCAAGACCATTCAATGGGTCTTGGAGCACCAGGAAGCCGATGGCTCCTGGGCCGGGATCCAGCCCCCCTGGGTATACTCTCTGATCGCCCTCCATATCATGGGCTATGGGCCGGAGCATGAGGCGGTTAAAAGGGGATTCCAGGGCTTCGAAGGGTTCGCCTTGGAAGACGATGACAAGTGCAGCCTTCAGGCTTGTATCTCCCCTGTATGGGACACCGGCATCGCCCAATTAGCCCTGCTGGAATCGGGCGTGGCCCCTGACGACCCCATGGTCCAGTCGTCCGCCCGGTGGCTGATGGACAAGCAGATATTCGCCGGCGGCGACTGGCAGGTCCGGGCCAAAGACCTCCGACCCGGCGGATGGTCATTCGAGTTCGATAACCTGATCTACCCGGACATCGATGACGCGTCCATCGTCGTGATGGCCCTCGACCAAGTCCGGCTGCCGGATGCCGAGGAACCACGCCGGGCCGATTCTATCCATAGGGGTGTGGAGTGGATGGCCGGTATGCAGTCCAAGAACGGCGGCTGGGCCGCCTTTGACAAGGACAACAACAAGAAATACCTGACCAAGATACCGTTCTCGGATTTTGGCGAGACCCTGGACCCGCCCAGCGTCGATGTGACGGCCCATCTGCTGGAGATGTACGGACGCTTGGGTTACACCAAGGAACACCCGGCAGTCAATCGTGGATACGGCTACATCGTCAGCGAGCAGGAAGAAGACGGTTCCTGGTTCGGGCGTTGGGGCGTGAATTACGTCTACGGCGCCGGAGCGGTCCTGCCGGCGATGGAAGCCATCGGCGAAGACATGTCTCAGCCGTACGTCCGCCGGGCGGTTGATTGGCTGGTTGCCCACCAGAACAAAGACGGTGGGTGGGGCGAGAGCTGCGGTTCATACGTGGACCCAACCCTCCGCGGCGTTGGGCCCAGCACCGCGTCTCAGACCGCCTGGGCCTTGCTTGGACTGGTGGCGGCCGGGGAGCATGGATGCGAGGCCACCCAGCGGGGCTTGGCATACCTGGCCGAAACTCAACAGGAAGACGGCGCGTGGGATGAGCCGTACTTCACCGGCACCGGATTTCCCGGCTACGGGGTAGGCGAGCGCCTGAAGGCGTTGCCGGATCATGGAGAAACCAATTACCAAGGCTTGGATATGCCGGCCGGATTTATGATCAATTACCACCTGTACCGCAACTACTGGCCGTTGCTGGCTCTGGGAAGATATTTCCAGGCCATTTCCGGCCGGTAGCAAGTAAGGGACAATATCTCAGGCGGCAAGGACGAAAGCAAAAAGTAGCATGGGGCTAACAAATTAGGGGGTCTCCAAGATGAAAACCAGGTCCTTTTGCAAGCGGTTAAAGACCAAGTGTGCGCCGGAGTTCATCGACATCACAGATTGGGTGGCCCAGTGTGTCGCTGAATCGCAGATCACCAACGGGTTCGCCGTCGTGTATTCCAAGCACACTACCGCGGCGGTCAAGATCAACGAGAATGAGCCGTTGTTGCTGGAAGACATGAAGGAATTTCTAGAAAGGATGTCTCCCCGGGAGAACGGCTACCAACACAACAACTTTGAGATTCGCACCGTAAATATGAACGACGACGAATCGCCCAACGGCCACGCCCATCTACAGCACCTGCTACTGGGCACGAGCGAGACCGTGCCGGTGATCAACGGCGAGATGCAATTTGGGACCTACCAGAGCGTCTTCTTCATCGAGTTGGACCATGCTCGCAATCGTGAAGTCATGGTCCAGGTAGTCGGCGAATAACCTCGCCTATCACGGTAGGTCACTCCGGCCCAGACCAAAGCGTACCCCCCGGTCTGGGCCAGGTCCCATCTGCCGGTGCATTCAAGACCAGCTCTTTTCTGTAATATAATTATTCAACGGGCCAAACATATCGGCCATTCCCCGTCACCCGGTATCCTCCAGTAGGTCCTATGCAGCCTCCCACCACTGAACCTGAGCCGAATTTGGCATTGGACTTGGAATCGGCGTACGAGGCCTGCCGGACCATCACCCGCCGGGAAGCCAAGAACTTTTACTATGCTTTTTTGACCCTCCCCGCCGCCAAGCGCCGGGCCATCTACGCAGCCTATGCCTTCTGCCGCCACTGCGATGATTCGGTTGATGAGGAAACCTCTCACGACGCCAAATTAAAGGCTTTGGCCGAGCTTCAGACTGACCTCGATAGCTCCTATTCAGGGGGCGCCACCGGCCCGGTCTATGTGGCGTTGGCGGATGTCGCACGCAACTACGATATCCCCAAGGACTACTTCAAAGAGGTCATCCTGGGCGTGGAAAGCGACCTGGTCAAGGACCGGTTCCAGAACTTCGAGGAACTTAAAATTTACTGCTACCGGGTGGCCTCGGTGGTGGGCTTGATCTGTCTTCAGATCTTCGGCTACGAGGACGACGATGCCAAAGAATACGCCGTTGACCTGGGATTGGCCATGCAGTTGACCAACATCATCCGGGACGTACGGGAAGACTTCGATATGGGACGGGTGTATCTACCTCAGGACGAGATGGCCCGATTCGGGTATTCGGAAGAGGACCTGAGAATGGGGGTCCGAAACGAGGCGTTTCAGGACCTCATGAGGTTCCAATCGCAAAGGGCCCGAGAATATTTCGACCGCGGCTTCAAGCTGTTGCCCTATCTCTCGCGGCGGTCCCGCGCCTGCCCCGCCGTATTAGGAGCGCTCTACTCCAAGGTATTAGACCGGATCGAGGCGTCGGACTACGATGTCTTGGAGTCCAGGGTGTCCCTGAGCAAGGCCGAAAAGATCGGCATAACGGCTAAGACCTGGCTGGGCAGTATGTTGCCCCTCCCTTCCCCCCTCCGGTAACCTCTACCTGAGACCTTTTGTCTAAACAACAATTTTCTTTCGATCGATTGTTCACCTGATTAGACGGCAGGATAGGATGGCCCAACAGGGAAAGGTAGTAGCGGTCACCGGAGCTTCCGGTTACGTTGGCACCAAGCTTCTGGCGCGGCTGGAACAGGAATCCGGCCTACGGAAATTGGTGGCATTTGACGTTAATCCGCTGCCCCTGCCCGTCCATAACATCGCCTTCTACCGCAAAAACGTCTCGGAGCCCATCGAAGACGAATTGAACGACCAGGGCGCCACCACATTGGTGCATCTGGCATTCAACGCACGCCGTGGGGCCAACCGCCGCGAGGTGGCCGCCATACATGAGGAGAACTTGGAAACCTTGCGGTCAGTGATGGCCTCGTGCGCCAGTGCACGAGTCACTCACCTGATCTACCTCAGTTCTCACACGGTATATGGCGCGCACAGCGACAACCCGGTCCCCATCTCCGACGACGCGCCGATGCGGCCGTCCCTCGATTTTCCCTACGCCTACGACAAGCACCAGTGCGAGCTGCTCCTCGAGGAGTTCGCCCAGGCCCAAGAAGAGGTCAAGATTACGGTGCTAAGGTCGTGCACGGTGTTGGGCCACGGCGCCGACACCTGGGCAACTCGGTCCTTCTTTCGCCCCTGGCTTCTCGGCGTGCTGGACTACGACCCGCCCATGCAATTCGTCTATGACGACGACCTGGCCCGGGTCATCGCCATCATGATTCAACAAGAGATCCCTGGGACATTCAACGTTGCCGGCGACGGGGTGGTCCATTACCGTGAGATGGCCAAGATCATCAAGAGCAAGTTGATCAACCTGCCGCCGTTCGTGGCTTATCCCCTGGTCCGGTTGTGCTGGGGGCTTCGTTTA
The DNA here is from genome assembly GCA_022562475.1 of Chloroflexota bacterium. GTDB lineage: Bacteria > Chloroflexota > Dehalococcoidia > Lucifugimonadales > UBA3495 > UBA9611. The sequence goes on along the minus strand of JADFPD010000011.1, from coordinate 2,605 downwards.
CAACGGGAGGCGTCCAGCAACGGCCTTGACCAGGTCCGCTGGCCGATCGTGATGAGCACCGGCAAGCTCCACAAGGCCACCGGATACCGCTTCTGGCACACGGCCTTGGAATCCCTAACCGCCTTTGCCAACTCGGCGTATCTCTACAAAGACCCGTCCCCATTTTAGCTTCACCGATCGGGCGCATCCAATAAACCGATGGCCGAACCGACGAAACTAATCATCGACACCGACCCCGGCGTGGACGACGCCGTGGCCATATTGATGGCCCTTGCCGCGCCGGAGGTTGAGCTCTTGGGTCTGACCACGGTTGGTGGCAACGTCCCGCTGGCCCGGACCACCCGCAACGCCTTGGCGCTTCTGCAAGCGGCGGGCCGGAGCGACATCCCGGTGGCCAAGGGGGCATCTCGTCCGTTGCGGGGCAGGTTTAAATATGCGCCCCAAGTCCACAGCCCAGGAGGGCTGTCCCGCCGCCTACCCGAGCCGGCAGCGCGGGCGGTCAAAGAGGGAGCAGTCCAATTTCTCTACGACCGGTTGACCCGGGCGCCGGGTGAAGTCGTGCTGGTGGCCTTGGGGCCGCTGACCAACTTGGCCCGCCTGATTTGGGAGCGCCCGGACGCTTTGGGGCAGGCCAAAAACATCGTGGTCATGGGCGGCGCCGTGAACACTCCGGGCAACGTCACTCCCCGGGCGGAGTTCAATTTCTACAGTGACCCGGCGGCCGCCGAGATTGTCCTCTCCAGCCGCCTGCCGGTGACCTTGGTCGATCTGGCGGCCTGCCGTCAGGTGGGAATCAGCCGCGAACAGGCAATGCGACTCCGCTCCGACCACCCAATCGGCCGACTGACATTGGAGCTGCTACAAGGTTGGTTTAAGAAGCATCCTAGCAGACAGAGATTCGAGTTCTACGACCCCCTGGCCCTGGCTATCGCACTGGAACCGGCGATCACTACAGTCGCCAAGGTAGACCTGGACGTTAGTTTGGAAGAGAACGAGTCTTTGGGGGAGACTTCAGAGACGGGTGGGCCGGGCGAGATAACACTGGCACGGCAGGTGGACTCCGCCCGGTTCTTCGGCCTTCTGGAGGGGTTGTTGGAACTGGAGGGGTTTCAGCCTACTTAGCGAGCGCCGCCGCTCCCTCACGCACCATGGGAATCAGGTCTTTCCCCCAGTCGATCGTGTCCTGCATCGGATCAAAGCCCCGGATGATGAATGCGTCGGCTCCGGCTTGATGGTAGGCCAGCAGAGATTCGGCCACCTGCTCGGCGGTGCCCACCAGGGCGGTGGTGCTGCCTGCGGCCCCGGTGGTTGCGGCGATGGGCATCCAAAGGCGTTTGTCGTGGATATCGCCCTTGGCCGCGAAGTCCAACAAGCGGCGTGACCCCTCCGATTGCAGCCTGGCCGGTTTCCCCGGTCCGATGGTGTCTCCCACCGATGACTTGACCCGCTCGAGGATACCCCTGGCCCGTTCCCACGCTTCACTTTCGGTGTCCCCCAGGATGGGCCTAACGGAAACACTGAAGCGAATGGTGCGGTTGTATCTGGCGGCCCGCGCCCGGATATCCGCTATCTGCTCTTTTATGGAGGCCAGCGGTTCCCCCCATAGTGCGTAGACATCGGCCCGTTGTGCGCCGACTTCCTTGGCCACATCCGATGCTCCGCCGAAGTAAAGGGGCACGTGGGGTTTTTGGAAGGTCCTCACTTCGCTCAGATTCTGCTCAAACCGGTAGAACTCACCGTCGTAATCGAAGGGGACAGTCTCGGTCCAGACCCGCCGCAACACCTCCATGTACTCGTCGGTCCGCCGGTAGCGGGCGTCGTGGTCTATCCAGTCGCCATCCCGCCGTTGCTCGACGTCGCTACCGCCGCTGATGATGTGCATGGCGATGCGGCCTTTGGTCAGTTGGTCCAGAGTCGCTATCTGGCGGGCGGCCAGCGTAGGGACCATGAATCCGGGCCGGTGGGCGATGAGAAAACCCAGCGTCTTGGTCCGTGACGCGGCGTAACCCGCGACTCCGAAACCCTCTGCCGTCGCTGAGGAATACCCGATAAGCACCTTGTCGAACCCGCTGTCCTCGTGGGCCTGGGAGAATTCGGCGATGTAATCCGGGTCGATACCGGCGGGAATCTCGTCGGCAGGATTGATGCCGCCACCGAAGAGGCTGACGGTAACACCCCGGGAGGAGTCCCGCTCCCGGTTGACGCCGATCATTCCCATTATCTCTACTTCTGACATTGAACCAGCTCCTAACTCTGAACTGCCAGGGAACGGCGCGGCGGAGCGAATACCACGATCACACTGAGGTCTTCTGTGATGGAGTGGAAGCGGTGGTCGACGTTGACGCCCACGTAGATTACCGACCCGGCGCTCACCGGGCGGTGTTCTCCGGCCACCTCGATCATTCCCGTGCCGGACACGATGTAGTAGATCTCGTCCTCGGTATGAGGGACCTGGGGATCTGTGGCCCCAGCTTCACAGGCGTACAGGCCGATGCTACGGCGTTCGGCCTTGAAAAACTCGTGATACAACTCCCCGTTCTTGCGGTGACCTTCCTCGATCTCGGACATGTCGAATGCGTCCATCATTCCCCTGCCGATGGTGGGC
>JADFPD010000164.1 GCA_022562475.1 Chloroflexota bacterium | reverse complement strand
TATCGTCGCCCTCGCGCTCTGGGCCCTGGGCGATGCCCAAGCGGATGAGCTCGCTCTGGGGCCGCGCCGCGTTCTCCATCATGTATTCCTGGATGCCCTTCCTGGTCCAGCCGTCGTCGTTCAGGGTGATGGCGTGCTCCGGGCCGATGACCAGCACCCACTGGGAGGGGAACCGGAAGGCCATGGAGGCCGATTTCAAGGTGTCGGCGATGCTGGCGAGTATGGACTCGCCGGTGTGGCCGTAGGAATTGTTCACGGTGATGGGGTTGTAGGCCACCGCCACGGTCACCGTGCTGTCTTCCTTCTTGAAGCCGCGGGCGACGTGCATCGGTTCCCAGGGCGAGTCCTCTTCGTTCTCGGCGAAACACAGGGTGTACTTGGCGGGGTTGCCCAGGGTGCCCCGGTCCAGCGTGCCGGGCCGGGCGTCGAACCCGTTCATGAAACAAAGGCGGATGGCCCGGCCCAATACTGCGTTGGCCCGGTTGCCCGGCCCCAAAAGTCCGTCCTTGTAATTGGCGCCGATCTGGTCTCTGATGGGTCCGTTCAGCACCATCAAGATGGCTGGGGAACTGGTTGACGCCGAGGCCATATGGACGAAGTTCTTCTCTTCTTCCAGGGCCTTCAACGTGGTGGTCAGAACGGGGAAGTATTCGGGGAGACAGCCCGCCATCACGGCGTTGGCCGCCACGTTCTCGGAGGTTAACACCCGGTTCCGCATCTCCAACGAGATGATCTCTTCCTCGCCGGTGAGCCCGGCCATCTCCAGCATCTCCCGGACCTTGTAGTCAACGGGCGGGACCACGGGCAGGCCGTCGCTCCAGCCCATCCGGTAGCACTCTTCGATGGCCTCGATGGTGTCGCTGGCCTCCACTATCTTGGACCGTTCCATATTGTTGGTGGTCATTCCTTCCTCCGAATCAAGGTTCAGCTTGGGCGATTCTAAGCCGGGACGAAGCGTCCTGTCTTGTTCAGTCGTGCAACCGTAGTTGCACCCCCGATTTTTCCTCTTGAATCTTGGCCACGGCGTCCGAGTCCTCGGGGCCCCAGCCGCGGAACATGGCCTCGACATGCAGTTGGTCCACCATGTTGGAAAGTTCCATGGGGATACCGTACTCCCGGCCCAGGTCGGTTGCCAGGCGGACGTCCTTGGCCGCCAAGGCGGTGGCGAACCCAGGTTCAAAATTACCCTTGAATAGGTACCGGGGGAATTTCTCCGCCAGCCGTTTTGAGCCGCCGGAACTGTTGTTTATCACGTCGGCCAAGATGCCAAGGTCCACACCGGCCTTCACGCCCAGAGTGAGGGCTTCCGCTAGCAGAGCGCCGGTGCCCATACTCATCAGGTTGTTGCAGATCTTGCAGACCGACCCGTTGCCGATATCTCCGCAGTAAACGACGTGGGAGCCGATGGCCTCCAGGGTTGGTTTGAACCGGTCAAACGTGGCTTCGTCGCCCCCGACCATCACCGCCAATGTCCCGGCCGCTGCTCCGTACACGCCGCCGCTTACCGGCGAGTCCAGCAGGGTGACGCCCCTGGCGGCGCATTCTTCATGGAGCCGCCGGACCATGGTCGGGGAGTTGGTGGAAAGGTCGAAGACGACCTGTCCGTTACTTGCCCCTTCCAGGATTCCGTTTTCGCCCAGCACCACCGCCTCCACGTCCCGGGGCACGGGTAGGGACGTGAACACCGCCTCGTTGCCCGGGACGGCTTCCTTTGGACTGTCCGCCCAGTTTGCGCCCATCTCTAGAAGGTTGGTTGCGGCCTCCCGGCGCAGGTCGTGCACGGTTACCTGATGACCTGCTCTGATCAGATTGGCGGCCATGGGATTCCCCATGTTGCCGGTCCCGATGAAACCCAACTTCATCGCGTTCTCTCCTGCTTCGGTCGGATGGACGCCGCGCCGGCCGTTCGGCGGTCAGCGGCGGTTGCTCGAAGGCCCTGAGACGAGGTTCTGTCTCGTCCTTGTCATCTGGGGCATCAGGGGCCGGTTCCGGAGGCTCGGCTACGCCGTAGGCTGGACCGTCATCTTTGTATTGGACGGTCGATTGTGCTTCCTGGCCGGTTTCCCGACCGCCGTCGAGGCCGTCTGTTGACTCATCAAAGGCCTCTTTAGCCATCCGGAAGGCGTTAACCGCCGCCGGCATGCCGCCGTAGAAGACCATCTGGGCGATTATCTCCGAGATCTCCTCTCGGGTAACGCCGATGTGCAACGCGCCGGAGATGTGCCGCTTGATCATCTGCGGACTGTGACCCAAGACCACCAAAGCCGCGATGGTGCACAGGCTGCGGGTCTTCAGGTCCACGGCCGGTCTGTTGTAGATCTCGCCGTAGATGACCGAGTCCACCAAGCGCATGACCTCAGGCGCCAACTCGGCCATGGCCGCCGGCGGGACCGGGTTGTTGTCCGGACCGTAGTAGCGCTGCCGGAATTCCTGGGCAGCTTTGTCCAGGTCTTTGGCGCTCTCTTGTGGGGTTTCCTCGGGACTCACGGTTTCTCCAGAATACGGCGCTGACCGCTATTTAATGACCTGCCAGTACCGCTTGCCTTCCATCCGGACCACCTTGCCGATGTGGTCGTCGGGATGGAAGTGGCCGGCGGCGATGACGATGTCTTCCGATTCGGCCCGGTCAAGTATCATCATTCGGTTGCGGCGGCTTGCTTCTTTATCGGTATCGACGCCGGCGGTCCATTCGGGCCGTTCGACCTGCACTTTGGTGTGCAGCAGGTCGCCCACCACCATGGCCTTCTCTCCTTGAGAAGTGATGTTGAAGACCATGTGGCCGGGCGTGTGGCCCGGGGTGGAGATGGCTGTGATTTCATCATTGACCACATGCCCATCGTCGATCAGGTCCAGCAGCCCCATGCCCTCCAAAGGTATCACGCTATGCTCGACCCAGGGGGCATCG
>JADFPD010000010.1 GCA_022562475.1 Chloroflexota bacterium | reverse complement strand
CGGCCACTGCCTAGCATCTAGCGAGGTGGCCAATGCCGGACCTTTCCCTGGAATCCGGGGTCCATAGGCGCGGCGTCCGGTTTGTCGCCGGCGTCGATGAAGCGGGGCGAGGCCCCTTGGCCGGACCGGTGGTCGCGGCGGCCGTGATACTCCCCCCGGACCTGACCGGCGCCGAGCCCTGGCTCCAGTTTCTGGACGATTCCAAAAAACTTTCCCAAGTCCGGCGGGAACGAGCCGCCGATGCCGTTCATCAGCATGCGCTGGCCGTCGGCGTGGGGGTCGTTAGCCCAGCGGACATCGACCTGATGGGCATCGGCCGGGCAGCCCTGGCGGCCATGCTGCGGGCGGTGGCACAGCTTCCCTTCAAGCCGGGACACCTCTTGTTGGACTTCATCCATGTGCGTGAGTGCCCCTACACCTACGACACCATCGTCAGGGGCGATAGCCGCAGCTACTCGATCGCCGCCGCCTCGAATGTGGCCAAGGTGACCAGGGACCGGCTGATGGTGGAGGCCGAGGAGACCTACCCCGGCTACAACTTCGCCAGGCATAAGGGATATCCCACCAAGGTCCACTTCGAACGGCTGAATGAACTCGGCCCCTGCCCCATCCACCGCCGGTCCTTCGCCCCGGTGGCCCAGGCAAGCATGTTTTTCCCCGGCGAAGACTGAACTTGGCTACGCCTCGAGGCCGGTTGGGCCGGTGGGGAGAGGACCATGCCCGCCGCTACCTGGAGGGTAATGGCTACACGATATCGGCCACCAATTACCGCAGCCGCTGGGGCGAAGTGGACATAGTGGCCCAACAAGGTGAGTTACTGATATTTGTAGAGGTGAAGACTCGCCGGGGCGCTGCATTCGGCACGCCAGAAGAGTCAGTCACCGCCACCAAGTCGCAGCGTCTGATCGCTACCGCGCAAGACTACCTGCAAAAAAACGGTCTCGAGCAGTCCCCTTGGCGCGTAGACCTGATCAGCATCCACCTGGATGAGTCAGGCAAGCTGCTTGAAGTAAGCCACCTGGAGAATGCGGTGGGAGAGTGAGGGGAACTCACGGAGAAACGGGGCTTTGCCGATTGTGCATGGCTAAGGCGAAAAAGGAAAACCCCCGATACGGACCGACCACAAGACCATGATCACCACTGCGCAAAACAAAAAAGACAGAATCATGCAGCCCCATCGTTGGTCCACAGCAGCGGTCTAACCGCCATCCCCGACGGCAACCGCGCTCATAACCCGGAACCATCCCCGCCACCGGAGGTCCCTGCCCCAACGCAGTTGGTGAGGGCGGCGAGGTGGCCGGCGCCGAAGCCGTTGTCGATGTTGACCACCGACACGCCCGGGGCGCAGCTGTTCAGCATACTCAGCAGTGGGGCCAGGCCGTCGAAGCTGGCGCCGTAGCCGGTGCTGGTGGGCACCGCGATCACCGGGACCGACACCAGGCCCGCCACCACTCCCACCAAGGCGGCGTCCATGCCCGCCACAACCACCAACACCCGGGCTTTCCGGAGCGCCGGCATCTGGTCCAGCAGCCGGTGGAGGCCGGCCACCCCAACATCGCTGATCAAGGTGACATCATTGCCCATGAGAGATGCGGTCAGCACCGCTTCTTCGGCCACCGGCAGGTCGGCGGTGCCTGCGGTCACCACGGTGATGCCCTCTAGGATAGGAGTTGGTTGGGGCGCGGGGACCACGATGGCCTTGGACAGTTGGTGGAACTCGGCTTCAGGCGTGTCTACGAGCACCGCTTGGTAAGCTTCCTGGTCCGATTTCGTCACCAGCACCGGATAACCCCGTCCTTTCATGGCGCTGACGATCTTGGCCACCTGTTCCGGCGTCTTGCCTTTGCCGAAGATCACTTCGGGCCAGCCGGTCCGGAGGGCCCGGTGGTGGTCCAGTTTGGCGAAATCGAGGTCCTGGTACGGCAGGTCGCGCAATTGGTCCAGCGCGGCATCCACCGTCGTACCGTTCTCTTTGAAACTGGTCAGCAGGTCCCTCAATCGGCTCTCTTCGATGGTGTTGCTCCTTGGTGGGCGGTCCGGCTACAGCAGTTGCCGCCGGGCTTCTTCTGTTGCAATCTGGTAGACCTCTTGGAACGGCTTCCCAGTCTCCAAGGCGATGCGGCGGACCTCATCCGGTTCCGGGGCTGCGCTGACGGTTATACCGTTAATAATCTTGACCTTTACGCTGATTGGACCTAGGTCGGTTTCCACATTGACCATTTGCCGGCCGGCCACATACCGGTCGACGGAACGAGTGCGGATGCCCAGCGTGGGGGTCTCCCGCAGTATCAGCTCCGATGCCTCTTTTTCGATGTCCTTGGGCACCAGGACGGAGAGTACGGTGCCGGGGCGGTTTTTTTTCATCTGGATGGGCGTGTTCCAAACGTCCAGGGCGCCGATGGCGAACAATCGCTCCTGGGTGTAGCCCAATACCAGGCCGGAGACATCGTCCAAGTTGGTCTCCAACAACACCACCTCGCCCTGCTGTACCGAAGATGAGGCTTCAACTTGGGCTAGCTCGCCCAGCCACACCCGCAGGGCGTTGGGGAATCCGGCCGGGTCCCTGGTGCCCAGTCCCAAGCCGACGCGGTCCACGTTGAAGGCGGGACGGCTGAAGTCCGCCAGGGTGGTGATCAGGGCTGCTCCGGTGGGCGTGGTGAGCTCGCCGGCATCTTCGTACATCGGCTTGTCGCCTATAACCGGCGCGGCCGCGGATGCGATGAGTTCCAGCGTGGCCGGGGCCGGGTTGGAGTAACCGCCCGGCCAACGCGGCGGGGCGGCGTTCCCGATGACCAGCGGCCCGGCATGGATCCCCGCAACTTCCAGGTATTCAAAACCGATTGCGGAACCGACCACATCGACCAAGGTGTCCACGCTGCCCAGTTCTTCCAGTTCCAAGATGTCCCGGGTCTCGCCGTGGACCCGGCATTCGGCCGTCCACAAGGCGTTCAAGACCTGGCAAGACCTTTCTTTCACCGGCTCAGACAGGCTGCTGTCCTCCACGGTCTCCAGGAGCCATCTTGGGGAGTGGCGGGTCTGGTCTTCCAGATCGACCTTCAAGTAAGTGTCCCCCATCTCACAACGGGTCTCCTGCCGCGCCTCCAGCCGGTAGCCGCCCACGTTCAATTTGCCCAGTTCGCTTTCCAAGTGTTCGATGGGCATGCCCAGGTCTGTGAGCGCGCCCAGCATCATATCGCCGCTGGCGCCGCCGATGGGCTGGATATAGGCGATTCTCATGAGCGCAATCAGGCCTTCAACACGGTTTCCGTGAGGTTGAGTTGGTCGTTCAGGCTGCCGGAGCGCAGCCCGGACATGTCCAGAGACACCCAGAGGTAGCCGATCTTCTTGATGGCCGCGACTATCTCTTTGCGATGCCCAAATGCGAAGTCGATCTCATCTTCTCCGACCTCGATGCGGCACAGACGGTCGTGATGCCTGGCCCGGACCTCTCTGAGTCCCAGTCCCCGGAGATAGTCTTCGGCTTGTTCGATCTTCGACAGGTTCTCGGTGGTCACCGGCGTCCCGTAAGGGATCCGCGACGAAAGGCAGGGTTGGGCCGGCTTGTCCCAGATGGGGATGTCCAGCACCTTGGCGATGGCGCGCACGTCGGCTTTCGCCAGCCCAGCCTCCACCAATGGACTGCGCACCCGGTGCTCGGTGGCCGCCACCATGCCGGGGCGGTAGTCGCCGGCGTCGTCGGTGTTGGTGCCGTTGACCACCCAGTCGATGGCTTCTGCGTCGGCCAGTTTGGTCAATTCCGTATAGAGCTCGGTCTTGCAGAAATAGCACCGCTGTGGCGAATTGGCCACGTAGCCCTCTTGGTCCATCTCGTTGGTGTTGATGGTCCGGTGATTGAACCCGAACCGTTCAGCCAGACTGACGGCCTCCTCCAGCTCCCGTTTGGCCAGCGCCGGAGAAACGGCGGTCACTGCCAAAGCCTTTTGACCAAGCACCCGATGGGCTACCACGGCAACCAAAGTGCTATCGACTCCTCCCGAGAAGGCGACAGCTACCGAGCCCATCTCCCGGAGTATGTCTTCCAAGGCCGATAATTGCGAGATCGTTGATGACGCCATATTTACCTCTGGGCGCCGTACATAAGATTCATGTATGCGGTGTAAGAATGATATAGGTCACCGGGTCAGGGCGTCCACCGCGAGGCTTGCAACTCTGCGAAGGCTGGAGCAGGCTTGTCTCAGCTTAGGAAATCCGACACGGCGCCGGCGAACACCTCGGCGCGCTCGATCATCAGCAGATGCCCGGCGTTGGGTATGACCGATACTTGTGCGCCGGCTACCAGCCGCGAGAAGTCCTCGGCGTAGACCGGTGGGATGATGCGGTCGTTCTCGCCCCATAGGACCAGGGTCGGCGCCTTGATGCGGTAGGCCCGGCGCTTCAAGCCGCGGTCAGGGATGGGCCAAAGGAACTTTCCGGCGGCGGTTAGGTCCTGCATCCGGTCGGCGGCCAACTCTTCCTTCAGGCGTGAGTTGGCCTCGAAATCAGCGGGAGAGATGCTCATGGAACTGGAGGCCGAGGACCAAAGGTTGTCCTGTAATTCTTCGGCGGACATGGATAGCAGGTCGACGACCGGGTCTGAATCGCGCCAAGTTCCCGCGGGCGCCGCCAAAACCAGGCGGTCAACGTAGCTGGGCGACAGCGCGGCCATCTCGGCAGCGATCATCCCGCCCAGGAAATGGCCTACCACGTGGGCTTTAGATACACCCAAGGCGTCCAAGAGTTCAAACTGATAGAGAGTCAGGTCGGCCACGTCGTCCAGCTTCTCCAGGCCGGTGGACTTGGAATAGCCGGGCAGGTAGGGGGCATAGACCGTGAATCTCTCAGCTAGGGCGTCCAGGAACGGGGCCCAGCCTTTCTGCCCGATGGCGCCGTGTAGGTACAGCAATGGGGGGCCGCTGCCGTCCTTCAGCACCTCGGCTTCGAAATCGCCACCCCTCAGGGATATGTTCAAGGTCTCCGGCATGCGTACTCCGTCATTTAATGGGGGGCTTTAGCCCAGTTCATAATAACCAAATGATTGGTTATTACCCGTTCGTCCTGAGCCTGTTGAAGGACCGCTCTTCAGGCAAGGTGGTCCGACAAGCTCACCACGAACGGTGCAGGGACCGCCTGCCATACCTGGGTCTACTTATTGGCAGATGATTATCTAGATCGTCCCGTACCAGTCGGCGATCGCCCGCCCGATCTCGGCCGGCGAGTCCTCCTGGATGAAGTGTATTCCCTTGACCGTCACTTCTTGCTGGTTGGGCCATGACCGGCAGAACTCCCGCTGGGGTCCGGTGAGTATCGCTCCCGGCTCGGCATTGATGAATAGCTTGGGCGTCTCGCTTGCGGCCAGCCACTCTCCGTATTCGGACACGGTCCGCACCACGTCCTCGGGCTCGCCATCGATGGGAATCTCCCTCGGCCAGGTCAGGGTAGGCCGCCGCGATTCTCCGGGTTCCAGATAGGGACGGCGGTAGACCTCCATCTCCTCTTGGGTCAGTCCCCGGAGGATACTGCCCGGCAGGACCCGCTCCACGAAGATATTCTTCTCCAGCACCATCTCCTCGCCCGCGGGGGACCGGAACCCCCGGAAAACCTGGCGTGCGGCCTCCGGCCATTCCTCCCAGGTCACCGGGCGGACGATGGCCTCCATGTAGACCAGGCCCTTGATGCGTTCCGGATGCCGTTTGGCCCAGTGGAAGCCCAGGGCTGAGCCCCAGTCGTGGACCACCAAGGTAACGCCGCCGGTCAGGCCCATGGCATCGAACCATTGGTCCAAGACGGCGCTGTGGTCGGTGAACCGGTAGGAGTCGTTGGGGGCGCTTCCCGATTCGCCCATGCCCATCAGGTCTGGCGCCAGGCACCTACCGACGGGACTCAGATGGGGTATCACGTTGCGCCACAGATAGGACGACGTAGGGTTCCCGTGGAGGAAAACTATCGGGTCCCCGGCGCCGGTATCCACGTAGGAGATCTCGGTCCCGCCGGCGGCGATCCGCCGGCGTGGATGAGGGTCGTCAACTGAGATTGATTCTTGTGTCAAGATGGGTCCGTCCCTTTACCGGCCGGCGCCATGGGCGGCGCTCATCAACTTCTCCGGCCACCAGCGGGTCTCGTACTCCGACCAGAGGTCCCTAACGTGAGGCATGACCTCGTTGGCGAACAGGGTGGTGTTCTTCATGGCCAGTTCCTTGGGCATGTCGCCGAATTGGAGCAGCAGCATCAGGTTGCCCACGCGCAGTTCCTTTACTGCATGGGTCAACTCTTGGACGACGGTCTCCGGGCTGCCCACGATGACGTTGCCCGCCTCCAGATAGTCGGTCCAGGTGAAATCGGTGTGCTGTTTCGTCCGGGACTGCATGGTGGTTGCGCTGGCCGCTGAAGCGTTGGTCTTTACCGTCCGGTAGCCGGGCGGGTTGGCGTAGCCGGCGGGGATGTGCAGGCTCTTCTTGAAGAAATACTCGATGGAGTCCTTGTATTCCTGGGCTTGCTCGTCGGTCTCCGAGACCGCGACGAGTTGAAGGAACCCGGCGTGGTATGGATTGAACTCCTTGCCCTGACGCTCCATCTCGTCCCAGAAACCATCCAGGATGGTCTTGCCCACCTTGTACCCGGAATAGCTGAGGTAGCAATAGACGTAATCGTTCTTGATGGTCCAGTCCCAGGTCTCCAGGCTGCCGCTGCCGGGCACCCAGATGGGAGGGTGGGGCTGCTGGTAGGGCCGGGGCCAGATGTTCACGTAGCGGAGTTGGGTGAATTTCCCATTGAAGGAAAAGGGCTCCCGTTCCTTCCAGGCCTTGATCACCAGGTCATGGGCTTCTTGATACTTCTCCCGCAGCGTGGCCGGGACCTGGCCGTAGCCGAAGATGGTGTCCATCGAGGTGCCCAAAGGGAAACCGGCGATCAGCCGCCCGCCGCTCAATACGTCCAGCATGGCCATCTCTTCGGCCACCCTGATTGGCGGGTTGTAGAGGGCCAGGCTGTTGCCCAGCACCACGATGGCCGCCTTGGATGTGGCCCGAATCATGGCCGACGCCATCAGGTTGGGCGAGGGCATCATCCCGTAGGCGTTGCCGTGGTGCTCGTTGACGCAGATGGCATCGAAGCCCATGGCCTCGGCATATTCCAACTCGTCCAGAAAATCGTTGTACATGCGGTGCCCCTTCTCCGGGTCGAAAAGGGAGTTGGGTGCGTCTACCCACACGCTGTGATAATCTTTCTCGAAGTTATCGGGCAGGTCCTGGTAGGGCATCAGGTGAAAGAAGCACAATTTCATGGCTGAGTTGTCCTTTTTGACGGTTCAATGTCCCTCGCGCGGTTGCCTGAGATTGTACAAGAACACCGATGCCGATGCCACCGGCCCTGACCAAGAACATAGGAGCAGTTGAAATGGCGGGTGAAATGACCGAGATCGAGCACCGGGTGGCGGTGGCCAAGGGGTTGGCCGCCAACATCAGGGCATACCTGGGTGAGTTGACTCCGGAGCAATGGGAACTGCAGAGCGCCTGTACCGAATGGGAGGTGCGGGATGTGGTCAGTCACCTGATCGGCGGCGCGGAACGGCAGGCCGAAAGCATGGAGCGGGGCCGGGGCGGCGATTCCAACCCTCCGGCCGGGTTCGTCCCCCTGGAGCCGGCGGCCCTGTCCGCGATCAACGCCCAGCGGGACATCGACCGCCGCAACCAACTGGCCGGCCGCTTTTTGGATGCCTTCGACGCCAGCTACGAGAAACTCCACCGGGAGTTCGACGAATTCGCCAAAAGTTCGTGGGACACTCTGTGCTGGCACGCCCGCCGGGGAGCTATGCCGGCGGAATCGTACGTGGAACTGCGCATCCAGGAGTTGGCCATCCACGATTGGGACATACGCTCTGCGTTTCAGCCCGGCGCCGGCCTCGACCCCGACTGCGTGCCGGTGCTTTTGGATATGTCGCCCAGTTGGCTGGGCATGTGCTTCCGGCCCTCGGCCCGATTGCCCAAGCCGGTGGTCTACGGTTTCAACGTGGATTCCGAACGTTACCGGATGACCGTGACCGGCGACGCATTCCAGATGGCGCCCGGAGATGCGCCGGAGGCAGACCTTTCGCTCTCCGCCACCGGCGAGCAGTACCTGCTGTTCACCTATGGACGGCTGACCGCGGCCGACGGCATCCATCTCGGCAAGCTGGCGGTCCAGGGCGATATGGCCCTTCTGGACCGGTTTGAAGTCTGGTTCAAAGGCCTATAACCCGGCCGCAAACGGGCCATACTCGATGAAGGTGATTACACTCGCGCCGTGCCCGTGATAAGCTCGATAACGGACATTAAGACCCGCCTGATTCTTCCTTAGGTCATGCGGGAAAAGAGAGAGAAATAATTTGACCACTGGTTCAAGTGATGTGGTGATCGTTGGCGGAGGGATCGTTGCTTGCCTCAGCGGCTATCTGTTGGGCCGCCGGGGCTATAAGGTCACGATCTTGGAGGCGGACTCTTTGGGCGCCCACGCCTCGGGGTTCGCGTTTGGCGGCCTGGACCCTCTGACCGGAGTGGGCCTTCCGGAGCCGCTGCTGGAATTTAGCCTTTGGTGCTATGGCCGCCACCGGAGTCTGGCCAGGGAGCTTCACGACGCCACCGGGATCGACGTGGGATTCGAACTCCGGGACCGGCTCAACCTGGCATTTACCGACGAGGAAACCCGCACCGCCAAGAAGGACGTTGAATGGATGAAGGACGTGGGCGGGTTCAACGTTGAATGGGTGGACAACCGCCAAGCCAGAGAGTTGGAACCCCAGGTGAGTGGCGAGTGTACGGGTGCGCTGTTTGAGCAGAGTCCGGGCGCCCTGGAGCCCTACCGGTTCATCCTGGCGGCCTTGCGCGCCGGTGAGCGCTACGGGGTGGAGATGGTCCAACGCCGGGCCACCGGCCTGATCAGTGAAGGAGACCGGTGTACCGGCGTCAAATTGGAGAATGGCAGCATCAACGCCGGAATCGTCGTGCTGGCCATGGGGCCATGGACCGGTCTGGCCTCGGAATGGTGCGGGGTGGACATACCCGTGACACCCCTGAAGGGACAGATCCTGAGGCTGCGGACTTCCCATGATCCGCTCAAACTGGCCGTGAACTACGCACACAGTTATGTGGCGACCAAGTCCGACGGTCTCATCTGGGCCGGCACCACGGAAGAACAGACCGGCTTCGACGTCAGTACCAACTCCGCCGCCCGGGACAGCATCATGGCCGATTTCTTGAAGATGATTCCCGGTATGAACGATGCCGAACTGTTGCAGCAGACCGCCTGCCTCCGCCCAATGTCGGCCGACGGGATGCCCATCGTGGATAAGGTCACCGGCTGGGACAACCTCTACGTCGCCACCGGGGCGGGCCGCAAGGGCATCCTCTGGAGCACCGGCATGGCCCATACGGTGTTGGACCTGATCGCTTACGGCAAAGCGGACATTGCCGGCGCCGAGCACCTGAAGTTGGACCGGTTCCCCGCCAAGGTCTAAACGGCGTGCTTACGGGCCACCAGCAGACCGTCTTCCCGGCTGATCTTCATGGCGAATGAATAACGGTCGGCCTCCAGGGCCAGCGTCACATCTTCGGGATGGTACTGGGACTGCCGGGGGTCGAAGAACTTTTGGGTTGCTCCGCCAGCCAGTATCAGGGTCTTCACTGCGTCAAAGTCGGGCTTTCGGTCTTCCAATATGTTCCGAAGGTACATGCCGCAGTGTTCATCCTCGTCGGACCGGTTGAAACCCTCGTCTCCCATGGCAATCACGGAGACCAACTCCGGCCCATCGCTCCTGATGGCGTCCACCGTTGCTTGGGCGACCACAAAGGAGCACAGGTAGATTTCTGACGCGTTCACTGCCGCCGCCACGCCCACCGTGCCGGCTCTGGTGGACTGGACCAACGACTTACCCGCCAGGTCGACCTGGGAGATCTCGTAGGGAGAATTCCCGAAATCGAAGCCCTCGGGCCGCTTGCCGGCCACCTCGCCCATGAGGAGGTCGCCCACGCCGCGGCGGTGCAGTTCTAAGGCCTCCTCGGGCTCGGCCACCAAGATGATCTCCGTCGCCCCATGGTCAAAGGCGATGGCCGCCGTGGTGAATGCCCGGAACACGTCGATGATGATCGTGGTCCCTTGGGCTTCCCTGGCGTCAGGCACCAAGCTGCCAAGTCTTACTTCCATGTTGTTGATCGCTCCGTATGGAAAATCCATTCTCCCGCGCACGGGGAAAGGTTAGGATGGGGGAAATCTTTGTTCAAGGCGGCCAATTTTCTAAGAGGCAACCCGCTCACCCTGTGCTCCGGCCGGGGTCGATAGTCTCGATGGAATCAGACCTGTCGAAGGGCTGCCCGCTGACAACCTGCCCTACTTCTTGGTCAATTTTTGCAGGGACCGGACCTCACGCGGCGGGTTGAGGCGGCTGCCCGTGTGGGTCCACGAGACCTCGCCCACGAAGATGTCGCCCTTGGAGTTGATGCACACGCCGTGGGGGGCGATGAAGCTGCCGGGTTTCTCGCTCTCGGCGATGTCCCCCAGCTTGGCCAGGTAATTGCCTTTCAGGTCCATGATGCCGATGCGAGGCCCAAGGCCGGAAGCTTGGTCGTTGGGACCGATGGCCACGCCCAGCTCGCCTACGTAGACCCGTTGGTCGCCGCTGGTGTCGATGAACAGGCCGCAGGGCCGGGCCATGTCCCTCCACTGGGTCTCGAACTTGCCGTTCTTGTCGAAGACCTGCACCCGCTGGTTCTCCCGGTCGGCCACATAGACCCAGCCGTCTTTGTCGGTGCAGATGTTGTGGGCGATGTTGAACTGTCCCGGTCCGGTGCCCGACTCGCCCCAGGAGAATAGCAGCTTGCCGTCCGGAGAGTACTTGTGGACCCTGGCGTTGCCGTAGCCGTCCGATACGTAGAATTCGGCTGTCTGCGGGTCAAGGGCGACGTGGGTGCAGCGGTTGAAGGGGTCGCCGCTCATGAAAGGCGCCGGCTTGCCGCTGATGCCCAGGGTGAAGATGACGGTGCCGTCCAACTTGCACTTGCGTACGGTGTGGTCGCCGTCGTCGGTCAGGTAGATGCTGTCGTCGGGCCCCATCGTGATGCCGTGGGCCCTGGGGTACAGACCCTCGCCCCAAGAACGGAGGAAATTGCCGTCCTTGTCGAAGACGATCATGGGGTGCTCGCCCCGGTTGAAAACGTACACGTTGTCCTGGGAGTCCACGCCGACCGCGGCGCACTCTTTGAACGACCAACCGTCGGGGAGCTTGCCCCAACCCTCTTCTACCTCGTAAGTGAAAGCCCCTGAGCCTAAAGCTACCATCGCTACAACCTCGATTCTGCCATTCTCCGGGTGATTCCAGCCCCCTGCAGGGGCACCCGGAGATTGTAGCACCGCCAGATGGTAAAGCAACGAGGCGATGGTCTATTTCCGGACCACGCCCGGATCACTCAACGTAGACGCGCACCGTGTGGCGGCCGTTATTCACGTCCACCTCCAGGTCTTGCAACGCGTCCACCAAGGGATCCAGGTCTTCGGCCTTCAAGCTGCCGATCTCGAACTTGATTCCCCTTTTCTTTAGTTCCTCGTTCACTGAATCCTCCGAAGAACGTGGGATAACAGTTGCCAGCTTGACACCGGCGCGGATCAGCGCCATGGGCACCCGGATATTCACGCGCTCGGCGTGGTCTTCATCCGCGTTTTCCCCCGGCTCCACGCGGACACACAGATACTTGGCTGAGGAGCGGCTCTCTTTTGGCCGCTGGCCGGAGCCTGCGGACTCGGCCTCCGGTGATACCAGAGAGAGGAGGCGTTCCGCTTCCTCGACTTGAATCTTACCCTCGGCCAACATGTCCAAGATCTGCCTGCGGTTGTTTTCCATGGTTAGTCGCTCCGTTATTATCCTCTGCGCGATAGCCAGAGGGATTCTGTTATCGAAAACTCAGATGCACGTGCTGATCTCGTTTTCGGACATCGATCTCCAGGCCGCGCAATGCGCAGAATATCGCGAAGAAAATTGGTCCCGAATAAAGCATGGGCCTTCCCCAGCCGGTCCACCAGAAAACGATGGCCAACGCCAGCACCACTGGGGCCAGGACCACCGCGGCCAGCAGCAGGAACGGCCAGATGACGAATAGCGGAAGCCAAATGCTGAATTTGTGGGACTCGTTCTCGAACTTAACTCGCAGAAATGACGGGGGCCAGATCATGACGAAAGCCTCTCGATCGCTTCCGCTGCGCTGATATCCCCCCGCTGCAACTGTGAGAGGACCTCCGATTGGCGCGGCTGGGGGTTAGTGTCGACGAATTCGAATTGCCCGGCGATGCGGTTCAGCCGGTTCTTGACCGTGGGGTAGCTGATGCCGAAGACCCGCTCCATCTCTTTGATGGAGCCGTGGCTGCGGAGAAAGGCAATGACGAATATCTGGTCGTCGCCCGATAGGCGGGCCAGGGGCGGGAGTTCAAAGCTGCCTTCGATGGCGGTGTCTTCGGCCTCCAGCCTGACTCGCTCCACCAACACGGGGCGGTTCCCGGTGAGCTTCGTAAGCTGCTGCCAATCCTGGGGCATGCCAACATACCTCAATAAAGTGAATCTATTATACCATAAAAATTAAGAAAATGAATTATAATATTTAATTACTGAAAATCTGAGTGCCCCGGAAACGAAATTTGTGGAGGTTGCCTCAGTCCACAGTCACATTGCCACATGCTGTTTGCCGTTGCTATCATGATGCCGGTGGCCCCGCATCCATCGTTAGACTGCGGGTACCCCCGTCGATTCGGCAAAACGGTGAAGTAGGGTTAGATGACAGAACAAGCCAGGCGGGATTTCGTGAAGTACTCATTCTTCAAGGTCGACCCCGAGTGGCGCCGCCTACCGGTGAAAGAACGTCAGGACAGCAAGGCCCAATTTGCCGAGGTGTTGGGTGAGTTTTCCGACCGCGTGTCTATTTCCAGCTACAGTCTGGTAGGCACCCGCGGCGACGTCGATTTCTTGCTCTGGAAGGTGAGCGAGGAACTGGAGGCTATCAATGATCTGATGGCCAGGGTTAATCACACAGAATTGGCCCGGTACCTGACTATGCCCCATTCATACCTGGCCATGACCCGCCGGTCTCCGTACATCGACGACCATAAGCACGAAGGCCAAGAGGGAACGGGCTCCTCGACCATGCGCATAATCGGCCGGAAGTACCTGTTCATCTACCCCTTTGTCAAGACCCACGAGTGGTACCAACTGCCCAAGGAAGAACGTCAAGAGCTGATGAACGAACACTTTGTCATCGGGCATAAATACCCCGACGTGAAGATCAGCACCGCATACTCGTTCGGTCTGGACGACCCGGAGTTCATGTTGGGGTTCGAGACCGACGACCCGTCCCATTTCTTGGACCTGGTGATGGAACTGCGGGAGTCCAAGGCCCGGCCTTACACTCTTCTGGACACTCCCATCTTCTCCTGCATCAGCAAGCCCGTGGAGGCCTGCTTAGACGACCTGGGCTGAATGACGGCCGACGGACCCGGCCAGACGTCAAAGGGGGCGTTCCGATTCATCGGAACGCCCTCTATTTTCGTCGTTCGAGATTGAACAAGGTACTAGGGCTTACAGGCCTCCGGCCGCGTTTTTGATGTAGTTCATGGCCGAGCCGGCCTTGAACCAACCGATCTGCCCCTTGTTCAACGAGTGGCGCAGGCTGATGGTCTCGTCGGTCCCGTCGCTGTGTTTGAGGGTGCAGGAGACCGGTTTGCCCGGGGCCAGGTCATTTAGGCCCGTCAGGCTGATACGGTCGTCCTCCCGGACCTTGTCGTAATCGGCGGCGTCCGCAAAGGTCAGTGCCAATAG
This sequence comes from Chloroflexota bacterium, assembly GCA_022562475.1. Taxonomy (GTDB): domain Bacteria; phylum Chloroflexota; class Dehalococcoidia; order Lucifugimonadales; family UBA3495; genus UBA9611. The sequence continues at coordinate 22,132 of JADFPD010000010.1, read as the reverse complement.
GCCCTGCTTCTTGAGGTTGGACTCGTGGATTCGGGCGAAGCTGCGAGCGATGATGGCCGACCCGCCCAAGAGCCGGGGCGACAGGGCCGCGTGCTCCCGGCTGCTGCCCTCTCCGTAGTTGCTGTCCCCCAGGACCACCCACTTTAGGCCCTGGGCTTTGTATTCCCGGGCGATCCCGGAGATTCCCTGCCCGCTTTCGCCGGTGATGGTGTTCAAGCCGGTGCCCGCCTCGCCGGTATAGGCGTTGGTGGCGCCCATGAACATGTTGTCGCTGAACTTGTCCAGGTGCCCGCGGAGGCTCAACCAGGGGCCCGCGGGAGAGATGTGGTCGGTGGTGCACTTGCCTGAAACCTTCATGAGGACGGCCGCATCAACCACGTCCTGCCCGTCCCACGACGCCCAAGGCTCCATCATTTGGAGGCGCCCGCTGGTGGGGCTGACAACGATCTCGATGCTGCTGCCGTCTTCTGGGGGAGCGATATAGGTGGCGTTGCCCGGGTCGAATCCCTTGGCCGGGACCTCAGGGGCCGGTTTGGGTGGCTCCAGCATCACCTGGTTTCCTTGGCTGTCGGTCAGGGTGTCCGTCAAGGGGTTGAAGGACAGTCTGCCGGCCAAGGCGAAGGCCGTGGTGATTTCCGGGCTGGTAATGAAGTTCATGGTCTGGGGCTGCCCGTCATTGCGCCGGGGGAAGTTGCGGTTGTAGGACGTGAGTATCGTGTTGGCCTCGTTCGACGTTTTGCTGCGCCGCCACTGGCCGATGCAGGGACCGCAGGCGTTGGCCAAGACAGTGGCGCCCACTCTCCGTAGCGAATCTAGCTGGCCGTCCCGTTCGATGGTGGCCCGAACCGACTCCGATCCTGGAGTCACCATCAGGTCGGTGGCCAATTGGATCCCGTGGGCACTGGCCTGCTCGGCTATGTCGGCGGCCCGGCTCATATCCTCGTAGGAAGAATTCGTGCAGCTGCCGATAAGGGCGGTGGATATCTTGTCCACGAACCCGTTGGATGGGTCTTTCACCTCAGCGGCCATGGCCGATATGGGCCGGGCCCGGTCAGGTGAATGGGGCCCGACTACGTGGGGCTCCAGTTTGGAAAGGTCGATCTCCACCACCCGTTTGTAGTAGTTGCCGGGGTCGTTGACCACTTCGGGGTCGGGCTGGAGCATTTCCTGGTTTTGGGCTGCCAATTGGGCCAGTTCCCCTCGATTGGTGGCCCGAAGGTAGGCCGCCATGCGTTCGTCGAAGGGGAAGACCGAGGTGGTGGCGCCCAGTTCGGCGCCCATGTTGGCGATGGTGGCTTTGCCGGTGCAGCTGATGGAGGTTACGCCGGGCCCGAAGTACTCGATGATCGCGTTGGTGCCGCCGGACACGGTCAGCTCGCCGGCAAGGTATAGGATGATGTCTTTGGGCGCCGTCCAGCCGCTCATCTCGCCGGTGAGCAGCACCCCGATCCGGGTGGGGTAGAGGACCTCCCAGGGAAGTCCCGCCATTACCTCCACCGCATCGGCCCCGCCCACGCCTACGGAACAAGCGCCCAATCCGCCGGCGTTTGGGGTATGGGAGTCGGTGCCGATTATCAAACAGCCGGGAAAGGCGTATTGCTCCAGATTTACTTGGTGGATGATGCCCGCCCCAGGACCCCAGAATCCGACGCCGTATTTGGCCCCGGCCGATCGGAGGAAATCGTAGACCTCGCTGTTCTCGGCCACAGACTCTTTCAGGTCCTGGGTCCCTTCCACCCGTGCTTGAATCAGATGGTCGCAATGGATGGTGGTGGGAACGGCGGCACTGTCCTGGCCGGTCTGCATGAACTGCAGCATGGCGGTCTGGCCCAGAACGTCTTGTAGCACCACCCGGTCGGGCCGGGCCCACAGGTAGCTCTGCCCGGGAACCAATTCTTGACCGGCGGGATCGTCCAAGTGGGAAAGAAGGAGCTTGTCGGCCAGCCCCATGGGACTGTTGACACGGGAACGGACAACCGCAAGGGTGCGCTCCATCTTCTTGTAAGTTTCCGTTACGAATTGCGGGGTTGAGTCGATGTTCATACGAGCGCTCCTATGAATGATGATGGTCCGTTATATCCTCCGCCCCGCCGCGGAAAATGCCTGCGGCTTACCCATCGGCCCTATCGTCCCGGCTACTCCGGTATTATTGCCGCTGGCTGACGATATAAAACCTCTAAAGGTTCACCCTTTAAAGGTTTTATCTTCACCGGTCCGGAAGACCGGCCTGGGGAAATTGCAAAGCGACCGGAGACCGGTCCTATTTGCGCTTCATTTCAGAGGGGTCGACGTTCTTGAAGTAGTCGTAGTTTATTGCGATGAATTTGGTCATGTCGGCGGGGACCGCATCCTCGGCGAAGATGGCCGTCACCGGGCACACGGGCTCACAGGCCGCACAGTCGATACACTCGTCGGGACTGATGTAGTACATATCGTCTTCGTCGCGGGTGTAGATGCAGTCGACGGGGCAAACATCGACACAAGCCGAATCCTTAAGGCCAACGCAGGGTTCGACGATGATGTAGGTCATGGCTGGAGGCTCCTAATCGGTTCTATATTGACGCCGGCTCGCACCTTCCCGGTTGAGCCTGGGCGCGAAGAGCGAGTATTGCACACGAATTATAGCATAGAGGTTCGCCTTTGCAATACGATTGGGGAAGAATAACCACCGCCGGGAGGGCGGTGGTTATGGGTTCTAGACCGGTGGCGGGGCTTTTGGATCAGAGGACTAGACCGTAGGTGCGCTTTTTGATCGATAGGTTCACGAAGGTCTCGGTGCGCTGCACGCCTTCGATAACGCCGACCTTGGTTCGCAGGAATGTGCCCAGTCCCTCCGCTGATTCCAGGCCGGCCCAGATGAAGACATCGTATGCGCCGGTGGTGATGGCTACGTAGTGGGCTTCATCGAGTTTGGCGATCTGTTCAGCTACTTCGTCGGACTTGCCGGGGCCGGTCTGCAGGCCGATGAGGGCGGTGGTGGCGTAGCCCAGCTTTTCCAGGTTGGGAACGGCGATTATCTTAACTACGTCGTCGTTGACCAAGCGGCGCAGACGGCGCCGGACGGTCCCCTCGCTAACGCCAACCTCACGGGCGATCTTGGCGTTGGAGGCCCGGCCGTCCACTTGCAGCAGGGCGATGATCTTTCGGTCCAGTTCATCCATGGGTATCACTCTCCGTGGCTTGAGGGCCTGTTGGTATCGTTGCGCCCCGTCGCACTTTCCCGTTGGCTCTATATAAAGTCCCGCCCAATCATATGGCCGGTTTTGAGGGGTGTCAACACCGGAATCTTATCAGAAGCTGACCCAAATGGCCGAATCCCGACCAATGTTGTCTGGTTATTGTGCATTAAAGGAAAAGCACCCTCCCTAAAAAGGCATCTGAGCCTCCGGCCGGTCTAGCCACGGGTCTTTTATCGCCGGGTATTGATGGGCATAATCTCATTTGTTAACATTTACCCTGTGCACGGAAAGATGACAGAGTGGACGATTGTGCGCGACTGCTAATCGCGTGAGCCTGCAAAGGTTCCGAGGGTTCGAATCCCTCTCTTTCCGCCACAATTTGCCGGTGTTCGTCGCTAATCGTCAAAACAATTGATACTCTATGTATCGCCTAGGTAAAAATCGAGCCGTGATCTTCAGCCTACTTTTATGAACAGTTATTACCTCTGGACCATCGGTTGCCAGATGAATACCGCGGACTCCGAACGGCTGGCCGCGGCTTTGGAGCAAATGGGGATCGAGCCGGTGGAGAAGGCCGCCGACGCCGATGTCATCGTGCTCAACTCCTGTGTGGTCCGCCAGGGCGCGGAAGACAAGGTTGTCAGCAACCTGGCCTGGATGGCCCCCTTAAAGAAATCCCAACCCGAGCGCATCGTTGCTCTCATGGGCTGTATGGTGGGGCCCAAGTCCGACGAGTTGGCCCGCCGCTTCCCCTTCGTTGACGTGTTCATGCGGCCTCAGCAATTTGGGCCGCTTTTGGAGATGGTGGGAGACCGGCTTGGCGTTGACTGGGAGGGTTGTGTCGGCCCGCTGACTCCCAGCCGGCCCGATGTCACCTGCCACGTGCCCATCATCCACGGCTGCGATTTGATGTGCACCTTCTGCATCATCCCCTACCGCCGAGGCCGCCAAGTTAGCCGTCCTGTTGCAGAAGTAGCCCTGGAAGTGGAGACTCTTGTGTCCAGAGGCGTGAAAGAAGTCACTTTGCTGGGCCAGACCGTGGACGCTTATGGTTATGACCTGCCGGACCAACCCAACCTGGCCGACCTTTTTACCCGGCTCAATGACATTGACGGCATCGAACGCATACGCTTCTTGACCTCCCACCCCAAGTTCATGACTCAAGAGATAATCCAGGCCGTGGCCGACCTGCCCAAGGTCTGCGAGCACATCAATCTGCCGGTGCAGGCGGGCGACGACGGCATATTGGACGAGATGAGGCGTCAGTACAGCCGGGCCGAATACGTGGACCTGGTCGGCCGGATCCGGGAGGCGATGCCTGAGGTCGCCTTGAACACCGATATCATCGTGGGTTTCCCCGGAGAGACGGAAACACAATTCCAGCAGACCCTGGACCTGCTCTCCGAACTGCGTTTCGACAAGGTGCACTGCGCGGCCTATTCAACGAGGCCGGGGACCATCGCCTCACGGACCATGGAGGACGCCGTGCCCGAGGACGAGAAGACCAGCCGCCGCCGAAGGGTGGACAGTCTGCAAGAAGAGATCCAGACTGAGATCAATGCCCGGTTGGTTGGCCGCTACGAGGAGGTCCTGGTGGAGGGCCGCCGGAAGGGAAAGTGGCAGGGGCGGACACGCTCCCACAAGCTGGTGTTCTTCGAAGATGAGGCGTATCATCAAGGTGAATTGGTCACAGTGAAGATTGAGCGCTCCAGCCCCTGGTCCCTTCAAGGAACGTTGGCTGTCGAGGCGAAATTTCTAACCCGGTAAACCATCGAGGCGACCATTAATGGCTTTAGCAAGCCGTCGGCCCACGGTGCCGATCACCGAGATCGAGCACTCGGCATTCTGCAAGACTGAAGACGAGCTACCCGCCAAACCCCTAGCCGAAGAGATGGGCGTCAATGTGCGGTGGCAGCAGATCCCCCCGGAATACCTGCATTACACTGTCGAAGAATTGGACCATCGGATCGGAGACGCCCGCGGAAAACTGGGCAGCTCGGTCACGATCTTGGGACACCATTACCAGCGGGAAGAGGTGATCAAGTACGCCGACTTCCAAGGCGATTCCTTCCTCCTATCCCGTGAAGCCGCAAACCGTCCCGATGCCGACTACATCATCTTCTGCGGCGTGCATTTCATGGCGGAGACGGCCTGCATCCTGGCCGCGCCCCATCAGAAAGTCATCCTGCCCAACATCACCGCCGGTTGTTCCATGGCCGACATGGCGCCGATGGAAGATGTGGAGGACGCCTGGGCCGACCTGGAAGATGTCCTGGGGCCGGGCGGCATCGTGCCCGTCACCTACATGAATTCCATCGCCGGCATCAAGGCCCTTTGTGGCCGGAACGGCGGTGTCGTGTGCACCTCATCCAACGCCAAGGCAGCGCTCGAGTGGGCCTTTGATCAGGGAGAGCGGATCCTTTTCCTGCCCGACCAACACCTGGGCCGCAACACGGCCTTGGACCTGGGAGTGCCCTTGGACGAGATGGTGGTCTGGAACCCGTTCCGCAGGTTAGGCGGCAACACGCCGGAGCAGCTCCGCGGGGCCAAGATGGTGCTGTGGCAAGGTCATTGCGCGGTCCACACCCGGTTCACGACCGGTCAGATCGATGCGGCGAGGGCCCTCCACCCGGATATCAACATAGTGGTCCACCCGGAATGTCCCATGGAGACCGTCCAGGCAGCGGATATGGTTGGTTCCACCGAATTCATCCGGAAGGTGGTCAACTCGGCCCCGCCCGGCAGCAAATGGGCTATCGGCACCGAGGTGAGCTTGGTCAACCGGCTGGCCATCAACAACCCCGATAAGACAGTGTTCTGCTTGGACCCGGTGACCTGCCCCTGCTCCACCATGTACCGCATCCACCCCGCCTACCTGCTGTGGATGCTGGAAGGCCTGTTGGAAGGCAAGGTCAACAACGTGATCACCGTGCCGGAAGACATCAAGCGGGACTCCCGAATCGCCCTGGACCGGATGCTGTCCCTCAAGTAGCCGCCGTTCCTTTGGCCCATGCCTTGACCGTGTGGCCCGGTCGTGGCGCTTGCGGTACAATTGCGCCTGTCGATGCATCGGGCTTTCATCGTGAGTAAACAAGGCGTGTCATGACTCAGTTTCCCCCCGACGTCTACGCATTGATCGATGCCGCGATCGCCGAAGACCAGACGTTCAACGACCCCACAACCCAAGCGGTGGTCCCACCGGAGATCCAGGGCACCGGAATGCTACGGGCCAAGGCCACTGGAGTGCTGGCCGGGGTGGACGTGGCCATGGCCGTCTTCAAGCGGGTCGACCCCACATTGGAGGCCGAAGCCATCTTGCAAGACGGCGCACCACTCTCTCCGGGAGACGACATCGCCGTGGTCCGTGGGTCGGCGGCCGGCATACTCAGGGCGGAGCGCATCGCGCTGAACTTCATGCAGCGCATGAGCGGTATAGCCAGCGACACCAACCGCTACGTCCAAGCGGTGAAAGGACTAAACGCCCGGATCGTGGACACCCGCAAGACCGTTCCCGGCCACCGCTATCTGGACAAGTACTCGGTGCGCATGGGCGGCGGCTTCAACCACCGGCTGAACCTGGCCGACGGTATCCTGATCAAAGATAACCACATCCAGGCCAACCGCTTCCGGGAGATGGGCCTGAAAGATGTTATCCAACTGGCCTTGGCCCGCGCCTCCCATACCATCAAGGTGGAGGTGGAGGTTGAGAGCATGGAACAGGTCGAAGAAGCCTTGGAGGCAGGGGCCCACATCATCATGCTGGACAACATGTCGGTGCCTGAGATGGCCGACGCCATGAAGGTCATCGGCGGCCGGGCCATCGTCGAAGCCTCTGGAGGCATCACCTACGACACCGTCCGGGCGGTGGCGGAAACGGGAGTGGACCTGATCTCCATCGGAGGCTTGACCCACTCGGTGGATGCCCTGGACATCAGCCTCGACCTGGAATTTGATTAGGCCCACATCTAGATGGATTTTATGTTGTGCCAGACGCCCCCATCCTAACCTTTGCCCTTGCGAGGGAGAAGGGATTCGGAGAGCCTAGCCTCGGCGTGGCCGCTGCCGGTCGGCGCTGTCCAGCATCAAGGTCACCGGCCCGTCGTTCTCCAGCGTGACCAGCATGTGCTCTTGAAAGGTTCCGGTGGCCACGGTCAGTCCTGTGTGCCGAAACAACTGCACCGTATGTTCGTAGAGGCGCTTGGCGTCGTCCGCTCCGGCCGCCTGGTTGAAGTCGGGACGCCGCCCCTTGCGGGTGTCGGCGTAGAGGGTGAATTGACTCACGACTAATACCTCGGCGCCCACGTCCAAGGCTGATCGGTTGAACCGGTCCTTATCGTCGGCAAAGATCCTCAGATTGGCGATCTTCTCCACCAGATAGCGGGCGTCGGCCTCGTCGTCTTCTTTGGCGACTCCCAAAAGAACGACCAGGCCCGCGCCGATCTCCCCGACAGTCTCCCGGTTAGTCTGATCAACAACGGCAACCGAAGCTTTGGTGACTCTCTGGACCAATGCCCTCATGGATACTCGATAACTGTTCGAAAATACTATGGGTAAGACGGTGTAGGAACGTCTAGAGGGCCAACTCGGGGACTTGTAGCCTGCGGACTAGCTGGAACTGGCGGGAGTGGAAGTGGCGCTGCTACCGCCGGATTCGGAGGAAGACTTGGCCGGGCTGTCGCTGGTCGACTTGGCAGCAGTATCCGACTTTGAATCACCGGACGACTTGGAGTCGCCGGAGGATTTGGATTCAGAAGATTTGGAATCGGATGAACTGTCACTGGAGCCGTTGTTGCTCTCTGCTGACTGTTTGGGCCGTCCGTAGTCGGTGGTGTAGAAGCCGCTGCCTTTGTAAATAACCGGGACCGCGTGGAACACCATTTGGCCCGCTCCCGAACATACCGGGCAGGTGCCTTGGCCGGCTTCCGCGAACGACTGCACCAGTTCAAATTCATTTCTGCAGCTTTCGCAACGGTAATCGTATCGAGGCACGGGTATTCTCCTAAATGTGGTTGCTTCTTAGCAGTTCAACCAGGTAAGTGCTAAGGCCAACTAATCCAATTTACCAGCGGCACTTATAGCTGTCAACGTGCCTGATTGTCCTTCTAGGCAGCATCGACACTCAAGAAAAAGGGTTGTGATTCGGCCTTCAGCAAAACAGGCGACTCGAAAAGCCGCCTGGTAAAAGCACTTTTTTGAGACTGTTCTCAGAGGCTTAAACAGGCCTGGGCCTGAGCTTTCCGGGTGGGCCTATCTGCGGTTCTGGCGGCGGCGGCGGCGCGCGGCTCGCTGGGCGGCCAAGCGCTCTTTCTGCGCCTTGGAGCGGAAGAACCGGCGGTCCTTGAGTTCACGCAGAATCCCCGAATGCTGTACCGAAGCCCGGAACCGGTTGACCAGGCTCTCCGGGTTCTCGCCCTCGCGAGGGGTCACATATGCCATTCGAATCTCCGGCCGTTTCCGGCCAATCTCATTACAGCTAATTTACCACAGGCACGATTTCCAATCAACTAGCCCGTTGGCCCGGCAGGCCTGAAGTTAGACGGCTGTGCCCCGCTTCGCGCCCACTTCTCCTAGATACTCCAACACGTCGGCCAGAGGCAGCACATCGGCGTATTTCTGGTTCATGTCGAACAGGTTGATGGCGTGGGCGGCCTCGTGCCGGTCGAACACTCCCTCTTCGACCACGATCATATGGAAGCGGTTGGTGCAGCCGTCCAAGACGCTGGCCCGGACACAGCCACTGGTGGTCTCGCCCACGGCGATGATCGTGTCCACGTTGTGTGCGGTCAGGTGGCCGATCAGAGGGGTGCCCCAGAAGGCGCTGGGCGAGTCCTTGCGCATGACCGGCTCGCCGTCGATGGGCGCCACTTCGTCGATGATGTCGTTGCGGCGGTTGCGCCGCTCCAGGGCCTCCGGACTGCGGTCCTCGTTTCCGTAGATCTGACGCCCGGTGCTCCATCCGGCTAGGCCGTCATCGTCGCGGCCCGTGGCGTGGACCACTGGGATGCCGGCGTCCCGGGCGGCTTTCAACACGGTCTGAATCGCTGGGATGGCGTCCCAGGCGGCCAGGCCGCAACTGGCCGGCCATTCCTTGGTCGCCTCCAGTATCGGTTGCGGCTTGTCGCCGAATACCCAGCGGTATAGGTCGATCAGCAGCAAGGCCGGTTTTTCACCGAAACCGACCTGCCGGTTCTCGCCCATCGCCACATGCGCCTTGTCCTGCTCGGTAAGAAACTTGTCCCAGACTCGCTCAGCCATCGCTTCACCGCCTGATCGTTCAACTCTATTCCTTGGTCGGGAACCCGGCTTCTTTCCAAGCCGTCATTCCGCCATCCATGTAGTTCACGTTGTCGAATCCCAACTCTTGGAGCAACTGGGCGCCCACGGCGGCCCTGAGACCAAGTCTTCAAGTTGTGATTATCTGGACATTCGGGTCCGACAACTTCGGGTCCAGCTTGGTGCGGTCTTCAGCCGCCGCCTCCAGATCTTCCACCGATATGAACACCACGTTGTCAGCCTGCTCGTTCAGCGGGACGTTCTCTTTTAGCCGTGTCTCGATCAACAGGACTTCCGGCTTTGCGTCCATCTGAATCTTCGCATCTTCAACGTTAACGGGTTTTGTCTGGGCCTTGGCGGCCTCTACCCGCGCTCTGAAATCATCGGTCATCGGTGTAGCCTCCCGATCAGAAGTAGGTGACATCATAGTCTAAATGCCGCGCATCGGATACAGATGATACTTCATCCGATTCATCGCTGTGCTACCATCTTTGGGCGCTAACAGCCGCGATTTACATAAACATGGAGGTCGAACGGCATGCGGTGGCTCTTGGTCCTGGTATTTCTGGGAACATTGGGAGTCGCATGTGGGTCTTCCTCCGATTCCGAGTCTGACACAGAGACAATAAGGGCAGCAGCGCCCACCGCCACCGTGGAGGCCGCCGCGGCCCAACCCACCGAGGTGGCGCCACCCACGGAATCCGGACCTAAATCAGAGGTGATCATGGCAGACGACGAAACCACCACGACAGCTTCCGGGCTGCAGATCAAGGTGCTTGAAGTTGGCGCCGGAGCGAAGGCGGAAGCTGGGCAGACCGTTGTGGTCCATTACACAGGCTGGCTGCTGGACGGCACCAAATTCGACAGCTCCGTGGACCGGGGAACGCCCTTTGAGTTCCTCCTGGGCGCGGGACGCGTGATCAAGGGCTGGGACGAGGGCGTGGCGACCATGAACGTGGGCGGAAAGGTAGAGTTGACCATACCTCCCGGCCTCGCCTACGGGGCCTCGGGCGCCGGGGGTGTGATTCCCGCCAACGCCACCCTCAAATTCGAGGTGGAATTGCTGGAGCTGAAATAGCCGGCGGCGCTAGAATTGGTGCCAGCTAACGATAGTCCGCGTTCCTACCCGTTCGTCCTGAGCCCCGTCGAAGGACATCGACTTCGGCGCAGCGGTGGTTCGACGGAGCTCACCACCAACGAATTGCCATAACGGTTATTTCCAAGGCTAGCTATCAGACGGCTGAGCCGCCCCTGAAATTGGGCGCCACTTCCTCCGCGAACAGCCTCAGACTGTTGGCGGCGACGTCGTAGGGCATGGCCCCCAGACGAAAGTGGATGATCACTCCGCCCACACCGGTGCCGTTCACTCTTTGAAGGCGTTCGCAGACGGTCTCTGGTGAGCCGGCAATTATTCCGTGCTCGGTTGAGTTTCTCGCTGAGCCGACGGTCCTGGACGATTGGGCCTCAAGTTCCGCCGAGGTGTTCATGCGGTCGCGGTTTTGCTGCAGGTACACCCGCATTTCCTTGAAGTAGCGAATACCCAATGCTTCAGCCTCGGCATCGGTGTCGGCCACGAATACGTTGCGCCAGACCCACGAGTCGGCCACGTTACGGGCCACCGTCGCATCGCTGTGCCCGGCTTCAGACATCGTAGCCCGGTATTGCTCCATCCGTTCCACAGTGACATCGTCGCTCTGGACATTCATCAAGAATGGGCGTCCTTCTTTGGCCATCTCCAGGGTCGATTCCAGGCCGGAGCAAGCGCGGATCATGGGTGGGTGGGGTTTCTGGTACACCTGGGGTCGCAGCACCGGCAATTCCAACTGCCAGTACTTGCCGTCGTGCTTGTAGTCCTCGGTGGTCCAGGCCTTGACCAGGATCTCTTCAACTTCCAAGAGCATTTCGTGGGCCTCGTCCGGGTCGATGCCGAACCCACGGAACTCGTAAAAGTTGTACGCCGTGCCCCGGCCCACGCCAACGATGATGCGGCCCTTGCTGATATTGTCGATCAGCGCGATCTGCTCGGCGAACCTGATGGGGTGATGCAGGGCCATCTGGGCCACGGCGAACCCGATCTTGATCTTATTGGTCCTGGCGGCGATGGCGGCGGCGAAGGTGGTTGGGTCCACGTAGGCGCAACCCCCGTCGAAATGGTGCTCCGCCAGCCAAACGACGTCGTAGCCCAGTTCCTCGGAAAGTACCGCCTCCCGCAGGGTCTCTTCGATGACGTCGAAATCGCCATCGGGGGTTTTGCTCTCCGGGAATAGGAAGTTGCTAAACTTCATGTTGTGTCCGTTTCTCCTTGGAAGAATCGCAGTGGAAAAATGCCGGGAGACTTTCCCACGACCGACTAGACGCTAGCACCGGCTTCCAGGAGTGTCAATTTGACCCGGCCCAATTCCAATGGGGTGTGAGGACCGCTATCCAAATGAGCATCGACGGCCATGGGACCAGCTTCCAGTACTCGGAAGTAACCGGTACGACACCGATCGTTTTCGTGCACGGGGTGGGCCTGGACCAAGACATTTGGCGGCTCATGCTGGCCGAATTCACCGGCCGTTCTACCCTGACCTATGACCTGCTGGGGCATGGCGAGACCAGCCTGGCGCTTGGCGCACAGAGTTTCCAGCCTTTCGTGGACCAACTACATGGGCTGCTCCAAGGGCTCGGAATCCCGGAAATGGTGCTGGCCGGCTTCTCCCTGGGCGGTCAGGTGGCCAAGCATTTTGCCTCGTCCCACCCGGATATGGTGCGGGCGTTGGTCGTGATCAGCGCCACCTACCAAAGAACGCCTGAGGAGCGGGAGGCCATGCACCGCCGCGTGCGGCAGGCCAAGGACGGCGACCAGCAAGGACTACAGGACGCCGCTCTTCAGAGGTGGTTCAGTCCGGGGTTTCTAGCGGCCAACCCGGATGTGGAACGCCAGATCACCGCCCGTTTGCGGAACAATGATCCAGCCAGGTTCCTGGAGAGCTATGAGCTCTTGTCCAACGCCGAAGAACATCCTCTGGACTACGGGTCGCTGCCCATGCCAACCCTGGTCCTAACTGGAGTCGGCGACCCAGGCTCAACGCCCAGGATGGCGGCGGAAATGGCTCAGGCGATGCCCAACGCTCAGGCCAAGATTATCCAAGGGGCCAAACACCTGGGCATCATCGAGGAGCACCGGCAGTTCAGCGATGCGGTCATTAGATTCTTGGCCGCCTCAGAAATATGACCGGTCCACATCCATTGGAATCTAGCTACCGCGGAGTCGATGACTGTTAACCTTGCTGTGCCAGCAGGAACGGCAAGACCTCAGGGAGCACGAGCTTCGACTGGTAAAACGATTCAGGGTGGTTAAGACCGGGTAGGGATACGAACTCAGCATTGGGCAGTTGCGTGGCGCATTGTTTGACCTGAGCGAAACCGCCGTCCGATTCGCCGGCGTAAAGCAAGAAGGGGATTTTGATTGACGCGAGAGAGGGTTCAAGCGTTTCCCTGTCCTGCTGTGCAGCCGCAATGGCCTGGAAATCGTTATTAACGAATTCAGCCATCTTTGCCGGCTCCATCTGAGCCCGGTCGATTCCTTGACGCTCGAAAAAGCGGTCTAAGAATTGTTCCGGGTTAGTCCCGTCGAGCCGGCTACCTTCGGGCAACTTTCTGCCATAAGGGTGAGCGCCGCCAATGACCGCCGCTCTGATGCGCTCTTCGGCCAGGACCGCCATCCCGAATCCGATCCAACCGCCCATCGAAAATCCCCAGTAATGAGCGGATTGAATCTCCAATGCATCGAGGACCGCGACGATGTCGGCCACATGGTTAGAAAGAGTATAGGCTGAAGGTTCATGCGGTTTGGCGCTCCCGCCATGTCCGCGGGCATCGACTAAAACCAACTGAAAATCCCGTTTTAGTGAATCAGCGTATCCCCATCGTTCCCAGCCCTCCAAATCCCAGAACATCCCATGCTGAAGGACCAAGGGGAGACCACTGCCCTCAACTTCATAGTGAATGCGTGTGCCGTCGTTGTCGGTGTATGGCATCGGCCCGCCGCGCTGAACTCAGGATGGCCGGACTACAGCACCCCTGCCCGTAGGTCGTCGATAAAGGGCTGGAACGCCAACCGCTGTGGGCTGTCGGCCGGCAGATCGGGCGTCAGCACGTCGTCGTAATAGTCTTGGGCGATCTGACCTTGCTGCTCACGGTTGAAACCGCTGAATAACTGGCCATTCCGACGCTTTTCTTCCAAACCTTCCCAGCCTTCGTATCTATAGCCCCCAGTCTTCTGCGCCCTGAGAGCCTCCCAGATATATACGGACCCGATCTTCTCGAATTGGTACACGTGGACCATCTCGTGAACGACCAGATCTAGATTGCCCCTGGAGTGATGGCCTTTTGCGGGAAGGTTGATGGTGTGGAATAGTGTTATCGCCCGGTCGCCGTTGATCTTGAAGACCAGGCGAAGCAGCCGGCCCTCAGCTATCCTTACCGCTGAGTACCGGACGGCATCAGGCCCCAAAACTAAGCCCGCCGCCTCCAATTCGTCCGCCGTTAACCGGCTGACTCTGGTCAGCAGGTGCAGGATAAACTCCAATATCCTGGGGACTTGGAGTAGGTCCAATGCCTTGAAGACCGATTTAACCAGCATGGCATTCCCCGTGACCGGCAGGTTTTATCTCAGCCAGAACTGCCTAGATTGGTTTGGAGGAATCTACCACCAGCGACATAGTGAGTCAAACTAGGCGGGGTCCGGCAGAAACGATTTGGGTTAGGACTGTAGCGCGGGCTCTCTTTCATCCGGCTGCCACAGGTAGACATGGCCCTGACCATACTCTTGGAATCCAATATCGCGGTAGAGGCCGACGGCCATTTCGGAAGAATACAGGACGCCTATCTCGTAGCCTTGGCGGCGGACGTCTAGCAGGGGAGACCGGGTCAATGCCGTACCGATACCTAGCCCTCTGAACTCCGGTACGGTGGCAACGCTATGGATGCCGGCAACCCCGGCGTTAAAGAAGAGTGAGGAGGTGCCCACCGGAGCGCCATCGACCGCGCCCAGATAGAGGCGCCAATCTGGGTCGCCGCAGATTCCAATATCCCGGTACATCTCCAGAAATGCGGCCGCCGCAAAGTCGGGAAATTCACTGACGGTGGTCATGATCTGGCACCAAGTCACCAGATCATCCATGCTTTTTACTTCACTGATGACGAATCCTTGGGGCATCGGAGCATGTTCATTTAGCGTGGACAGATCAACGGCCATCGCCGTCATCGTGGCGCCGTGTATGAAACCCCTGGCCACCAGATGATCTCCAAATTCGGACTGAGGACTGAAGGGGCCGACCCAACAACCGATCGGCGTATCGCGCAGACCAGCGCTGGCGATTGCCGTTTCGATGAATGACTCTGGTGCGACCAAGGCGCTTTTAGTAGGGAAGGCGAGGTTGTAGAGAAAATAGGGAATGTCGGAAGTCATCCATACTAAGTCCGCATCTTTGTGAAGCTCTATCTTGGCCCATTTGGTCCAGGTGAGTAGGCTTTCGATGGTGTTGGCTTCGATGGCCTTGACCACATCAGAGGGCTCAGGGTTTCGTAGAATATCTGTCATGGTCTGTATCTCAGCCGCCGGCACGCTCGACCAAGTCCGTGAACACCTCTCGCCACTCTTCGGCGCCACCGCGAGCGTAATTAGCCCGGTAGGAGATGATTCCTTGGTGGTCCAGGGCGATCTTGGTGGATTGTTGCAGGATGCGCAGTTGCTTTAGCACGTCTGTTTCTATCGCGGCGATCGGCCAGGGATAGCCCTCTTTCTTGCGGTCCGATTCCAATTGCTCGATGCTCTCGAACCCGCTTTGGCCGATGGCATAGAAATCGACCTGGCCCGCGAACTCGGGGTAAACATCCTTCATGCTCCGTAACTCGGCGCGGCAGACCGGTCACCAAGTTGCGAAGAAGAATAGGAACACCGGTTGGCCTCGGCTTGATAGCTGGGCGGTCGACCGCTTCGTGCCGTCGATCAACGTGAATTCAAAGTGCGGCAGGGTCTTGCCGACGCCGGTCCCAACCTCAGGCTGCTCCACTATTACCGCAACTCTCGGCGGCGGTTCGGTCGGCACAGGAGTCGGTTCCGGTGTTGGGCTGGGCTGCGGCGTGGATGTTGGAATCGTGGTGGTGTCAGGCAGGGGCGTGGATGCTGGAATCGCGGCGGAGTCAGACGGAGGCGTTAACGCCGGCGCAACCGTGGGTTCTGGCGATGGGCTCGAAGCGGGAACAGGCGTCGATGATGAAACAGCGGCAAAACTGCTCTCGGTTCCAGCTTTGGATGCCGACGCTTCAGTGGGTGATTGGATGGGCGGTGGGGCCTGCGGGACGACCTCCGCGGCGGTCGTCCCGCAGGCCAACACTCCGATAACGACTGCCATCAAAGGCAAAGCAAGTAGTCGTGGCATTTTCTGGTTATTCCCAACCGTTCAAGCGGACGGACCAAAGCTGTGCTTCGGAACCGTGATCATTTGCCCTTGCGAATAAGTGTGCAGGGCCAACTCCACACGTGTTTTGATACGATAACCGGTCGGATCGCGGATCTCCCGGTACCGCTGGCGGAACGAGATCGGACTCGAAAGACGGCCCGGCTGTGTGTATACCGCATTCCGTTGCGGTGGCGGTGCGGTCCGGAGGAACAACCGCGAGGGACGGAGATTAAACCGGTGTATCGTTTCCCACTTGGATTTGGCTCAATATTGTCCTTGGAATGATATACTCGGCTCGCGGTATTGGGGCGCGGAAAATAGACGGTCAGGGCTATGGATTCGCCCAAGGCCCAGAGTCAACTTGACCGTGCGGTGAATGATGGTGACGAATCGGTCTAAACCCGAACGTGCCGGGTTCTACTATAATCTAGGAATAGCCTACTACGCACTGGGTCAATTTGAGAATGCCATAGAGGGCTATGATGAGGCTATCCGCGTCAACCCCGAATATCCCGAGGCCTATCACAACCGGGGGAACGTCTACCACGACCTGGGCCAGAACGAGCATGCCATCGAGGACTACGATCAGGCCATCAAATACAATCCCGAGTATTCCGCAGCCTACAACAACCGCGGAATCGCCCATTACGACTTAGGCGAACACTGGCGCGCCATCAATGACTACGATGAGGCCATCCGTATCAATCCCGAATATGTCGTGGCCCACAACAACCGTGGCAACGCCTACCTCGCCGTGGGCGAACAAGGCCGTGCCATCGAAGACTACGATGAGGCCATCGCGCTGGATCCCGAGAATGTAGCGGCCTATAGCAACCGGGGGACGGCTTACCATGCCTTGGGCGAAAACGAGCGTGCCATCGAGGACTACGATGAGGTCATCCGCATCAACCCTGACTATGCCGCGGCCTACAACAACCGTGGCAACGCCTACAACGACCTGGAGCAGCATCAGCGGGCCATTGAAGAATATGATGAGGCTATCCGTCTCGACCCAAACGATCCTGACGTTTACATAAATCGGGGAAACATCCTTTCTGGGATGGAAGAATACGAACGCGCCATCGAGGACTACAATCAGGCCATCCGCATCAGTCCCGATTATTCAGATGCCTACCACAACCGGGGAATCGCGTTTCACCGTCTCGGCCTGTATGAGGAATCCGAAGGGGACATGTCAAGGGTGGCTGAACTGCGGTCGACGGCCGATCGAGACCCCTCGGAACAAGATGCCCCTGCGGAGTGATTGAGCGCGGCCGCCGCAATCACGATAGGACGGGGGTTTTGCTCCCCAGGCTGACAAAAAATAGACCCCGGCGAATCAATTTCGCCGGGGTCTTTTCAGTTTACCGTTAGTCCTATCCAGAGAGAGCCTCCAGGTTAGGACGGACCAATCGCCGTTAGGCCGCTATGCTCTTCTTGGAAGACTTGGCCTTAGGCTTGACCGAGGACGGAGATTCCACACCGTTGGTGGCCGCAGAATGGTCATCATCGGAACCCGCGCTTTCCAGCACCGGACTCTCGATGGCCACGGAAGAGTCGCCATCGTCAGCATTCAGCGCCGCCGAGGCGCCCTTGCCGAATTCTTCCACGGCCGGCAGAAGATTATTGCAAATCTCCAAAACCGAGGCTCGAATCTCGTCGGTAACGCTCTGGGTCGTCTGCCTGATGAAAAATTCGGCCTGCAGCCGGGCGTTGGATTCGGTGCTGTCGGCCCGGGTCTGGGAGGCCTTGATGATGGCCTGTGCTTCCTTGCGGGCTTTGCCCAGGATCTCTTGGACTTCAGTGGTGGCATTGCCCAGACTCGATTCGCTATCGGTCTTGGTTTTGCTTAAGATCTTTTCGCTTTCCTCTTTGGCCCGGTTCACTAGCTTCTCGCTGTCCGATTTGGCCTTGCTAAGCATCTTTTCGCTTTCGGAACGGGCGTTGTTCAGGGACTTTTCAGTCTCCGCGGTGACCTCGGCGGCGGCCTCAGTGGTGAGGGTTTCGCTCCGGCGTTTTGCGCTATCGATCGTTTGATTAGCTTCCGCCTTCGCTTTCTCCGCGGCGTCCGCTAGAATCTTGACGCCGGCGGCTTCGCTTTCTTGCCTGGCCTGATCGGTGATTTCCTGTGCCAAGGCTTCCGCCTGGACGACGGTCCGCTCAGCTAGCTTGAGCAACATCGACTGCTTGTCACCAGTTGCCTCTGGCTGCGTGCCCGCGCCGGATCCTTGCGACTCCTGGTTGTTTTCTGCCATCAGAGTTCCGCTCCCTTAGTTAATTCGCTGGCCAATAACGAACTAATGTCGCCAAAAACTTATGTTAAGTACCTTATTGGTTGGGTACCGACACACTTAGGGGAGTGTAATTCGGTATTCGTCAGGTGTCAAATATTGCGATTGTCAATAGAGTGCGGACCCCGGCGGTTCACGGGAATTCCCGTCCATAAGCAGTGGGAAATTCTGATTGAATACGTAACGAATATCGGCTGGCGAAGGGCGATTTCGAAAATCCCATCGGACCCTATGAGACATAACCGGGCGGCCGTTCGGCGGATGAGACCGCCGGCGTCACCGCGCCCATCTAATCTGACATAATGCATCTGCCTGGGAATGCCGGCGGCGGAGGGAGTTGCCGATGCAGAACGCGGGCCCACTTTGCTTGGGTGCAAGGTCTCATGGCGCGGCGGTCTGGGGTAGAATGACCATGCCAGTTAGCGGAGACAGGACCGGCCCGATCAGACAGACAAGATGCGCCCCGGAACGCGATCGCTGGAGCACAGCGGCGGCCTCTTTGATCAATAGCGGGGGAACGATGGATAACAATAAATGGGAGCGGCGGCTGGACGATTATCTCGATTTCTTGGAAGGCCCTTTGGCGGCGATTCCGGAGATCAAACAAAAATGGGGCACCATCGCGTCGGTCGTGGCCACTCCGTTCGCAACACTGTTTTTCATCTTAAAAGCCCTAATAACCTCGCCCTGGGGCTTGTTCCTCGTTCTCGCCAGGTTCCTGGAGCGCTGACCTAGCGTCTTCTAGCCGCTTAGCGCTGGCTGGGGTTTGTAATTACCAGCAGCGCGCCCAGACCCTCAATTTCCACGGAAACGCCCATCTCATATCGTAGTTCTGCGTGATTCACTTCTGATAATCTGAAAACACTCAGAAGTCAGAAGGAGAAGGCCGTGCTGGAAAATTCCCTTCGTGAAGAGAAAGTGACACTGGAAGACCTGATTTCAAAGCTGCAACCGATAGTGGATGAGTTCATGTCTGTCGAGGTCAGGCTCCAACACATAAACGCCCTACTCGGCATCGGGCCGCCGGAGAATGGGACCAACGGGCAGCCACGGATAAACTGGGCGAAGCTATGCCGGGAGAACGGATTGCGGTTGCAGGGAGACTCCGGCCACCGGGTCCTAAAGAGGCTAAAATCCCAGGTCCACGACGCTATTCAACACGTGTGTGACCTCTGAGCCTGGGACAACGTTCGCCACGAAAGCGAATTGTGAGCCTAATTAGACTTGGAGCGGGTGATGCCAGCCCTTCTTATTCGCGATTGGTAAAGATTCGCTCCGCTCTCTATCCAGTGACCTCGAAATCTCCAAACATGGTGGCGCCGTGTCCGGGGAACGTACAGACGAATTGATAGTTGCCAGGCGGCGGAGCACTGAACCTAAATTCAGCCTCTCCACCGGGATTCACCAACCTTGTGTTCGCAATGACGTCGGAATCCCCCGGCTGGAGCCAATCGTTAGCCGCTCCAGCCGCGGTTCCTCGGGCAGCAACGGCATCCTTGGCGCCATTCTTCACGAGCACCCAATTGTGCTGATTAACAGTCGAGACATTGTTGAAGGTCAATAACACTAGTGTGCCGTCGCCGACGCTAAATCTGCCTTCCCAAACCGCCGTGTACCCAACGGCCACGTTGGTGCTGAAGTCCGAGAATTTCAATAAGTCGCCGTCGACCGCGATAAACAACTTCGTCTCGGGAGTCACAGTAGGGGTAGGCCAAGGCGTGGGGCTGTCATCGTCGCCGCCGCAAGCAGCGGCGAGAAGTAGCAACCCAGCTAGAAGACCATTTAATCGAACGGCTGCTAGTTTCAAAGCTCACTTGTCCGAGGGTTGGTGTTGACCGATTGAAAGGTAATTTTTCATGCGGCTTCGTGGAGTTGTTATTGCATGAAGTTCCCGTGACTGACATCGAGTCTGTAGCCCGACGAATCAATAGTCGCGCGGGTAATACACATCACCCGTATACATAGGTGCGATCGGGGGCCTGTTTTCTACGTCCCGACCGCGACGGGTAATTAGGACATACCCTACTTATTACTAATAGGCTTTGTCCTAATCGATGTACGCCCCCATGAAAGTATGAAGGGGCGAAAAGGGGCATTCATACCCCTATTAAATAACGTTTCATGGTTTCATGGTCTGTCCCGGCTCGCCCGCGTCGATGCCGGCCAGGCTCTCCACGAGCCGACAAACGGTTATGGCCTATCCTCGAAACCCGGCAGTTCATTGAAACCATCCGGAGCCGTACCGTCAATTATCGCCTCAAGGAAGGACTCGGTGGGCCGCCCTTCCTGGAATCCGTCGAACTCCCGTTGGTAATAACTCATCAGAGGCCCCCCGATTTGTTGGCTCAACCGCCGTATAACGGGCTCCGTCAAGGCTCGAAATACGAATTCGTTGGACTCTGGGTCCCGCAACTTCGCAGCAAGTTCCGCCTGTGCTGAGGTGAATTGCTCGGTTGGCCCCCCTGCACGCAAAAGCGCCCGGTTTATCTGGGCTGGGTGGGGCAACGTGCCACCAAGGGCGAATCCGGCCATATCGAGGATGACTAATTCTTCCTCAGTCAGATCGGCCCGGAGGAACGGAGCCAACACAAACCCATAAGCGGCTGCGGGTATTAAGAATTCTACGAGACCGTCTTCTAGGGGTCGCCCGCTAGGTAGGATTTGAGTGTTCAAATGGCTCCGGGCATCCGCTAAGGCTTGGGCCTCACGTTCCTCCAGCGACTCTTGTTCCCCGCAGCCCGCCGCGAGCATGGTCAAAACTACCGCGGTCGCTACTAAGGCTCCAAACGTGCGAACCCTACCATACATGACAAAGCCCCCTCGTGGCGGAGGCACTGTTCTTGCCACCGAGCCCGTAGCCCACGCTGGGCCATCTGGGGCAAGAAAGAACCGCACCCACCGTTCCCAATGCTGGCTAACCGAGGCTCCGTGAGCGACCGGTCATACCACCCGCGCCATCCAGAGGCCCTCGGAGCGAATGTCCGGGAAGCGCTGCTTGACACCTGGTCTACAGTCCGCTGATGAATCAAAGGTCGCAGGTGTAGTACCCATCACGATCATACCTGGGTTCGAGTGGGGGCCTGTTTTCTACGTGCCATCGCTTACGCTAATAGGAAACACCCCACTTACTACTGATAGGCATTGTCCTAATTGGCCTACAGCGGATTAGGGCTACGCCACCGACTTGCCTTCCACGGCCTTGTCTTTGCTGCCACGTGGTTTCGTGCCCGGCCACGTGTATTCGGGTGCGGAATTCTGAAACTCGCGTACGTGTCCGCACCGCTGACACAGGCCTTCGCTTAACGGGCCGTTTGGGACCGCGATCACCCAATGGTGGGCGCAATGCTCGTGTCGGTACTCAGTAAGCTTGTCTTTATTCTCGGCCGACGGCACGACGCCTCGATATACCCAGTCCTGCGCCGTCTTGAGGGGTACGTCTAGTCCGAGGGCAAAGTCGCGTACGGTGAGATCGTTCACGGCTAGCCAAGGTTTCAGTTCCAGCATAAGGGTCAGTTTACTACGATTGTTCCGTCTACGCACTGGATTCGTCTTAAGCCCCCAAGAAAGTATGACGGGAAAACAAAGGGGGCAAGATAGTTCTAGTTAAATATGCTTTCATGGGTTGTTTGACGCTGATTTAGAATCTGAGCGTATTGGCGGTTTCAACGCATTGATCTCAGCAACAACCTTCTGATAGGTCGGCGTGGCGATTACGAGGAGGAAGCCGGTAAGAATCATGGCGTCGGCAAGATTGGCGATGAAGAATCGATGGTAGGAAAGGATGTCAACCCGGAAATACAGAAAATCCGTTGCGTGGTTGAGCAGGGCGATTTCCCCTTCATTACTAATGCCGCCAGCGAATATCAGCCCCATCCCTACGTATTTGGGCATTAATCCTGAGGGGTTTTGGCCAAACGTAGAGAAGCTCACGGGCACAATG
>JADFPD010000107.1 GCA_022562475.1 Chloroflexota bacterium | reverse complement strand
CGTGCCATATATTCCCGGTATTGTTTGCGCCTGATTCGGCCCACCGTATTCCAGAACCTGGACCCGGATGTTAATCACTGTAGCGTTATCTGAAGTGGTCGATATTGTATGATTCCTCTTGATAAGCTCTTCAATGAGGAAATCACGATATGCACGGCCGAACGGTGCGTCCGAATTCAAGAAGGAGACGTAGTATGGACGGTTGGACAGCGTCGGCATCTTACTGTTCTTACCTAATATTATATGTCCTCCTTGCTTTGGATCCGGAGTATTTTTCAAGGCGGTAGATATCTGCTGAGCGTTTGTCGAGGCGAGTTGTTGCCAGTGTTCCGACGTTTGGAATTTCTGCTGGTACGTGACAGGCCGCGGTTCGACTAGAGGCCTGTCCGTGCAACTCGTCATTAAGAACGCGATGCCGATCGGCCAATATAGGGATATCCGCATGATGGTACCTAATTCTTTACGCTACAATCGGGTTGATTTTATCATCCAGATCCGCGAGTCCTTCGAAAGATGGGATGCTTGGCCCGACAAGTATTTTGGTTCCACTTGGTTATACCTTAAGTTAATCGCCGCCACAATTACCCGTATGGGGTATCGAGCGTCGAAATCGGCGGAAAAGCGGTCGAATGGCGGTTCGAGGTCGGCGAGACGGCGGGTCAGCTCGCGGTGGGGCCGGCGAGAGCCGGTGGCACGCGACGAGTCCAGTGCATCCGCTGGCCGTCACGGTCCACGAGCGGGTCGATGCCAAAGCTTCTCTGCAGCGACGTGGCCCACCGCAGTCGCCTCGGCTTTCCCAGCCGTTCCTGCCCGAGAAGCGCGAACACGGCATCGTGTGTCTGGCACTTCACGCGAGGCGCGAGGAGACCGAAATACCGGATGTTGTGGCGGTAGCGGTCAGGCACGTGATCGGCGAGCGTGGCCAGGAACTCGGCCGGGGTGTACGTCGTCTCGACGGTGCGTTTGGTGCGCGTGTCCTTCGTCACAAATCGGATTTCTTGACGGGTGATCGTCCGGAACCGGTGCTGCGCGATGGGCGGTCGGCGGGCGTACCGGCCCGCATAGCCGAGGAACTGCTTCTTGCTTCGGAACCGCTTGACGTCGATGTTCCACCACCGTTCGTACTGGGCGGTGAGTAACCGCAGCAACGCGCTGCGAGACATGTCGGTGTCCAGGACGCCGGCCCGCGCGGCTTCCCGCAGCAACGTGATGACGGCGTAGCGCCACATCGGCATGCTCACCGGACCATGATGCCTTCTGTTGATCACAGCACTGCACGACATGCGAACAATCGAGCGGAGCTCTCGCATCAGCCGACCCGACAACGGGAGCGTCAAATGCGACGCTTCAAGTCGGCTGGCCATGCTCAGCGCTTTCTTTCAGTGCATGGGGTCGTGCAGAACTTCTTCAGAGTCGGGCGCCACCGCATGCGCTCACAGCAGTACCGGCAGCTACGTGAGGCTTCATTCAAAGCCTGGACGGACAGTACGGCAGCGTGAGCAATTCCGTCCAAATCTCGGGTGCGACTTCGCAACGCTCCCAACAAGTTGACAATGCCGGGCTTAGCACTGGCCGAGCGGGCGCGCCTGTTCACCGTAATGACGTATCTCTAGGACATTGCCGTCGGGGTCGTTGAAGTAAGCCGATTGCTCGGCCGCGCCGCGGGCCCCGAAGGCTCCGGCCCCACTCGATTTCAGCTCTACGCCGCGCTCTGCCAAGCGGGAGACGATGGCCGCGTACTCGGAAGCGGCCATCGACAGGCAGACGTGGTTGATGGGAGCTCCTCCGGCTTCGCCTCCAGTGAACTCGCGCACCTTCGGCGCTGCGCTGCGGTCCATCAGGTCGATGAGGGTTGACTCATTCAACCGAACGCTGGGGAAGCTGGTCTTCCCTTCTGCGAACTCGTCAGACCGGACAGGCTCCATGCCGAGAAGGTCCACGAAGAACGCGAGAGAATGCTGCTGGTTGTCTACCCAAAGGACGATGTGGTCGATGTTCATAACGTGGCCTCTCAGTTTCCGGTTGATTGAACGGGGTCTGGTGCGATCACGGGCGTTTCCGTGAAGTACCCGGCTGCAACCCGGTAAACTGACCGGTGTCCGAACCGCGCCCACAGCTTCCGCAGCACGTAGACCAGCTTGGGGTTGTGCTCTTCTCGCTCCGCAAGCGCGCGTTCGGTGGAACTCTTCCACTCCCTGCCCACGCTCGCGCTCTCCGCAGCATCGATCGAGTCCGCGTAGCGCGCGTGCAGATCGTCGAGACTTGCCTTCGTCGGAACGGCCTTCAGAGAGAACAGGACTCCGAGCATTGCTGTCCAGTAGCACTTGATGGCTTTTGACTGCTCATCGCGCGGTAGATGCCGAGCGATTTGTTCGACGGCGTGCAGGGACGTGACCAGGTGAAGGAGCACGAAGTCGCCGGGATTGCTCAGGTATAAGAGCATGACTGCGTAGTAGAGCTGCTCCCAGACCTCCTCCTGGCCTGCGTTCTCCATCCACAAGGGTGTGGTGTGGATGAGGGGGTGCCCTTCCGCGAGCACTCGGGCGATGTGTAGCTGCGCTCCGGTGTGCTCGAGCGCTGGCTGGAATCCGGCAGCGACACTGAGCTCCGGGCTGCTGAGCGTGTCATCGACCCAACTCGAGAGAGCTTGTCTGTCGCGGTCCCACTCGGCAGCGATTCGCTGCATCGAGTTCAACGGCGTACGGTCAGCGGCTAGAGACTTCGATTTGGAGAAGGTCCGCTCGGGATAGCACGACACGTAGGAGAACGCGAGGTACGCAAGGCCCTCGATGGTCATCCCCCTGTGTCCCGCGTCCAAGGCCCAGCCTAGGTGAATCGTTCCGTGGAGGAGTGCCCCCACGCACCCCCGAAGAAGCTCCGGAACGTAGACCTTGAGGGTCTGCTCGAGGCCAAGGGTCTCGACACGCTCCTCGAAGAAGCGGCAGAGAGAAGTGAACTGCTCGTGCTTGCCGAGGAAGTCTCTCCAGTTCTCTTCCGTGAGTTGGATGTCCGATTGCTTGGGAGGCTCCAGACCGAACCCGTAGGTAGTTCTCGCGTACTCCTCGACATATGCCGCGATGTCTTCAGCGGGCGCGCCTAGCCCGTTCAAGGCGATGACCGCGTGCTTGGCGTGGTTGGAGAGGTAGCCGTGGAACTCGATGTGAAAGGACTTGTCGCCCAGCATCTCGTCAACGCGGGTGTTGTGCTCGGTCATGTGGTTGCTCCTGTTGTCTGGGTACTACGTGCGGGGGCGATGATCTCTGCGTCCTACTCAGAGAGGGGAGACGTCCGCGTACACCTTGTAGTCGTGGATGAGCCCTCTCTCGGTGGTTAGGATGGTCGCGAAGGGGATGGAGAGATGACTGCCGTCGAAGCGGGTGTAGCGAACGCTGCCGTTGCAGATGATGTTGGCGCCCTGCGACCAGATTGCGTCGATGGTGTGAGCCATCCCGGCGATGCTGGTGAAGAACGAAGCGTTGATTTCCAAGACCGCTTCTCTTCCGTTTACCGGCGGGTTGTTGCCTAACTGGAACGTCACAGACGGCGAGAGGAAGGGTGCAAGAGCCGCCGCCTCTCGGGTGTCGACGGCCTGGTAGAGCTTGGTGACCAGCTCGGTTGCTTGCATGGGTTCCAGCGCCTGGGCCTTCGTGTCGTGGGCATTCATGTCGTTCTCCTGTGTTGTGTTCGTTGCTGCACGTGCCGTGGGCATTTTTACCTCCTATTAGGTCCAGGGATTTGTGGGTCCAACTGAAGCATTTTTGAACCAACACTCTCTTTGATGCAGCCCGAACTGCGACGGTTCCAGCGGTTTGTTGGGGCGTTCATCCAAGCCTCGAGGCGAGGGTTGACGCTAAGCCGGTACCTCCGCCGCACGGCCCCTCAGGCCTAGGCTGACCACGGCTGCGATAACGGCGGCAACGAACGAGAGAAGAAACACCAGTCCCAGCCCGTCAACATCCACATCGCTGGCGCCTAGGATTCCCGCGATCACGGCGGACCCGATGATGCTGCCCAAGTACCGGCTGGTCGAGTACAGCCCCGCGGCTGATCCGGCCTGACCGCTTTCAACTGCCTCCACTCCTGAAGTCTGCAACCCAGGTGAAGCCAGCCCGAGACCCAGCCCCACGAGGGCCAGTCCTACCAGAAGTGTTGCTATGGACACATCTTGGCCGGCCAGGGCGATGGGCAAGACGCCGACCGCAAGAATGATTAGCCCGGAAGTGGTGGGGACCCGTCTGCCCAACCTATCGATCATGCGGCCGCCCACGTAGGATGACAACACCATTCCCGCGGACATCACAAAGAGGACAAGACCGATGCGCAATGAAGATTCGTCCCTGCTAGATAAGAGTAGCGGAATGGACACCAGTAATGAGTACATCGACAGGTTAGCGAACCCGATCCCCGCCGCCGAAGCGGCAAAAGGTCTCCGCCGAAAGAAATTCAACTGGAAGATGGGGTCGGAATGGCGCTGCTCGTACCGGCCAAACAAGATTGCCCCAACCACAACCAAGGGTACCCCGAAACCAATCGTCCAGGGATTCGCTCCCTTGGAGAAAGAGATCAAGATCCAAGCAGAGGCGATGAGTAGAACCGGCATCACCATTGCGCCGTAGATGTCGAACTCCCGTTTGACAGCGGCGGTCCTTACCCGGGGAAGGTGTTTCAGCCCGATCAATACGGCCGGGACAACCAAGAGCAGATTTACGTAGAAGATCGCCCGCCAGCCGGCCACCTCAACCAGGATCCCACCCAGTGGCGGCCCCAACGCCGCGGCAACGGCGATCCCCGCTCCCAACAGGCCAAACCCAGCTCCTCGGCGGTGGGCAGGCAGTATCTCTCGGAGCAACGCAGAGCCATTGGGCACGATCAACGCGGCCGACACCGCCTGAAGCACGCGAAACACCAGCAGGAGGGGCAGGGTAGGGGCGAAGGCAGCGCCGATGGAGACCAATCCGAAGACGGACAATCCGCTTAGGACCATGGCCCGGTGGCCAAAGTTGTCGCCCAATTTTCCCGCCAGTGGCTGGAGGGACGCCATGGCGATGAGATAGGCAGTTATAAGCCAACCGGCGCTGGAGATGCCCACGTCAAAGTCCAGCATGATATCCGGCAGCGCCACCGCGATCATGGTGGAATTGAGCGGGGCCAAGAATACGCCGAGCATCACCGTTAGGAGTATGAAACGCTCACCCTTAACGGCTACGCTGGGCGGTCCGATTTGCGCGGGTTTCGCCGGTTCAGCCTCTGGAGTCAATCCTCACGATTCCCTTTGCCCCATCGACCGTCAACGTCATGCCGTCTTTTATCACGGCGGTGCCCACAACGGTGCCGACCACGCACGGCATCTTGTACTCTCTGGAAACGATGGCGCAGTGGCTGAGCGGCCCGCCGGTGTCCGCCACCACCGCCCCGGCGATGGAGAACAATGGCGTCCAAGGCGGCATGGTCATCTCACAGACCATGATGTCCCCCTTCTCCAGCTTGCTGGCCTCGGCCAGGGTACGCACAACCTTGGCGGTGCCCTGGACGGTCCCCGGCGATGCGCCCAGGCCCTGGATTATATCCGGGTCGCGGCTGGGCTCGGGGGGCACGCCAAAGAATTTGGCGAACCCCTTTCCCAAAGGGTCTCCTTCGCCTTCTTCAGGATGCGGTTCTCCGATGGTCGGCATCGGCACTATCTTGCCCCATTTCTCCATCTCTGCCTTGCGTTCCACCACCAGGGTTTGGTGCTTCGCGCCAGAGAATGCAGACTTAATCTCGTCGAAGGTCAGGTGGAAAACATCGTTCGTCTCGGCGATGCCGCCGCTCTTCGACAGCCGCCGGCCCATCTCCAAGATGGGAAGCCGCATCACGGAGTTGCCTCGCTGGTCGATGTAGTAGTTATGGTCTTCCGTGAGTGTGGCAAAGGGTTCGGCCTGGGCATAGAGCGCATCGAATGTCGCCAACTGTTCGGTCTGTCCGGCCAGAGCTGCCCGGGCATTGGCCAGCAACTCTTCACGTCTATTAACGGCCTGCTGGTATTTGATCTCCGGGTCTTCACCATCGTCCAGACGCATATAACCTTGTATCGCATTCAGTGGCACATTGGGGTCTTCCCGCCAAGCAGGGTCCGCCAGTTCGAATGCTTCCGAACGCCAGCCCCATTCTTCTAGATAATCCCTAAACGCCTTGAGGAAATCGCGGCCTTGATCGGCGCCTTCCAATTCGATCATGAGTTGGTCCGGCTGATAGCGTTCAAATAGCTGGATAAGATCTGGGCTTTGATTGACAATGCGTCCCAGTCCCCATAATGCCTTTCCCGCTGCGAGGGAGAGAGTCGGGAACCCTTGAAGCGCCTCATAAGCCTCCGTGGCGTCCTCGGGGTCCATGATTTCGTTGTAGAAATCCACAAAGATGCTGGCGCAGGCGATCACGAAATTGATCTTGCCGTGGACCGTGTAACGGTCGGTGAACTCTTCGTTCATCTGCTCCAATGTCTCAATGAGTTGCTGGTCGCCGAGGGCGGTGTAGTCCCTCGTCATCGAGGATTCCAGAGCAGGAAGGATCGAGGGCAACCATTCATCAGCCCATAACGAGCCCATCTTGGGCAACATTTCCCCCAGAGTCGCCTTATACCGATCCACCCGTTGCTCGATGGTTTCATCCCCAAGTTCTTGGGGCACCAACGCCATGTAGGCATAGGTGTTGACATTTTCGTACCGGACCCCAGCGGGGCAGGCAAACTCTTCCATGCCTCTGGTGAATCCTTCGCCGATGGCGGAATTCCACAGGTCTTGGGTCAAAGTGGTCTGGGGCTTGGGGCAATGCATCTTGTCCCACATCCAAAATCCTTCCATGTCCGAGGGTATCGGGAAATCAGTGGGTGCGGTCATCTAAAACTCCGTTTTGATTGATTAGCTTCTTATCCAGGACCTGGAACTTGGACGCTAAAGCGTGGTTATCGGTCTGCATTGAAGAAGATAGAGGTTATCGGCATAGTAGGCAAATTCCAGGTCGACCGGCCAGCCCATCTCTGTCTCAAGATCAAGAGCAAGATTGGTTATCTCCCTAGTCTTCTCATCGTCCAATGTCGCGGCCTCCCGTTGCGCGCGGGGAACCCTCACCTCGGTGGTCCCGCCCTCTTCAAGGACGGTCATCAGGACCTTTTCACCGATGAATCTATCCTTGATAGCGCAATCGGACCTGTTCATTATCCACGTGTCGGGAGTCACCTTTCCCGAGACAAGGCTCTCACCCAGGCCCCAGGTGGCGTTGATCATGACTTCGTCCCGGTTTCCGCTGACGGGATTGGCGCTGAAGACCACGCCAGAAACCTCCGCCGCTATAAGTTGTTGGACCAGTACCGCAACCCCCAGGCTCTCGGCCGGCAGGTTATGTTCTTTGCGGTAGGCCGCCATCCTTTCCCCGCCAACCGAGTCCCAGCACTTAACGATTGATTCGGAGATGGCCTCGGGGCCTTGGATGTTCAGATAGGTGTCGTATTGACCGGCGAAAGACGTGCCTTGCCCGTCTTCGTCCAGGGCTGAAGACCGCACGGCCACCGCCGGGTCCACGATTCCACATCTGGCATTCATCTCTTGGTATTCGCGGGAGACGATGCCATGGAGCCCTTGGGGCAGCGCCATCTCTTGCTTGGGGCCGTCCAACCACTGACGGTACAGATCGGGTGTGATGCAGAACCCCACCGGCACACGGTATGCCGCGGCTAACCGGCTCAGATTAGCCGCCTTGCCGCCGACCCTTTGAACTTCATGGCAGCCTTCATCGCCCAGCCATAAAATCGTCATGCTTACCTCAGAATATTGACCATGAATCCGTGAGACCCGAACCAACCGGCATTATAGCGGCATCCGGGGGAGCGTCGCATCTTTAGTGTTAGAACTTAGATGATACTAGGCCGTCGGTTTCCGTAAGCGGTGGGCATCGGCCCGCACGGGGAGTATTATTTAGCGCACCTAACCCAAGAGGTGGCACGCATGTCCATAGCCCGCGAAAGATTTCGGCAAGTAATCTCCAGAGACACCTGCACGCTGGCCGCCAATATATTCGACCCGCTGTTGGCCCGAATCGCTCACATGCTGAATTACGAAGTGTGCGTGCTTTCCGGCTCGGTGGGCAAGGTGGCCAACCTGGGGGTACCGGACATCGTCCTATCCAACATGTCGGACGTGGTGGACACCTGCCGCCGTATCACCCGCATCGCGGATGTCAGTCTGATGGTGGACGCCGAAGATGGGTTTGGCAACGCGGTCAACGTGGTCCGGACCGTGCGGGAGATGGAGGCTGCGGGCGTGGCGGCCATCGAGATCGAAGACAATTTCGTGCCCAGGCGGTTCAATGTCCAGGACCCAGGCTTGATATCCAAAGAGGAACAGGAAGGCAAGCTGAAAGCGGCGGTGGCCGCCCGCACCGACCCCACCACCGTCATCGTCGCCCGCTCCGCCGCCTTCGGGCTGTGTCCGTTGGACGAGGCGTTGGACCGGCTGGCGGCCTACTCCCAGACCGGGGCCGAGGCGGTGATGCTGACCGGGGTGAAGAGCCGGGAGCAGATCGAGGCGGCCCACAGAGCAACGACATTGCCGCTCTGCGTCTTGAGCCCTCCGCTCGACGCCCGAAACGACCCAGCTTTCCTGGCAGCCAACGGGGTGCGGATACTCATGCTGGGCAACCCAACCTTCGCGGTGGCCGTAAAAGCCATCCACGATAGCTTGAAGCACCTGCAAGACGGCGGCGCCATCGAGGACCTGGCCGAGGGTCAGGCGCCACCGGAGTTGCTCCGGTCGGTCAACCGGACCGATGAGTTCGTCCAACTTCAGGAAGAATACGTAAAGGACTAAGTTTTCCCTTAACCGAAACACGATCAGGAGAAATGTTATGTCAGGTACTCGAACAACTCTGTCGGCTCTGGAGCGCAACTGGAATATGGTGAAATCGGCGGTCTCCGACGTGGACGAAGCAACCATGGCCGTCCGCCCCAACGAGGACTCCAACTCCATGAGTTGGCTGGTCTGGCACATGTCCCGAGTGACGGACCGTTTCATCCACTTCCGTCTGAAGGTGAATGAACCTCAACTCTGGACCATCGACTCCTGGCATGAAAAGTTCGGAATGCCGGAAGATTCCAATGACATGGGGATGGGATGGACCAGCGAACGGGCCGCGGCTTGGCAGGCCCCGTCCAAAGATGTTTTGATGGACTATTTCGATAAGGCCAACACCACGGCGGCCGCTTACATCGGTTCTTTGTCGGACGCGGACTTGGCGCGGGAGGTCCCGTGGAACAACCCCGGGGAAACGATGGTGGTGGACGACGCTTTGGGCATCTTGGTCTGGGACAACATCGTCCACGGGGGGCAGGTAGCCTACCTGCGGGGATACCACCAAGGCATGGGTTGGCACAGGTAACGCGTGCCCAGGGAGCCATGGAACTACAAGTCTATCTTTAGCAGTTCCTCGGAGAAGACAATCTCCCCCTGGTAGATGCGTTGCATCTCCGATCGGACGTCCTCGAAGGGCGCACGGGCTGACAATCCGGGGCCCATGTGCACCAGCACCAGCTTTTTGACGCCGGCCTCCTGGGCCATCTCGGCCGCTCCGGTGGTGCCGCACTGCCCGGTGGCCTCCCCGCTCGCGGCCATGACCGCCTGGTCGTCCCAGCACATGCAGAGCATCATGTCCGCGTCCCGCGCCAGGTCGATTACCGACTCGCAGGGCTGGGTGTCTCCGGTGAAGACCACGCTGCCGTCCGGGGTGTCCACCCGGTAGGCCAGGGAGTCCAGAAAGGGCTGAACATGCTCGGCCAAGGCGGCGGTGACCGCCCAGTCCTTGCCCGACGCCACCTCGCCGGGTCCAACGTTCTTGACTTGAGGGTTGGGCGGGATGCGGGGCAGTGTGCCGCCGCGGTTCACGTACACCCGCTGGCTCAATGGGTGGCCCACCCTGGCCCGCCAATCAGGCGAGAACACGCCGTCGTCGCCGATGAGTCCCCTGGTTATCTCTTCCGTGAGCGCCGGTCCGTAGACGTTCAACTCCGAGCCGTGCCCCGCTGCTTGGTCCCAGCGGCAGAGCAGGAAGCAGGGATAGTCGATGTTGTGGTCGAAATGGTGGTGGGTGAAGAATAGGTTGTCCACCTGGGTCGGGAAAAGCCCGGCTTTCACCAATTTATGCGTCGCCGCCGGACCGCAGTCGAACATCAGCAGTTCTTCGCCGATCTTGAGCACATGGGAACTGCCGAACCGCTCGGCGGTCGGCGTGGGAGTGCCTCCTCCCAGAACGAATATCTCTGCCATCTGCCCTCCCTGGGATGATTCGCTTAAACCGGCGACGGGAGGACTCTACTGCGCGGTGAGGCCGCCGTCGATGACCAGTTCGCTCCCGGTCATGAATGAGGACTCGTCCGAGGCCAGGAAGAGCACGCCATAGGCGATGTCCTCGGGTTGGCCGATACGGCCGATGGGGTGCCTGGAGGCATTCAATTCCCGCCCTTCTGGGGTGTTGAGCATGATTGGGGTGGTCATGGGGGTCTCGATGACGCCGGGATGTACCGAATTGCAGCGGATACCGTCCGCCGCGTATTGAATGGCCGTCGATTTGGTGAGGAGCCGCACGGCGCCCTTGCTGGCCGCGTAAGAGGACGTCCGCCCTCCGGTCAGCCCGGCGATGGAAGAGATGTTCACGATGGAGCCGCCGCCGGCCTTCCGGATCTCCGGTATGGCCGCCTTGGTCCCCAGAAACACACCTTTGGCGTTGATGTCCATCACCAGGTCCCACTCTTCGGAGGTCGTATCCTCCACATTGTTGATCCGGGCGATTCCGGCGTTGTTGACCAGGATGTCCAACTTGCCAAAGCGGGCGACGGTGGCGGCCACGGCGGCCTGCCAGGCGCTCTCGTCGGTCACATCCAGATGGATAAAGACGCACTCCCCACCCGCCTCGTTGATCTCCGCTTCGGTGCGCTTTCCCTCGTCATCCAGCACGTCGCCGATGACAACTTTGGCCCCTTCTTTGGCAAACATGCGGGCTTCCTCGGCCCCCATGCCCCGGGCGCCGCCGCTGATCAGGGCCACCTTGTTGTCCAAGCGCATATATCCCCCCAAAAATGTGTGTGCGGAGACCGCATGGCACGGACGAAAGCTATCCGGCCTAATGGCGGAGGTGTTTAATCCCCAGGCGCGCCGTTAATCGGCAGTAGTTCCTTGAAGGGACCCCCCGGTGAGTATCTCCTCAAGGGGTGTCTTCTCGAATTCGGGGGCGAGGACGAATAGCTCAATCTCGATGCCGTCCGGGTCGC